>DATIZY010000349.1:0-23239 GCA_035516895.1 Thermoanaerobaculia bacterium | reverse complement strand
AAGAGGTGAGAGTTCGACCGAGACGCAAGCCAAAACCTCTTCCATCTCGCCTTCAACCTCGAACCTCGAACCTCACGTGATCATGACGTCGCCGAAGGGACGCACCTTCAACCATGAAATAGCATATGAATTATATACATTAAATTGGATCGTTTTCCTTTGCGGCCGCTACGAGGGTTTCGACGAGCGCGTTCGCGAGATCCTGGAGCCGGACGAGATCTCTATCGGCGACTTCGTCGTCTCGGGAGGCGAGCTTCCTGCGATGCTGATGGCCGATGCGGTCGGCCGGCTGGTTGAGGGCGTCGTCGGCAATGCCGATTCCGTCGTCGCCGATTCGTTTTACGAAGGCATTCTCGATTACCCGCACTACACGCGGCCGGAGGAGATTCGCGGACGCCGCGTGCCGGAGATTCTCTTGTCGGGACACCACGAAAACATCCGCAAATGGCGGAAGGAGCAGGCGCTGCGCGAGACGCTGGCACGGCGGCCCGATCTTCTCGAAATCGCTGAGCTGGACGGCGAAGCGAGGGAGATTCTGAAAAAAATCGAGAATGAATCGTAGAGGCGGCCGGTTACACGGGCCACCTCGTTGTCTGTTGTCTATGATCTGTTGTCAGGGGGTAGGCTACGGACAACAGAGAACAGACAACTGCTAAAATACAGAATCCGCTGAACTAAACGGAGCTGACATGCCTGAAATCATGAAATTGGTCGAGTCGCGGGAGTCCCGCACCGACATTCCGAACTTCGAGCCCGGCGACACCGTCAAGGTCCACGTCAAGGTCAAAGAAGGCGACAAGGAACGCATCCAGGTGTTCCAGGGCATCGTCATTTCGCGCAAGGGCGGGGGAACGCGGCAGATGTTCACCGTGCGCAAGGTCTCCGGCGGAGTGGGCGTGGAGAGAATGTTCCCGCTCTATTCGCCGTCGATCGATCGCATCGAGGTTGAACGCCATGGCCGAGTCCGCCGCGCAAAGCTCTACTACCTCCGGGACCTCCGCGGAAAAGCCGCACGTATCGAAGAAAAGAAGCAAGGCTAAAAAGCGGGACCTTTACGATCGCCTGTTCGCGGAACTGGCGCGCATCGCCGAAATGTCGGTGATCGAGCGCCGGCTCCGCGAATTTGGTTTTCGGGCGATCGCCGGCACCGACGAAGTGGGGCGCGGATGTCTCGCCGGTCCCGTCGTCGCCGCGTGCGTGATCCTCGATTGCGAGCCGACGCTCATCGGCGTGAACGATTCGAAGATGCTCGACGGCATCGACCGTGTCTCGGTCTGCCGCCACATCGTCTCCTGCGCGCGCGCGATCGGCATCGGCGTCGTCGAGCCGCACGCGATCGATGAGCTCAACATCCTGCGCGCGAGCAAGCTGGCGATGTTCGACGCCGTGCAGCAACTTCCCGTACGGCCCGATGTACTTCTTCTCGACGCGGTCATGCTCGAATCGCTGGAAATGCCGCAAATTCCGCTGATCGAGGGCGACAAAAGGAGCGTGTCGATCGCTGCCGCCTCGGTCGTAGCCAAGGTCTACCGCGATCTGTTGATGGAGTCGTATCATGACCGCTACCCCGTATACGATTTCCGGCACAATCGGGGATATGCGACGGAAGGCCACCAGGCCGCTTTGAAGGTCTACGGCCCGAGTCCCATTCACAGGAAATCGTTCGAGGGCGTGGAAGAATCGATGCTACTGTTCGGGCGAGACGGAGACGATGGCGGCGATTAAACGCGACAAAGTGATCGCGGACGCGGAGAAGCTCGTCGCGAAGGGCAAGATCGAACCGGCCATCAAGGAATACGAGCGCCTTCTCGACGACAATCCGAACGACGTCAACACGCTGAACCGCATCGGCGACCTCTGGGTGCGCATCAACCGCACCGACGAGGCAGTGAAGACGTTCGGAAAGATCGCCGATCACTACGCGAAGGACGGCTTCTTCCTCAAAGCCATCGCGATCTACAAGAAGATCAACAAGCTCGATCCGTCGAAGCTCGAGGTCTACGCGCGCCTCGCCGACTTGTACGCCAAGCAGGGCCTGGCGATGGAGGCGAAGAGCCAGTACCAGGTCCTCGCCGACTACTACATCAAGCACGGCGATCCCGGCAACGCGCTGGTGATCTACAAAAAGATCGCCGAGCTCGATCCGGGCGCGATCAACGTGCACGTCAAGCTCGCCGATCTGCATTCGCAGGCCGGTCAGACCGGGGAGGCGCTCAAAGAGTACGACCGCGTCGGCCGCATGCTGCTCAAGCGCGGCATGCTCGAAGAAGCGGTGCAGGTCTTCAAGAAAGCGCTGAAGATCGACGCAAAGAACGTCGATCTCGTCGAATCGCTCGTCGCCGCGCTCATCGAAGCGAAAGATTTCAACAACGCGCAGCAGATCGTCGAAACCGCACTCGAGAGCAACAAGAACAACCCGAAGCTCCTCGCAACATGGGCTCGCATCCTCCTCAGCAAAGGCGACGTCAGCTCGGCGAAGAGCGCGCTCGAGAATGCGCTCGCTACCGATCCGAACGAGCCGTCGACGCGCGAAACCCTCGCCGAGCTCTATCTCAAACAGAACAATCTCGACAAAGCCCTCGAAAACCTCAACTTCATCGTTGAGCGCGCTCTCGGCCGCGGCGAGCGCGGAGCGGCTGTCGATGCGCTGAATCGAATTCTGCGCGTCGATCCGTCGCACATTCCGACGCTCGAGCGTCTCGTCGCGACCTACACGCGGCTCAACGAAGAGACGAACATCCTCGCGTCCATGAACACGCTCGCCGAGGCGCATGTGACGAAGGGGCGGTACCAGCAGGCCGCCGGCGTCCTCGAAAAACTCATTCAGCGCGAGCCGCAGAACGCGCAGCATCGCAACAAGCTGCAGTTCGTGAAATCGCAGATGGGCGGCGTCGATACGCTGCCGCCCCGCAGAGAGACGGCCGCACCGCCGCCGATGGAAATCGAAGAGCCGATACCGACGATCGAAAGCCTCGAAGAAGATTCGTCGATGTCGCTCGAGATCGAGAGCACGCCCTCCGAGCTGGACCTCAGCAGCTTCACCTCCGCCGCCGCGCCTCCGCCGCCGACGCACCTCGCACCGGCTGTCGAGATCGCGGCGGACGAGCAGGCGGCCGAAAGCGGCGACGATCTCGATTTCATCACCGAACACCTCACCGAAGCGGAAGTCTTCGCGAAATACGGCCTCGCCGAGAAAGCCGCCGAGCACCTGCGCGCGATCATCGAGCGCGCACCGAAACACCTGCCGGCGCACGAGAAGTTGTATCGGATTCTGCTCGACGAGGGCGACACCGGCGGCGCGCGCGCCGCGGCATTGCAGTACGTCGCGTTGCTCGATGAAAAAGGTGATACCGCAGCGATCGATATCGTGAAGAATGACTTCACATCGCGCGGCCAATCGCTGGGTACGCCCGCCGCTGCGCCGAAGAAAGCCGCCGCTGCGCCGCCTCCACCACCGCCGCCTCCGCCCCCGGTCCAGCCCGAAGAAGAGTTCAGCCTCGAGATGGAGACCACGGGCGCGCCCGAGGAGCTCGAAGCTCCGCTTTTCGAGCCGGAACCCGAGCCGGAGATCGCAGCCGAGGAGCAGGAGATCTCGCTCGAAGCGGAGGAGCCGGCGCCGCTCGAAGAGCTGACGTTCGAACCGTCGCCGGAGCCCGAGCTGTCGCTCGGCGAGCCGGAGCCGGTCGAGGAAGAGCAGCCGTTCTTCGGAGTCGAAGCGGTCGCATCGCCGGAGCTCGACCTGACCGAAGAAGAGCCGCTGGCGCTCGAGCCGGAGCCCGAGCTGGAGCTCGAGCCTGAGCCCATCGCCCCACCCCCGCCACCCCCGCCGCCCCCCGCTCCGCCCAAAGCCGCGCCGCGGCGTCCTCCGACGCTGTCGCGCGTCGAAATCGAAAGCGAGCTCTTGTCGGCGATTCCGGACGAGGACGAGCTGCCGGTCGCTTCGGCGCCGCCTCCTCCGCCGCCGCAAGCCGCGCCGCCTCCACCGCCCGCGCCGGTCGTCACGAAAGCGCAGGAAGAAAATCTTTTCGCCGACGAGGAGAACTTTTTCGATCTCGCCGCGGAGCTCGAGTCGGAGCTCGTCGAAGACGCCGGCGAACAGATCGCGCTCAGCGAGGAAGAGCAGTCGCTCGAGGAAATCTTCAAAGAGTTCAAGAAGGGAGTCGAGCAGCAGCTCGACAGCGAGGACTACGACACCCACTACAACCTCGGCATCGCGTACAAGGAGATGGGACTCATCGACGAAGCGATCGGCGAGTTTCAGCTCGCGTCGAAAGACCCGAAGCGCGCCGTCGAATGCGCGTCGATGCTCGGCCTGTGCTTCCTCGAGAAGGGAATGCCGCAGCTCGCGATCAAGTGGTATCGCAAAGGCCTGGAAATCCCCGACATCAAAGAGGAAGAGCACCTCGGCCTTCTCTACGACCTCGGATCGGCGTACGTCGACGTCGGCGACAACGAGAACGCGCAGAAGGCGTTCATGGAAGTCTACGGACTGAATACCAACTACCGCGACGTCGCCACCCGCATCAAATCGCTCGAAAGCACCCGGTAGCGCGTGTGCCCTCTCCTTCGCGAGAGGGGTGTGCAGCGTCCGGTCGTCCTCATCCGTCCTTCGGGTACCGTCTGTCGACGGAGAAGGCACAACGGCGCGGGAACCCATCCGCCGCTGCGGCGTACATGTCTCAGAGGCACGGATGGACGCGGACAACTTCGCGGAGCTCGTCGATCGCTACCAGGACTCGCTCGTCAACTACCTGTGGCACCTGACGCGCTCGCGCGACCGGGCCGAGGAGATCGCGCAGGACGCGTTCGTGAGGCTGTATCGATCGATCGCAAATTGCCGCGAGGACTCGATCGCACCGTATCTGTTTCGCATTGCCACGAATGCCGCAATCTCGGAGATCCGTCGCGAACGCCGGTGGAAGCTTCTTCTGCCGATGCTCACCGCGGCGCATCCGTCATCCGAAGCAGCGACGGACCGTGTCGCGAGCGATGAGATCCGGTCGAAAGTCGCCGCTGCCCTCGACAAACTGCCGGTGAAGTTCCGCGCGCCGCTCGTGCTCTACGAAATCGAAGAATGGCCGTATCAGGAGATCGCCCGCGCCCTGGGCTGCAGGATCGGAACGATCAAGTCGCGCATCTCGCGTGCGCGCGCGCTGCTCCGGGTCGAGCTCGAGCCGTGGTGGATCGGAGGAGATCATGACCGAGAAAGAAATTGGCGATGCGATGCGGCGCCTGCCGCGAGTGAAGGCGTCGCCCCGATTCAAGTCTGACGTGCTTCGACGCACTGCCGGTTCTCAGCCGGCGGGAAGCCGGCGAAGAGCGACCTGGACGCTCGCCCTCGCCGCGATGCTCGTGATCGTGGTCGCCGCATCGTTCGCGTCGATCGAATACCGGCGCGAGAAACGCCTCGAATCACTCCGCGCCGAGCGGCAGCGCATCGAAACCGAACTGCAGCAGGTCAAAGCCATGGCCGACGAACAGCGGCCAGTCGTCGTGCTCGAGAACGGCGGCACCCAGCTGATCGTCAACCGTGAAGACCCCGGACAGCGTCCGCAATTTTTGTACTACTGAGGAGACCATGAAAAAACAACTCGTCATCACCGCGATGCTGCTGATGGCCGTCACGACAGCCTTCGCTCAGGAGCACCGCAAGATCGTCATCGCCGACGGCCCCGGCTTCAAGATGACCCGCGCCTTCATCGGCGCCGCTCTCACCAGCCTCACGCCCGAGCTCCGTGAATTCTTCGGCGCCCCGAGCGACTCCGGCGTTCTCGTCGCGTCGGTCACGGAAAACGGACCGGCGGCGAAGGCCGGCCTGCGCGTCGGCGATGTCATCACCGCCGTCGACGGCAATCCGCTGACCGACGGCTTCGACATCTTTCAGATCATGCGAGGCAAACAAGCCGGCGACAACGTGCGCCTCGACATCGTGCGCAACAAAGCGAAGCAGTCCCTCGTCGTCGTTCCCGAACAGCGCGAGGTCCGCGAATTCGAGCGGAGCTTCAGCCTCAGCGACATGCAGAACCGCCTCGGGGCACTCGACGGCGCCGAGTGGAAGGCGCTCGTCGCCACGCCGGACAACGACGATCTGCGGGCGCGCATCCGCGACCTGGAAAAGCGGCTCGCGGACCTCGAGAAGAAAATGCAGCAGAAGTGAGCGCTTTTCGCGAAACGTACACAAATAGTGTTACGATTTTCGCGTGACGCGGAGCCTCGAATCGATCCTGCGATTCGTCAACCTGACCACCTCCGGCCTCCTCGCCGGGTCCCTCGGATTCGGCGAGGCGGCACTGATGCCCGGCTGGGAATCGGAATTGCCGTCGGTTGACGAGCGCCGCGCGACCGACGCGCAGGTCAGCGGCTACTTCAATGCGATCGGTCCCGTCGCGCTCGGAACGGCGATCACGCTTGCGGTCGGCTCACGAAATGTGCGTCCGCTTCGCCGCGCGCTCGATACCGCCACCGCCGTCGGACTCGCCGGCGTGCTCGCGACGACGATCATGGCCACGGTGCCGATCAACAGGAGACTCGAAGCGCAGCCGGCGAGCGACTACGCGAGCGACCTCTCACAATCGCTCGCGCGCAACTGGAGTCGCGCGCATGCCGTGCGCACGACGCTCGGCATCGGCGCGTTCGTCTGCGCCGTGGCGTCGAATCTCGCCCACCGTCACGCGAAGTGATTGAATCCGCCGGCCGCGAGCGGTGCGCCATCGATGCGCACGCTTCTCTCCGCGACGATCCTTCCGATCGCGTACACCGGCCGCCCGACGCGCGAGCTGAGCTCCGATTCGCGCAGCGTCGATGTGAAGAGCAGCGCGAACTCCTCGCCGCCGTCGAGCACCGCGTGACGGACGTCGATGCCGAGGAGCGGACCGGCGCGCTCGAGGTCCGGAAAAACGGGAATGCGCGCGCGCTCGATGTCGGCGCCGGCACCCGACGCGTCGCAGAGATGATGCAAGTCGGTCGACAGGCCGTCGGAGATGTCGATGCACGCGCTGACCGCATCGATCGACGCCAGCGCGACGCCTAACTGCACTTCCGGCTCCGGATCGAGATGGCGCGCGATCGCCGACTCGACGAACTCGCGCAGCGCGTACGGCAGCTCGCCCGGCGGCGGCTGCCGCAGCATCTGCAGCCCGGCCTGCGATGCGCCGAGCGGACGCGAAACGAAGATGCGGTCGCCGGGTTTCGCGCCGCTTCGGAGCAGCGGACGCTTCTCGATCCAGCCGGTCGCGGTGATCGCGATGACAGCTTTCTCCGCGCGCGACAGATCGCCGCCGACGAGATCGATGTCGTACTTCCGCGCGCAATCGGCGAGCGCGCGCAGGAACGGATCGATCTTCTCCAGCAACCACGGCGGAAGGCCGAGCGCAACGACCGCGTAGGCCGGGATCGCGCCCATCGCCGCGAGGTCGGAGAGATTCACGACGAGGCTCTTGCGCGCGATCGTCTCGACCGGATCGCTGCGCTTGAAATCGACGTCCTCGATGAGCATGTCGACTGTGATCGCCTGCTCGCCGACGACCGCGGCATCGTCACCGATGCCGATCTTTGCCCCACGCTGCGGAAAGAGCTGGCGAATGCGTTCGATGATCTCGGCTTCGGTCATGTGCGCAGCACCGGAACGATCGGCGCAAGGGGCCGGTTGAATGTCTCGCCGTATGTGATCGCTTCGAGAAACAGTCCGGACGGCGGCGCGGTCGGCAGAAACGGCTCCGCATCCGCGTGGAGCCGCGCATCGAGATCGCTCGCCGTCAGCGCGCCGCGGCCGATCTCGACGAGAAACGCGACGAGCTTGCGCACCATCTTCCACAGAAAGTGCGAAGCGGCGATGCGGAACAGAATCAAATCGTCGCTGACCGCGAGCTCGCACGATTCGACCACCACGATGCGCGACTCTTCCTGTTTCAGGCGGCGGTCCGTGAATCCGCTGAAATCGTGGCGGCCTTCGATTCGACCCACAGCCTCGCGCATGCGCTCGAGATCGAGGCGGTCTTTGATCCACCAGACGAACGATTTGGCGAACGCGGTGCGACGCGTGGCGATCTGGTAAAGGTACACGCGGGAGACGGCGTCGTGCCGCGCGTGAAACCGGTCGCTTGCGCGCGAGACGCCGACGATTGCGATGTCATGCGGCAACAGATCATTGATCTTCCGCATCATCGTGGTCGGATCGATATTCTTGTCCGTTCGAAGATGCGCCACCTGCCCGGCAGCGTGAACGCCGGCGTCCGTGCGTCCGGCGCCGCCGATGTCGACGTCGCCGAGGACGTCGCGCGCGGCTTTGAGCAGCCGGCCCTGGATCGTTTTCGGCGTGTTACCCTGCGCCTGCCAACCGGAGTAGCGAGATCCGTCGTACTCGATCGTTAGTTTGTACGTCGGCATGTTCGGAAAGATGAAGGATGAAGGCAGAAGGATGAATTGCGAACGTCATTCATCCTTCATCCTTCCTCCTTCATCCTTCTGAATGGCGCGACCGGCATCATGGCAAGTGCTCGGCAACGAGCTCGTCGTCGTGTGGGACGACGGCCACGAATCATACTATCCGCTCGAAGCGCTGCGCCGCGCGTGCCCGTGCGCGGGCTGCTCGGGAGAACCGGACCTCTTCGGCCGGATGGCCATGGGACCGAAGCCGCATTACACGCCGCTGTCGTTCCAGCTGCTCAGCGTCACCCCGATCGGAAATTACGCCCTGCAGCCGAATTGGGCCGACGGCCACAACTACGGCATCTGGACCTTCGACCGGCTTCGCGAACGCGGATAGGTTTTTACTGCACGCGCTTCCACACGAGGTCCCACGCTTCGCGGCGATCGGCGAATCCGGTGATCCTGTGCGCCGCATCGCGCAGAAAGACTTTTCGATAGCGTACTTCCCCCGGCACGAAGAGAACGTCGGGAGCCTCGGCGAGCAGCGGCTCCCATGTGCCGCCGCCACGCCGACCCTCGAGCTTTTCGCCATCGCGCCGGATCTCGTACGAGATCTCCGGAGTCAGCGCGTAGCGGCCGGCGTACTCGTCCGCTTGCGCTTCGCTGAGTGAAACGCTCGGCGGGTCCGCGCGCAACGCGAGGACTTGTGAAGCGATGAGCCGCCACCCGTTCACACCCTGCTGCCACGTGTCGGTGACGCGGTACTGACAATGCAGTGCGTGGCCGTGATAGTTCTCGTGCTCGTCGAGAACGTAGTTCGCAATTGCGACCCTGCCATGGTCAGCGACGCGGAAATCGGTGACCTCGATTTTCCCCGACACGCCGGCCGGGAGCGGATGCAGACTCTCGAGCATCTCGCGCTTCGTCTGCAACAGGCCGTCCTCGGTCGTGATCATCGCGCCGTCGTCGAGGAGGTTCTCCCAGACTGATCTGTCGCCGGCCGCGATCGCATCGACGAGCTCCTGCGTTTGCTTCTGAAGCACAGCAGACACGTTGTTGCCGGCGACCGCGATCGCTGCGGCCACGAAGAAATGGATCATGTTCGACCCTCCACGATGCGCGTGCCTTCGCGGCCTTCGAGCGCCTCTCGAAGATGTTCGACGTCGGTGATGAGCACCTCGCCGCCGCTGCCGAGCGCGAATTGAACCGCCGCCTCGATCTTCGGTCCCATCGAACCGGCGGGAAATTGTCCCTCGCGCAGATGCTTCTCCGCTTCGGCGGCGGTCATGCGATGGACCGGCCTCTCCGTCGCTTTGCCGAAGTCGATCGAGACGTGCGCGACGCCGGTGAGAATCACGTACAGAGTCGCTTTGAGCTGCACGGCGAGCAGCGACGACGCGTAGTCCTTGTCGATGACCGCTTCGATTCCGCGCCACTGACCGTCGCGGCCGTGCACCACCGGGATTCCACCGCCTCCCGCGGCGATCACGACGTCGGCCCAGCCGAGCATGTGCGAGACGAGCTCGAGGTTGAGGATCTTCAGCGGACGCGGTGACGGGACGACGTGCCGCCATCCGCGGCCGGCATCCTCCCGCATGGTCCAGCCGAGGTCGCGCTCGAGCGCTTCGGCGCGGTAGCGCGTGAAGAACGGCCCGATCGGTTTTGTCGGCCGTTTGAACGCGGGGTCGTTTGGATCGACCTGCACTTCGGTCAGCACCGTCGCGACCTGGGCGTTCGATCCGGTGCTCTCGAGCCGGTTTCGGATCGCCTGCTGCAGCAGGAAACCCATCGAGCCCTCGGTCTGCGCGACGGCGATGTCGAGCGACTGCGGCGGAATTTTCGTCGACGCCTCTTCGGCCTGCACGAGGATGTTGCCGACCTGCGGACCGTTGCCGTGCACGACGAGCAGCCGGTAGCCGCGTGTGACGAGCTCCGCGAGCCAGCGCGCGGCCTGTTTGGCGCGCCCGACCTGCTCCTCGTGCGTGCCGCGGTCCTCGGGCCGCAGCAGAGCGTTGCCGCCGAAAGCGATCACGGCGAGCGTGCGATCCTGTGTCATCCTGACCCCGAGCATAACGAATGGGGAAGGACGTGGGAGGTTGGGCGGCTCACGAAGCGGGGCCACTCATCGCTTCCACGCTACGCTCCGAACGACGATCTAAACGTCGTCCCGTTCCAGCGGCATCGTCATGCAGCGCGGACCGCCGCGCGCCCGCGACAGCTCGTGTCCCTGCACCTGAATCGCGTATTTTTTCTTCGTCCACGTCTCGAGCTCGGCGCGGCCTAACAGCAAATCATCTTCGTACACGATGTGATAGCCATGCGACGCGAGCTCCTCCGCGGTCCGCAGGTTGCGCTCGTAAAGCATGACGATCCCCGGCGCGAGCGTGAATGCGTTCGCTCCGTCGGTCCACTGCTCGCGCTGCTGATCAACCGCCTTCTTGCCGCCGCAGTAGATCGGCTCGAGATCGAAGCCGTGGCGCCGCAGCGTCGCGAGCAGCGATTTCTGCGACGCGTACGAGATCGATTTTCGCGTGAGGTCGATCGTCGTCACCTTCGCCGCCTGGCTGCCGCCCGGCAGAATCACCGGTGGATAGATCAGGCATTCGTGGGCGCTCGTGAACGTGAACACCGTGTCGAGATGCATGAACGAGCGTTGCCTCGGAAGCTCGACGACGACGACCGTGGTCACGTCCGATCCGACTTCCCGCAGCGATTTCGCGAGCTGCTTGATCGCAGCGGCATTCGTGCGCTCGGTCTGACCGACGATCAGGAGGTCCTGGCGCGCGACGAGAAGATCGCCGCCCTCGAGCGTCGGCCAGTTGCGCCGCGGCGGCCGCTCGGGCGCATCGCCGGCCATGAAATCGACTTTGAACAGGCAGCTTTCGCGAAACGCGGGGTGATGTTCGAAGACGTATTTCGACAGCAGCGCTTCGCGCCGCCGCGCCTGCGTCGCCATGCCGCAGAGAATCACGCCGGATCCGAGGACCACCTGCGGGTCGCGTGTGAAGAAGTAATTCGGCACCGGGAAGAGATCGAACTTCGGCAGCTCGCCCGAGCCTTCGCGCTCGCGCGGCAGTCCGCCGATCAGCACCTCGGCGAGCGCGGCGGGCCGCTGCTCGTTGAGAAACGACAGAAGACGACGGCTCAGCTTGTTGCGCTTCGCGAAATCGTGAACGATCTCGCGCTTCGCCGCCTCGTCCTCGAACACTTCCTCCAGCAAATCCTGAACGTCGTACACCTCCTCGGCCACATACCGCATGAGCTGCTGGAAGCGGCGGTGTTCCTCGCGCGCGACCTGGCCGAAGAGGATGTCGTCGAACAGCAGCTGCGTCATCATCGGCGGGACCATCACGTCGATCTCGCGTCCGGGCAGATGGACGAGGACGCGCTTCAGCTTGCCGATTTCGCTGGTGACATTCAGGCGCATGCCCGCGGCATTCTACCGTTGGAGTAGACTCGCCCGATGTCACGAGCGATCGTGATCTTCGCGCGCTCGCCCGAGCGCGAGGCCATCGCGAAGAAGCTGCCCATCGACCGCGCCGCGGCGCTGTTTCGATCGCATGTCGCGGCGTGGGAACGCGCCGCGCGTGCGGCGCATGCCGTGGTGCTGCGCGTCGAGCAGAAGGGCAGGACGTTCGGCGAGCGGCTGGCCAACGCGGCCGATGACGCGTTCGCCCGCGGTTACACAGCTATAGTACTGACAGGTATAGACGTGCCGGCCGTCGATCTCGAGGCGGCTTTTCGATCGATCGAATGCGGACGACCGGTGATCGCGCCCGCTCGCGACGGCGGCGTGAACCTCATCGGCCTCGGCTCGCCGGCGCGCGATCTGCTGTCGCAGTTCCGGCAGCGCGATCGCGGCGTCGCTGATTTGTGCCGCGCCTATTTCGAGTCGGTGCACGAACTGCCGGTGACCCGCGACGTCGACACGATTCACGATTTCTACGCGATTCTGTGTGAGGAGCGGCCTCAGCCCGTCGCCGGCCGGCTGAAGCCGCCCCGCAAACAAATCAATCGCATCGAGAGCCCGCGCGCCCCTCCGCTCGGCTGACGGCCCGCTCTGATCCATCGCGATCGAAGGAGAGCTCGCATGCCGAGTTACTACATGTCCGAGGATCTCGCGAGGTTCGGCGAGATCGCGAAAACGAATCCGAAGCTGTTCGATCTTTTTCTGAACTGGTATTCGACCACGATGCAGAAAGGCGCACTCGACGAGCGGACGAAAAAGCTGATTGCGCTCGCGGTGGCGTTCGCGATTCAGGAGCCCTACTGCATCGACTCGTACTCCACCGCTTGCCTGACCTCGGGCATCAGCCCCGAGGAAATGGCCGAGGCGGTGAATGTCGCGGCGGTGATTCGCGGCGGCGGCACGATCGCGCACTGGGTGCAGTCGTGCAACACGATTGCGAGGAACGACTGAGCGATGCGAGTCGCCGTCATCGGCGCGGGGCCGATGGGCCTCGCCGCAGCGTTAGGCGCAATCGAGCGCGGCCACGACGTCGCCGTCTTCGAGCGGGATGAGATCGGATCGTCGCTGCGAACGTGGGGTAACACGCGTTTCTTCACGCCGCTGCGGATGAACGTCTCGCCTTCGATGCGCCGAATAGTCGGCGGAGTCGACGACGAAGCGCTGCTGACCGGGCCGGAATTCGCGGATCTGCTCGCCGGCATCGCGCGACGCGAGCCGCTGCGAAAGACCATTCGAACGCGCTCGCGTGTCGTCGCTGTCGCCCGCCGCGGCCTGACGCGAGGAGATTACGCCGGCCATCCACTGCGCCGCGAGAGACCGTTTCGCCTCCTCATCGAGAACCAGGATGGCGAGGAGGTCGTCGAAGCGGATGTCGTGCTCGACGCGAGCGGCGGATACCTGGTGCCACGGCCCTTCGGGGCCGGCGGCCTGCCCGCGCGCGGCGAAATGCGCCTGCGATCGCGCGTCATTCGATACCTCCGCGATCTCGATGCCGCGAGTCTCGCGGGAAAGCGCGTGCTGCGCATCGGCCACGGCCACTCGGCCGCGAACGCGATCGCGGAGCTCGCCAGGGCCGTCGGGAACGTCACGTGGGCTGTTCGCACCGCGAATCGCCGGCCGGTCGCGGAGATCGCCAACGATCCGCTACCCGAGCGCCAGCGCGTCGCGAGCGAGGCGAATGATCTCGCGCAATCGATGGCCGTCGAGCGGCGCACGATGGTCGACGCGATCGAGGAGAACGGCTGCTTCGAGGTCACGTTCACCGGCGGCCGCCGCGCGGCCTTCGACGCGATCGCAGCGTTTACCGGCTATCGTCCCGACAGCGCGCACACGAACGAGCTCGCG
Organism: Thermoanaerobaculia bacterium; assembly: GCA_035516895.1. Lineage (GTDB taxonomy): Bacteria > Acidobacteriota > Thermoanaerobaculia > Gp7-AA8 > Gp7-AA8 > Gp7-AA10. The sequence continues at coordinate 9,558 of DATIZY010000349.1, read as the reverse complement.
ATCGAGACGTCGCCCGTCACCGAAGGCGGCGCTCGCCTTTATCGAGCGATCTCGAATGTCACCGATTGCCTCACGGTTCCGCGTGTCGGGCCGGAAGACCTCGAATCGGGCGAGCCGAACTACTACTTCGTCGGATCGCGCAGCTATGGCCGTGCGCCGACGTTTCTGCTGCAGACCGGATTGCAGCAGCTCGAAACGATTCTGGACGCGATCTCGAAATGACTCCGCACGTTCCGATGCGCGCCCTCGATACGCTCTGGTTTCAGGTCGCGGGCACGCTCTGCAACATCGAGTGCACGCATTGCTTCATCTCGTCATCGCCGACCAATCGCTCGCACGCGATGATGACACTCGCCGAGGTCGAGACGCGGCTCCAGGAGGCACGCGAGCTCGGCGTGCGCGAGTACTACTTCACCGGCGGCGAACCGTTCATGAATCGCGACATGATTCCGATTCTCGGGGCGACGCTGAAGCAGGGACCGGCGACGGTGCTGACGAACGGCATGCTGTTGCCGGCGAGGACTTGCGCGCAATTGCGCGAGCTCAGCGATGCGTGCGAGTACTCGCTCGACATTCGGGTCAGCCTCGATGGATTCGACCGGAATTCGCACGACGCAATCCGCGGCGCGGGCGTGTGGGACCGCGTCATGATCGGCCTTCGCAATCTCGCGGATGCCGGCATCAATCCGGTCATCACCGTCAGCGAGACAGCCGACGGCATTCGAAACGAAGAAGGGCGGTTGCGTTTCCTCGATCTTATCCGCTCGTTCGGCTTCACGAAGCCGCGCCTCAAAGTGCTTCCGCTGTTTCGAATCGGCGCGGAGGAGAAGCGATCGCGCGCGTACGCCGATTGGGAGCGCATCGAAGTCCTCGCCGAATCGGACGCCGAGGTCCTGCAGTGCTCGTCGTGCCGCATGGTGACGAGCAAAGGCGTCTACGTCTGCCCGATTCTCATCGAGACGCCGGAAGCGCGGATGGGCAGCACGATCGCCGAGTCGCTGCGGCCATTTCCGCTGCGCTACGGCGCGTGCCACACGTGCTGGGTGGAGGGCGTGTCGTGCCGGACGTGACGCGCATCGCATTCATCGGCGGCATTTACTCGAATTATCACGCGCTCGTCGCGACACTCGCCGACATCGCGCGCCGCGGCGCGGACTCCACATTCTTCCTCGGCGATCTCGGCGCGTTCGGTCCGCATCCCGATCGCGTTCCGGCGCTGCTGATCGACCGCGGCCTCCCCGGCATTCAGGGCAACTACGAGCAGTCGCTTTCGAGCGGCGCGACCGACTGCAATTGCGGCTATACCGATCCTCGCGACAATCACTACGCGCAGATCTCCTACGACTACACGGCCGAGCGCACGTCCGATGAATTCAAGTGGTGGATGGGCACGCTCCCGCCATCGATGCGATTCGACGTGGGCGGCCGCCGCGTGCTCCTTTCGCACGGATCGCCGCGAAAGGTGAATGAATTCCTTTGGCGATCGACATCGCCCGATCCGTTCCTGCGCCGGATGTTCGACGAGCACGAGGCCGATGTCATCGTCTGCACACATTCGGGCCTTCACTGGCACAAGCGGCTCGATGGCGGACGCCACCTCGTCAATGCCGGCGTCATCGGACGTCCGGCGAACGACGGACGGACCAATGTCTGGTACGCGATGCTGACGATCGGCGATGATGTCGAAGTCGAATTCGTGCCGATCGAATACGATCACGCGAGACTCGCGGCGGAGATGCGCACCGAAAAGCTCCCCGACGAGTTCATCGAAACGATCGAGACCGGCTGGTGGACGACATGCCTGGAGATCCTTCCCGCGAAGGAGCGCGCCGCAGGGCGTTTCTGATCGCGCTGCTGTTCGCGCCGGCGACGCTCGTCGCCGCCGCGCCGCATATCTCGTTCAGTCGCGTCGTTTCGCCGCCGTACGGTTTCGCTCCGGGGCAGAGCATCGCGGTGATCTACGCGATCGGCGATAACGCGAACGTATCGCTGTTCGTCGATGACTTCGTCGATGTCGTCGACCGCGCCGGCACGCTGCGCATCGAAAACGCCGTCGAGAACAACCGGCACTCGTTTGAGGGCGCCGACTACCGGCGGCTTCGGCGCGATCACCCGGCCGACCGATACCTCGGCGTCAGCGCGTTCACGTGCAGCGGAACGGAGCATCGCGGAACGGGAAGCGAGCGCGACGCGCTCGGCCAGCGCATTCAGCGACAACATGTATGGCTCGACGCGACGTGCGAGGCGCGCATCGAAGTGCGCGACGGGCGCGGGCAGCATCTGATGACGGTGAGCGTTCGCGGCGAAGGAACGTCACCGCGCGTCGCATCGCTCGCGCCGGAGGATCGCGACGTCGCATACGCACAGGCAGCGCGCTACGCAGCATTCAACGCGGCGGAGCTCATGACGCCGAGGCTCGTGCGCGAAACGATCGAGCTCGATCCGTCCGCACCGGCATTCGAGGAGGGAATGTCGATGATCGACTCCGACCGCCTCGCCGACGCGCGCGCGATCTGGGAAGTGGAGCTGCGCCGGAACCGCAGCTCCGCTGCGCTGAACTACGACCTCGGCGTTTTGTGCGAAGCCGCGGGCGACGTGAGCGCCGCGCGAAAATATCTGGCGGCGGCCGTTCGGCTCGCGCCGCAGGATCCGAGGTATCGGCAGGAAATGAAGAGGGCCGGCGCGGGCCGGCCCTGACAAACGGATGATGGCTGGCGTCGGTCCGTACGGCCGCCGCCGATTGCGACGAGCTATTCGATCTGCTTCTGATTGACGTTGATCTGAATCTGCTTCGGCTTCGCCTCTTCGAGTTTCGGGATCTCGATCTCCAGCACGCCGTTGCGATACGTCGCCGTGATCTTGCTTGCATCGACCGTGCGCGGCAGGCTGAACGCGCGCACGAACGAACCGTAGCTGCGCTCGATGCGGTGGTAGTTGCGATTGTCGTTCTTCTCGAACTGACGCTCGCCGGTGATGGTGAGCAGACCGTCCTCGAAGTTCACTTTGAGGTCCTTCTCGTCCATTCCGGGCACTTCGACCCGGACCAATAGCTTGTCCGACTCCTCGGCCACGTCGACGGGAGGTGCCCACGCGGTCGTGGTCAGCTCATCGTCCATGAAGTTGAAACGGCCGAAGAATGGCTCGAAGAACCTGGCCTGAAGCGTACGAAAATCGTTGAGGGGATTCTGGCGGGTCAAGAACGTCATATCAAAACCTCCTGTGAAATATGAGTATGAGACACTCATTTCAGCGAAACTCGGGGCACTCTGGAGTTTATTCCTGAGTGCTATCGACTCATATTGTCCGAGCGAGCGAGGAGGATCATCTGGAACCGCGGCTGGGACCACTGACGGATAAGTCGATAATGCTGAGTAAGATACGCTGAAAGGCTGCGGTCGTAGTCAACACCGAAGCCGCGGTATCCATATTCCGTAACGTCGCGGCTTACTATGGCGACGAGGTCGGGCGGACGCGAAGCAAATTCGGCAATGATTGCGCTCTCCACCTGCGGAGCGGCGGTCTCAACGGGCGTGAACGTGTGGAAGCTCAGCGTCGTCTTGCGCTCAGTCAGGTAATCGAGCGCAATGCCTTCGGGCAGCACAGCGAGCGTTCCGCCGTGCACGTGCTGGATGAACTGGTTGAGGACGCGCGCGCGATCGGGATTCGCATCAAAGAAGCGGCCGCGCGGCGAGTCAATCGGAAATTCTTTGACAGCCCATAGCCGATGCTGATCGTAGAGCTCCTGTCCGCAAAGCAGCGCGATGAGCGGCAGCCACCACATCGACCGCCCCGGCAACATCGCAAAGAGAACGTACGCGATCAGCGCGTAGGTCGGAACGATGAGCGCAAAGCCGTACCAGACCGGCGAGACGCTCAATGGAATGCGCAGCGTCGTCGCGATCGAAAACGCGGAGAGCGTGACGAGCGTCATGTTGCGCCGGCGAAAGCCTTCGACGAGACCGGCGAATTGCAGAAGCCCCCACGCTCGGAAGAAGGCGTGCGTGTAGTACGTCAGGGCGATGCTGATGGCGATCACGATCGGGACAGCAATCGCCGGCCGGACAACGCGCAGCAGCCAGGCGATCGCCGCGATGGCAGCGATTCCGACGATCGCCGCGACGAGATACGGCCGCCAGTCGGCGACTCCCGATACGACCTCGAAAAAACGATGTGCGGACGCGCCTTCCGTCAGCGACGGCGCGAAGATGTTGCTCCGCATCGAAGGGAAATACGCGAGAGCCGCCGCGATCGCGATCAACTCCGCGAGGATGAACATCGCCACCTGGCGCACCGAGAATCGCCGCGCAATGGCGAGGATCACGATCACGATTCCAGCCGCGATCGCGTATTCGACTTTGCACCACGACGCGAAGAACAACGCCGCGAGCGCCGGCGCCGGCCGTTCATGGACGACGAACGCGAGCGCGATCACGATCAGCGCGATGCCGATCGTCGCGCCGTAACTGTATGGAAAAAGAAAATTCGCACCCCATGTCGACGCGCCGCAGAAACTGAGCGCGACGAAAAAGAGCGCTGCGACGAACCCGGCGAGCGTTCCGGCCGTGCGGCGTCCGATGAACCAGAGCGCGACCGCGATCGCAATCGACTGCAGCACGCCGATCGCCGTGTAGGCCGCGAGCGAGTGGCCGATGACGCTCGTCACGACGGCGAGGACGTACGGCGTCAGCGGGGGATATTGATAGCGGATGTCGCGGTAGAGCTTCGCGCCGTGCGCGATCTGCTCCGGAATGTAGAGATCGCGCCCAGTGTCGATGATCGGATCGAGCCAGCGCTCGTAGGACTGCGCGAAAGCGAGAGCGGCGACGACGAGCAGCAGGGCGATGAAAACCACCCGCCACCCACCACCCGCCAATCGCTGGTTCACTCCCTCATCGTCTCCGGATCGACACCAACCGACGCGCACCACTCGCGATACGCGATCGGCGAGATCTCCGACGGCTTGATCTCGCTGCGCCCGCCCCAGAACACGTTCGTGTAGCTGACCGGGATGCCGATCGCGGCGAGATGCTCGTCGATCGCACGCTTGTGCGCGAGCAATCGATCTTTTTCCGTGCCGTGCGCGACGGCCATGATGTTCACGTTGCGGAACTCCGGGCCGCCCTCGCGCCAGTAGCAGTGCGTGAGGATGTGAAAGCGCCCGATCTCGCGGCCCGCCTCGATTTCGCGACCGGCCGGTACCGCCCAGTGAAACAGTCCGTTGAAGCGCGTGACGCGCTCGCCGGTCTGCAGCGGCTTCACGTGCTCGAGAAACGTCGAGAAGCGGCCGATCACACCGCGGCGGTTCAGATCTTCCGCGACCTTGTAGAAAGTCTCGAGCGGCACGCCCGCTTCCTCGGCCCTCGCGCGCCAGAGATCGCGCTGAATCTCCCCGGGGTTGAACTCGCGCTTGAGCGCCGTCAGCACTCGCCATTCGAGATCGGTGAGCGAAACCTTTTCCGTGTCTTTCGCGATCGCGAGCTCGTCCGACTTGCTGCCCGGCTCGATCTCTTTTCGCCGGACGTGGCCGACGCCTAGCGCAAAGATGCGGTTGGCCGGCATCACGCGATAGTGCTCGGCGCCGGTGATCCGCGCCAGAAGCGCGCAGTGTTTTTCGATCGAATAGCCCTGCGGCACTTTGACCGTCGTCCACAGGCGGTAATTCGAGCCGGGCGTCGCCGCATCCGTCGAGCGGATGACGATATGGCCCGAGAACGGCTCCTTCTGGAACATGTAATCGAATGCCGCATCGATTTTGTCCTGCGGAAGCTGCCACGCGACGAGCGCCCCTTCGGCCAGATTGGTGGCCATCAGCGTCTGCCGCACGCGGCGGATCGTGCCGGCGCGCAGCATCGCCCGAATGCGCTCGATCACGGTTTCGATATCGACGCCGGAGCGCGCGGCAATCTCGCCGATCGGATCGCGCACGAAGCCTTCGATGCGATCCTCGGAGATCGCGAGAATCTTTGCGTTCGTGGGCTCGGTGTGGGCGATCGGGGTCTCGGCGACGGTGGACATTCCGCCTCGAAGATAGCATGTTGCTGTCATGGCTCGCAGGCTCTCCGCCGCCTTCCGCGCGCTCGTCGTCATGACGCTATTCGGCTTGCTGTGGATTTATCTGGTTCCGCGATGGTTTGCCGGCGCCGCCGCTTTTGAACACCCGAGGCCGCTCGGCTGGATCGTGGGCGCAGTCGGTGCAGCGATCGCGCTTCCATGCGTCTGGGAATTCGCCTGGCGCGGCCTCGGCACGCCTGCGCCGTTCGACCCGCCGCGCAAGCTCGTGGTCAGCGGACCGTACCGCTTCGTTCGCAATCCGATGTACGTGGGGTTCGGCATCGTCCTCGCCGGCGAAGCCATCGTTTTCCCGAACAGCACGCGCGTACTCCTCATCCTCATCGTCCTGTTGTGGGCCGCGGTGTCGCTGTTCGTCATCGGCTACGAAGAGCCGACATTGCGCCGTACGTTCGGCGCCGACTACGAGGCGTATTGCCACGGCGTGCGGCGGTGGATTCCGAGGGGACGGCCGTGGTACAGTGCCGCGCACCTGGAGTGATTTGGGGGCCGCTTGCAACCAGGTTAAAAAAAGCTAAAGAGCCGGCAAGAGTTCGCGTCAGCGACGGTCCCCGCTCCCGCGGGGTTTTTTGTTTATGAGCAAACTTCTCGAAGCACTGCAGCGGCGGATCCTCATCATCGACGGCGCGATGGGCACGCTCATTCAGCGCCACAGGCTCGACGAATCGGGCTTTCGCGGATCGCAGTTCGCCGCGCATCCGCGCGACCTCAAAGGCGCCAACGATCTCCTCTCGCTCACGCAGCCGAAGATCATCGCGGAGATTCATCGCGCGTACCTCGACGCCGGCGCCGACATCATCGAAACGAACACCTTCAACGCGCAGGCGATCTCGATGGCCGATTACGGCCTCGAGGCTTTCGTCTACGACATGAATCGCGCCGCGGCGGAGATCGCGCGCCGTGCAGCCGATGCGGTTTCGACCGCCGATCACCCGCGCTTCGTCGCCGGCTCCATCGGGCCGACGAACCGCACCGCGTCGCTCTCGCCCGACGTCAACAACCCGGCGTTTCGCAGCGTCAGCTTCGACGAGCTCGTCGATGCGTACTACGAGCAGGTGCGCGGGCTCGTCGACGGCGGCGTCGATCTCCTGCTGCCGGAGACCACATTCGACACGCTGAATCTGAAAGCCGCGCTCTTCGCGATTCAGAAATTCTTCGACGATACCGGCAAGCGCCTGCCGGTGATGGCGTCGCTCACGATCACCGACGCGTCCGGACGCACGCTGTCCGGCCAGACGGTGGAAGCGGCGTGGAACTCGATCTCGCACGCGCCGTTGCTCACGGTCGGCATCAACTGCGCGCTCGGCGCGAAGGAAATGCGGCCGCACATCGAGGAGCTCGCGCGCATCGCTCCGGTGTACATCCACTGCTACCCGAATGCCGGACTGCCGAACGCGCTCGGCGAATACGACGAGACGCCGCGGTCGATGTCGGCGCTGCTGCGCGACTTCGCCGCGAACAACTGGCTGAACGTCGTCGGCGGATGCTGCGGCACGACGCCCGATCACATCCGCGCGATCGCCGGCGCCGTGCGCGATCTGCCGCCGCGCAAACCGCCGCAGATCGAAAAGTATCTGCGCCTCAGCGGGCTCGAGCCGCTGACGGTCAGGCCCGATTCGATCGGTTCGAATTTCGTGATGATCGGCGAGCGCACCAACGTCACCGGCTCGCCGAAGTTCGCCCAGCTCGTGAAAGCGGGCGATCTCGAAGCCGCGCTGTCGATCGCCAAGCAGCAGATCGAGGGCGGCGCGAACATCCTCGACGTGAACATGGACGAGGGTCTGCTCGACTCCGAGAAAGTCATGGCGCAGTTCCTCAACATGGTCGCGTCGGAGCCCGACATCGCGCGCGTGCCGCTGATGATCGATAGCTCGAAGTGGAGCGTCATCGAAGCGGGCCTGAAGTGCACGCAGGGAAAGTCGGTCGTCAATTCGATCTCGCTCAAGGAAGGCGAAGAGAAGTTTCGCGACCAGGCGCGGCTCATCAAACGCTACGGCGCGGCCGTTGTCGTGATGGCCTTCGACGAGAAAGGGCAGGCGGACACGATCGAGCGCAAAGTGGCGATCGCTTCGCGTGCGTACGAGATCCTCGTCAACGAGATCGGCTTCGACCCGACCGACATCATCTTCGACCCGAACGTGCTCACGGTCGCGACGGGAATCGAAGAGCACAACAACTACGGCGTCGCGTTCATCGAAGCGGTGCACCAGCTGCGCAGGAAGTATCCGCTCGCGAATGCATCGGGCGGCATCAGCAACGTCTCGTTCTCGTTCCGCGGAAACAAAGTCGTGCGCGAGGCGATGCATGCCGCGTTTCTCTATCACGCCATTCAGGCCGGACTGACGATGGGCATCGTCAACGCCGGGCAGCTCGCGATCTACGAGGAGATCCCGAAGGACCTGCTCGAACTGGTCGAGGACGTGCTCCTGAATCGGCGGCCGGATGGAACCGAGCGGCTGCTCGCCTTCGCGGCGACGGCTGGCGAGGGCGCCCGCCGCCACACAAAGGAGGAGGCCGCCTGGCGAGCCGGCACGATCGAAGAGCGCCTCTCCCACGCGCTCGTCAAGGGCATCGTCGATCACCTCGACGAAGATCTCGCCGAAGCGCGCACGCAGTATCCGAGCGCGCTCTCGATCATCGAAGGGCCGCTGATGGCGGGCATGAACATCGTCGGGGATCTCTTCGGCAGCGGGAAAATGTTTCTCCCGCAGGTCGTCAAGAGCGCGCGGGTGATGAAGAAAGCCGTCGCGTGGCTGCTGCCGTTCATGGAAGCGGAGAAAGCGAAAGCGGGCGACGTCTCCGTGCGAGGCAAGGTCCTGCTGGCGACCGTCAAGGGAGATGTCCACGACATCGGCAAGAACATCGTCGGCGTCGTCCTCGGCTGCAACAACTACGAGGTCCTCGACCTCGGCGTCATGGTGCCGGCGGACAAGATCCTCGACACCGCGGCGAAGGAGAAGGCGGACATCATCGGCCTCTCCGGCCTGATCACGCCGTCGCTCGACGAGATGGTGCACGTCGCGCGCGAGATGGAGCGGCGCGGCACGAAGACGCCGCTGCTCATCGGCGGCGCGACGACCTCGAAGCTGCATACCGCCGTGAAGATCGCGCCGCGCTACTCGCACGAGACGGTGCATGTGCTCGATGCTTCGCGATGCGTCGGCGTCGTCAATTCGCTGCTCACCGACAAACGCGAGTCGTTCGCCGGAGCGGTGCGCAGCGAGTACGAACGATTGCGCCAGACGCAGAAAACGCGCGAGGTCTCGCTGCTGACGATCGAAGAGGCGCGCCGGCGCAAGCCACAGCTCGATTACGGCAAACCGGAGCGGCCGACCTTTTTCGGCGCACGCTCGTACGACGACTTCCCGCTCGATCGCATCGTGCCGCTCATCGATTGGACGCCCTTCTTCCAAACCTGGGAGCTGCGCGGCCGTTATCCGCAGATTCTCGACGACCCTCGCGCGCGCGAGCTCTACGACGACGCGCAAA
>DATIZY010000348.1:0-6783 GCA_035516895.1 Thermoanaerobaculia bacterium | reverse complement strand
GTTGATCGCCGAAGCTTCGGTGACCGGCGCGCGGCCGGGCTCCAGCATCTCGGTCATTTCGGCAACCGAGAGCACGCCCGGCAGATCGCGCTTGTTGTACTGGAACACGAGCGCGATCTTGTCCGGATCGATTCGATTGAGGCGCAGATTCGTTTTCAGGTTCTCGAGACTGTCGACATTCGATTCGCGCATCGACGGCTGCGAATCGGCGACGAACACCACTCCGTCGGCGCCGCGCAGGACGAGCTTGCGGGTGGCGTCGTAGAAGACCTGCCCGGGCACCGTGTACAACTGGACGCGCACCTTCTGGCCGCCGATCGTTCCGAGCTCCATCGGCATGAAGTCGAAGAAGAGCGTGCGGTCGGTCTCGGTCGCCATGGAGATCATTTTTCCCTTGTTCTCGAGCTTCGGATTGCCGTAGATCTTCTCCAGGTTGGTCGTTTTGCCGCACAGACCGGGGCCGTAATAAACCAATTTGACGGTGACCTCGTTGAGCGCTTTGTTGACCAAAACCATCGGGCGACCTCCTGGACCGCAGGGCCGTAAAGGATATCAGTTTCATTGTGCGGGGCGGCGCCGTGCGCTGCCGGATTCGGCACCGCGCAGCCGTGCGCTGCAAGAACGCGCGTAGAATTCCGCCATGCCGCGCAAAGAATTCCTGAACAAAATCTGCACGAATCAGATCGTCGGCGTGGTCCGCGAGGACACGACCGAAGCGGCGGCGGCGGTGGCCGACGCGTATGCGAAAAACGGGCTGCGCATCATCGAGATCACGCTCACGACCCCGGACGCGTTCGAGCTGATCTCCACGATTTCCCATCGCTACGCCGGCGATGACATCACCGTCGCCGCGGGCACCGTTCGCAGCTCGAACGACGCCGCGCTCGCACGCCGTGCCGGAGCGGAGATCATCGTTTCGCCGCACACCGACGTGCGCGTGATCGAGTACGCGGTGGAAAACGAGATGCTCGTCGTCGCCGGCGCGGCGACCGCCACCGAAATCCTTCACGCATGGGAAGCAGGATGCGACATCGTCAAGATCTTTCCCGCGCCGCAGCTCGGCGGTCCCGATTACATCCGCGCGATCCGCGGACCGATTCGCGATGTGCCGATGCTCGCCGGCGGTCCGGTGTCGCTCGATGCGATCGAACCCTACCTCGACTCCGGCTGCGTCGCCGTCAACCTCGGCGTCTCGCTCGCGGTGCCGGAGCTCGTGCGCACGAGGCAATGGGACGAGATCGGACGCCGCGTCATCCTCGCGATGTCGATCGTACAGTCGCGCAAAACCATGACGCCCATCGATTCGCTCTACGTCCACTGAATGCGCAATTCCGAGCGAAGCGAGGAATCAACGGCGATGCAGCGAAGACCGTGATGGAGGCGGGACACTTGACTCACCGCTTCACTCGGAGTCTGTGAATGCTGATCGACATCTCACCGGTCGTCGACGACTCGATTGCCGTCTGGCCGGGCGATACGCCGTTCGTGCAGACGATCAACACCGACATGCACGACGGCGCGAACCTCACGCTGTCGGACGTCCGCACCACCGTGCACGTCGGCGCGCACGCCGATGCGCCGAAGCATTACGTGAAGGAAGGCTGCGACATCGCCTCGCGCCGGCTCGACTACTACATCGGCCGCTGCGTCGTGCTGAACATCCGCGTGCGGCGCGGCGAGCGAATCACGCCCGATCATCTCGGCGGCAAGGTCGTCTCCGCGCCCCGCGTGCTGCTGCGCACGGGCACGTTCCCCGATCCGCGCAGCTGGAACAACGATTTTGCGAGTCTCTCGCCCGCGCTCGTCGATGATTTCTATCAGCACGGCGTGATGCTCATCGGCATCGACACGCCGTCAGTCGATCCGTTCGATTCGAAAGCGCTCGAAGCGCATCAGGCCTTCGCGCGCAACGACATGGCCATGCTCGAAGGGCTGTGGCTCAATGACGTCGAGGAAGGCGAATACGAGCTGATCGCGCCGCCGCTGCGCATGCGCGGCGCCGATGCCAGCCCCGTCCGCGCGATTCTGCGCACGTTTTGACAGAGGGAACGTCGCTTCCTCGTCCGACGCCGTAGCCGCCGCGGCGGACTCGAGAACACCGTCCCATTTTTTGGGGCCATGGCATGGGCCGAGCACTGCACGTGGCGGAGGCCCATTGTGAAATCGTTATCAATTCTCGTAACTATTTGTTGCGCGACGGCCGTTTTCGCCGCGCAGCCGCACACGAACGCAGTCGTCATCCCCGTCAGCGCCGCGCCGCAGCTGCTCATTCCGGTCGCCGGCAGCACACCCGGCGCGAACGGCACGTACTTCCGCTCCGACATCACGATCATGAACTTCGCATCGCACGATCAGCTCGTGAAGCTGCAATGGCTGCCGCAGGGCAGCGGGACGCAGACCTCGACGACGATCACGATCCCGGCGCAGAGCGGAATTCGATCCGGGGACTTCGTCGCCAGCTACCTCAACCAGACCGGTCTCGGCTCGATCATCGTCAGCGGAATGGCGGACGCAAACAGCGTCGATCCGAATGCGGTGCTGTACGTCAGCTCGCGAATCTGGACGATGCAGCCCGGAACGAACGGAACGACGTCGCAAAGCCTGCCGGCGGTGCCGACGAACGCGCTGTTCGCGACGTCGATCGCCGGACTGTTCGCGGTGGGCGGCGCCGACAACGTTTCGAACTATCGCGTGAACGTCGGAATCGTCAACGTCGATCCGGCGAACTCGCAGACGTTTCAGATCACCGTCGCCGGCGCGAACGGAACGAACATCTACAGCATGACGCTTCCGCCGATGACGATGCAGCAGGTCTCGCTCGGAAGCGGCCTGCCGGCGACGCAGCAGGTGCTGATTCAGAACACGACGCCGTCGGCGACGCAGAGCAATTTGTGGGTTGCGTACGGCTCGACCGTCGACAACACGACGGGCGACGCGTGGTCCGAGCTCGCGGTTCCGGGACAGTAGTCAGATCACGGCCGCTTTGCGCTCGACGAGATACGACTCGAGCCGCTCGGCCGATTGCGGCGGGCTGAAAAGGTATCCCTGGATGTAGTCGCACTTCTGCTTCTGCAGAAACCCGAATTGCTCCTCGGTCTCCACGCCTTCGCCGATGACTCTCAGATCGAGGCTGTGCGCCATCGCGATGATTGCCGTCGCGATGGCGGCATCGCTGGGATCCGTCGTGATGTCGCGAACGAACGACTGATCGAGCTTGAGCGTGTCGATCGGAAACTTCTTGAGATAGTTGAGCGACGAGTAACCGGTGCCGAAGTCGTCCATCGCGATGCGGACGCCGAGGGCTTTCAGCTCGCGAAGGGTGTAGATCGTGTTCTCCGCGTTCTGCATCGCGTTGCTTTCGGTGATCTCGATCTCGAGCGAATGCGGGGCCAGGCCGGTTTCCTCGAGCACCTCGGCGATTTCTTCGGGAAGATTCGCCTGCGCGAACTGGCGTGCGGAGAGGTTTACCGCGACGGTGAAATCGGGATCGATGCGCTTCTGCCACAGCTTCGTTTGTTTGCATGCGGTGCGCAGCACGAATTCGCCGATCGGAATGATCAGCCCCGACGCCTCGGCGACCGAGATGAAATGCGCCGGCGAGACGAGGCCCATCTCCGGATGCTGCCAGCGGATCAGCGCTTCGACGCCCACGATGGACTTCGTCCGTATGTCGGCGACCGGCTGGTAGAACACCACGAGCTCGCGATGGCTCAGCGCCTTTCGCAGCATGTTTTCGAGCGCGAGACGCTCGAGCGCGCGGGCGTTCATCGCCGGCGCGTAGAGCTGATAGTTGTCGCGGCCCTGATCTTTCGCGCGATACATCGCCGAGTCGGCATTGCGCACGAGAGTCTCGGGATCGCTGCCGTCGCTGGGAAAGATGCTGATGCCGATGCTCGTCGTGACGAAGAGCTCATGGTCGGAGATCGAGAACGGGATCTTCAGCGTCTCGAGAATCTTCTGCGCGATCTTCGCCGCATCTTCGACGTGATCGATCCTCGGAATCAGCAGCGTGAATTCGTCGCCGCCGAATCGCGCGACGGTGTCGCCTTCGCGCACGCAGCGGCGGATGCGCTCGGCGACCGCTTTGAGCAGCCCGTCGCCGATCGAGTGGCCGAGGGAGTCGTTGATGTCTTTGAAGCGGTCGAGGTCGAGGAAAAACACTGCGAGCTTCTGATTGCTCCGCGCTGCCTGCGCCAGCGCGACGATGAGCCGGTCCATGTACAGCGGCCGGTTCGGCATGCCGGTGAGCGCGTCGTGATAGGCGAGGTGCTCCATCTCGATCGTCGCGAGCTCGGACGCTTCGCGCTCGTCTTCGAGAAGGCAGGCGATCATCGACATCCCGGTCACCGCCTGCAGCAGGAAGCCGACGTACGCGATGTAGATGTTGCCCGCGCTCTGCGCGAAGAAGCGCCAGCCGATCGTGAGGCCCACCTGATACGCCTGCTGAAGCGCGACCAGCAGCAGCGCGACGGAGAACATCGTGAAGCCGACGCCGCGCCGCCGCTTGCGGCCGCGCCAGAACGCGATGCTCGCGGAGACGTACGCGACGCACGCGACGAGGGATCGGATGCCGAAGCGCACGAAGTAGCGCGTGCTCGAAACCGCATCGGGGCCGATGAACAGCAGCGCCATGACCGCGCCGAACAGCGCGACGCCGGCGAGCGTCCGCCAATAGACGCGGATGCGCACGGGCCGCCGCCGCAGCAGCTCGTAGATGCCGAAGAGCAGCCACGCGATGCTCGTGTAGCCGCACACGCCGCTGAAGGCCGCAATGAGCACGCGCACCGGTTGGTCGGAGGGGATGTTGTAGCCGACGCCGAGGGCGATGCCGGTTGCCGAGACGACGTCGTACGCGGCGAGGGCCGTCCAGCTCAGCGTCCAATGTCGGAGATAGCTCTTCCTGTACTGCCGCAAAAAACCGAGGAGCAGGATCGCCATGACGACCGCGGCGACGGTCTCTGCGCTGGACGTAATGATTGTGGCCAGATTGAACGATGGCATGAAGCAGTGGTTCGATTTTGCGCCGCCCACCCGGGGAACGCAATGTGACCGCCGCTACAAAATTTTCGTGTACGCGGTGATCAGCCGCGCCGCCGCGCGCGCGTATTCGAAGTCCGCCGCGCGCTCGATACAGCGCGTTCGCAGCCGATCGAGCGATGCGACAGATCCGAGAAGGCGATCGGCGAGCGCATCGGAGGTAGCCGCGGCGGCGATGAGCGATTCGTCGATGAGCGCATTCATGCCCGGCAGAGGCGCGGCGATCGGTACCGTGGCGCAGGCCATCGCCTCGATCACGGCGCGATGTCCTTCGTCCGACCCTTTCGCCGTGAAGAGCAGGAAATCGGCGGCGCGGTAGTGATCAGCGAGATCGTCTTCGTGATAGCCGGCCCAGATCGGTTCGATCGCGAGCTCGCGTGCGAGCGCCTCGAGTGCCGGACGATGTCCGCCGTGGCCGATGATCATGAGGCGCGCGTTCGCCATCTGCTTGTGGATTGCGGCGAACGTCTGCAGCGCGAGCTCGAATCCGCGGCCCTTCGACAGCTTCCCGATCGAGGCGATCAACAACTCGTCGCGGGTGACGCCGTATCGTTCGCGAACGTCGGCCCCGTCCGCTCGGAACTGGCGATCGTCGAGCGGCGGCGGCGTGAAGAGCGCGACGCGGCCGGGCACCGTGAGCGAGGCGTTGATGACGCACGCGAGATCCGTTCGTGCCAGAAGAAGTCTCGTGAGCGGATCGGCTCGAATCACGCGCGCGGAATGAAAGGTGCGTGCGATGCGGATTCCGCGCGCGACGAAGCGCGCGAGCCAGTGATCGTAGGTGAGGTGCGCGTGAACGACGTCGAAGCCGTGATGCTCGATGAGCCGTTGAATTGCGCCCGCGCTTTCCGCGAACGAGAACGGGTTCTGCGCTTTGACGATGATCGGATGCGCGAAGTCGAAGTGGCCGATCTTCGCCTGCAGCTTGTAGCCGCCGACGTACGCGAAGTGCGCATCCACTCCCGCCTCGCGCAATGCCTCCACCTCGGCGAATGCCGGTGCAGCGGCGCCGGTCCAGCGATTGCCGGCGGCGAGGTGGAGAATCTTCATTGCGGGGCAGGGTACAACTTGTTGTCTGTTGTCTGTTGTCTGTTGTCTGTTGTCTGTTCTTCGTTATCGTTGTGCGTCATGCGTAGTGCTTTGGTCGATCGTTTTCGCGTCGAACCGCGGTGACCAACGAGGAACCGGAATCACGAACAGACAACAGACAACAGACAACACAGTCGACAACAGAGAACAGACAACTCATTTGATACACTCACGCGCGATGGCGATCGACGCCGAGCTGCTCGAGATTCTCGCCTGCCCGCTTTGCAAAGAAGAGGTGCAGCAGGTGCCGCTGTCCGAGGGGCGCCGCAAGGCAGTGCGCGACAAGTTCCGTGAGAAGTTCCGCGGTGAGGAGCCGGTCGTCGAGCAGGGACTGCGCTGCGTGAAGTGCCATCGCGTTTATCCGATCGTCAGCGACATTCCGGTCATGCTCGTCGAAGAAGCCTTCGAGGAAGCGTGATCGCGTGGCTTCGTCGCGTCCTTCGGCTTCCTGACAGCACCTCCACGCCGGTCACTCTGGCCATCGTTTTCTACCTCGGGCATCTCTTGTGTTCGGGCTGGGTCGCGTCGTCGGAGTGCTTCGTCGCGTTCGCGATGATGGCCTTTCTCGTTGCGCTCTACAAAAAGCGTATAACATTATCATCACACATTCTTTACTTCCCGCTCGTCGTGTACGCAGTGGATTCGACGATCTCCGCG
>DATIZY010000347.1:0-15140 GCA_035516895.1 Thermoanaerobaculia bacterium | reverse complement strand
TTCTTCGAATCCAACGCCGGCGATCAGACACGTGCGGTCATACGTTACGAAAGCGCGTCAAGAACCAAGCCTGCTTTTTGTACCCCTTGAGAATTAGTTCGCAGCCTCCAGCGTCTCCGCACCGACCTTCTCGATGAAGATCTCCTCGAGCGAGGGTGACGCGAGCTCGAATTTGCGGATGCGCAGCCGAGGGAGCGACGCTTCGAGGATCTTCTGCGGGTCGGCGCCATCGGCGAGTGCAAGCTCCGCGGCGTTGTTCTCGATCGTTGCCCGTTTGACTTCCGGCAGATCGCGGAGGAATGAACCGTCGCCGTCATATTCGAGGTTCAGCGTGTTCTTGCCGGCGGACGCCCGAATGAAATCGAGCGGACCGGAGAGAACGACCTTGCCCTGGTGCACGAGGACGATGTCGTCGGCCATGCGCTCGGCCTCGCCCATCATGTGCGTGGAGAGAAGGATCGTCCGGCCTTCGTCCTTCAGCTCGCGAAGGAGATTTCGGACGAGGACCATGTTCACCGGGTCGAGGCCGGACTGCGGCTCGTCGAGCACGATGAGGTCGGGATCGTGCAGCAGGGTTCCGATCAGCTGAACTTTCTGCTGGTTGCCTTTCGAGAGCTCCTCGACCTTGGCGTTGCGCTTGTCGGTCAGCTCGAATCGTTCCAGCCACTGATCGATCTTCCTGAGGATATCCGGCCCGCGCCGCCCTTTGATCTCGGCGAGAAACTGCAGGAGCTCGACGATTTTCATCTGCCGGTAGAGGCCGCGCTCTTCCGGCAGGTAGCCGATGCGCTCCTGCGGGTTCCGCTGGCCGTCGTGCCAGTCGATGGAGCCGGAGTCGGGCAGGAAGATGCCGGTGACCATCCGGATCGTGGTGGTCTTGCCGGCGCCGTTGCGGCCGAGCAGCCCGGTGATGGTGCCTTGTTGGACAGAAAAGGAAACGCCGTCCACTGCGCGGACGGCGCCGAATGTCTTACGAATCTCGCGAACGGAAAGGACTTCTCTCATGCGCCGCTAGGTGCGGCGGACATTGTAAGCCTGGGCACGTTGGATCATTTGGGATTCGTGATCACATCGCCTAGGTCGAGTACGTGGTGAATCTTCGCCATCAACCGACTCATGACCTGTTCGAATCGGTCGATCGGGCCGATCGGTGAATCGTCTCGTCGGGGCATCGCCATCGCAGGCGCTGCCAATGAAACGACGACGAGTAACGTTGCAAATCTAACCGAGAGAGACCGACGCATACACCCTCCTTGCGGCTCGCGAGAGAGAGCCTCATTTCTGAATCGGGAGGGCGCCCTTAGCATAGGAGTGACAGGGAAGAGAAAATCCCTACCCCAAATTTGTGATCCGAGTCACGGGCCCCGAACGGGGCCTCAGAGGGAGAAGGCAAATAACAGATGCGGCTGCTTCGGCAGGATCTCGAAATAAGTGCGAACGTGCCGAACAGTCTCAGGCGTGAGCCGACCTGCGTTTGTGGATTCGCGGAGATAGGACAACGCCGTCATTGCCTGCGCGCTGTACGCGAGGCCCGCGGTTCGGAAATACTCGATCGCATCGCGACAAATTTCTGCGACTTCGGGGGCACGATTCAAAACGATGAGCGCTTCCGACGTATCGATCGACGCGAGGGCGAGATCGTGAGACATGCCCATTTCAGCAAATTCAGATCGGAGATCTTCGAGCACGGACAGAGCAGACGCTGCGTTACTACCTTCTGCGAGCAGCACACGAGCCAAACCCCATCGAGCCATCGAACGTTTTTCAGCAAGGCCGAGTCTCTCGAACTCGGCGATCGCACGCGCGTATCGCTTCCTTGCTTCCTCGAAGTCTCTTAACTCCCGGAACGACCAGGCAGTCCGGTTCAGCGCACAAGCACGAGTTTCGGGCTCCAGCGAGCAGTCGTTTGCGATTCGGCTATCGATTTGTATCGCTTCCCGGTGCCGGCCGAGACAAATCAGAACGCCGGACTCAATTCCTTCGGCTACGGCTGCACGCTGGTGATTGCCATAAGTTCGAAAAACGTGGGCCACCTTGCGCGCGAGATCTACGGCGTCATCGAATCTCTCGATATCGCGATAAACGCGTGCGCGGACAAGCGAGATCTCAGCTCGGTCGCAATCGGCGAGCCGCTCAAGTGCGATGTATTCCTCTGCACGGTCGAGAGCACTTAGCGACGCTTCGAACGAACCTACAAAGTAAAGCGCCCAACCGTATTCACGCCAAGCTTTCGCGCGGAGAACCGATAACGACGTATATGAGGAGGCAATCGAATCCGCGATGTCCGTTGCCTGCTGCGCTAAGGCGACCGCGCTCTTCGGATCCGTGAAGTTGATGCTGTCAACGTGTTTCAGCAGCCCCCGCACAACCCCCGCCGTCCGCCACTCCGGATGCTGATCGATCAGCGACGGATCGGCGGCGAGCTTCGCCACGATCGGACGCGCGGCGAGATCCTCCGCCTTCGACCGCGCCGCGAAATCGCGCAGGAAATTCGCCGTCTTCGGCGACGGCGCCTCGCTGAGCTCGCGCTCGTCCCATACGCTTCCATCGTGCAGCCCGGCCGAGAGGTCGCGATACGACTCGAGCGTCCCGCTGCACGTGTCGCAAGCCGGGACGTGCGCATCCTTGTCGGCTTCGTCGATCAGGCCGATCAGGACTTCGTCGTCGTAATGCTGCTCGATGATCATCGTTTCAGTGACGTGATGCTGAAGTAGATTTCACGGACCCGCTTCAGACAGTTGTGAATCAGTTTCTCGGCGTAGCGGCTCGTCGTGTCCATCTCCCGCGCGACGTCGGCCGCCGACCGCCCTTCGTAGTAATGCAAATAGAGCGTCTCGCGGCACTTCGGCTGCAAATAGCGAATCGCCTTCCGCAGCGTCAGCGACATCGCGAACTGATCGGCGAGCCCGTGCGATCCCGGATCGGTGTGATCGCCGATGTCTTCGGGCATCTGCTCGGTTCGCGAATTCTGCCGCCAGTAATGCCGGCTCGCGTTGCACATCGCCGCTACCAGCCACGCCTTCGTGTCCTCCACGCGCGCCTCGGTCTGGATGTACGCGAGAAAGACTTCCTGCATCAGATTCTCCGCGTCCGGATCGGGCACGCGGAACTTCCGACACGCAACATGAACGAGAAGATCGCGATACTGTTCGTAGAGGATCCCCGCGTCGACCACACCCGCAGCAGTGCCGGCGATCACAGCGGCGTCCGCTGAGCCATCCGGAACGAGCGGGGGAACTTCGGCAGCGTTCGGGTCGAGCACGGCTTAATTATGGACTTAGCCGTGGCAACGTACCACAAATCCCAAAAAAGTGCGACTCTCCATCCTAAAGGCCTTTTCCACGGGTGGTATGCTCCCCCTCCGGATGGATCATCGACACCTCACCTCATCTATAGATAATGTCTGGCAGAGCTCCATCGTCCCTACCCTGGAGCGCTACATCCGCATCCCCAACCAGAGCCCCCTCTTCGACCCCGACTGGAAGCGCAACGGCCACATGGATCAGGCAGTTACGCTCGCCCGCGACTGGGTCGAAGCGCAGGGAATCCGGGGACTCAGATCCGAAATCGTGCGGATCGAGGGGAAAACGCCCCTCCTCTGGATCGAAATCGATGGCGACCGCTCCTCCACCTTATTGATGTACGGCCACCTCGACAAACAACCTGCCATGACCGGTTGGGAACCCGGCCTCGGTGCCTGGACACCGGTTCTGCGCGACGGAAAACTCTACGGCCGCGGCGGCGCCGACGACGGATACGCCGTCTTCGCCGCGATCTCCGCCGTCCGCGCCGTGCAGCAGGAGAACGCGAAACACGCGCGCATCGTCGTCATCATCGAGTGCGACGAGGAAAGCGGATCCGTCGATCTCCCCGCGTACATCGAGCTGCTCAGCGATCGCATCGGGACCCCGCGGCTGATCGTCTGCCTCGACAGCGGCTGCGGAAACTACGAACAGCTGTGGCTCACGGCGACGCTTCGCGGATCGATCGTCGGCAATCTCACCGTCGAGGTTTTGAAAGAAGGCGTGCACTCCGGCGACGCCAGCGGCATCGTTGCGTCGAGTGTTCGCATTCTCCGCGTTCTTCTCGACCGCTTCGAAGATTCGAAGACGGGACGCATCCTCCCAGCGTGGATGAACGTCGAGATTCCGAAGCACCGCCTCGACCAGACCCGCGAGACCGCCAGAATCCTCGGCGACGAAATTCTGGAGGCGTTCCCGTGGATCGATGGAATGCATCCGGTGACCGACGATCCGCTCGAGCTGATGCTGAATCGGACCTGGCGTCCGACGCTCTCGATCACCGGACAGGCCGGCATGCCCGATCTCGTGCAGGGCGGCAACGTGCTGCGGCCGCTGACATCGCTCAAACTCTCGATCCGCCTACCGCCGACGCTCGACGCCACGAACATCGACCGCAAGCTCAAGCAACTCTTCGAATCGGATCCGCCCTACGGCGCGCGCGTCACGTTCGACGCGGAGAAAGGCGGCGCCGGATGGGACGCGCCTGCGAACGAGAAGTGGCTCGCAGACGCGCTCGAGCGCGCGTCAAAAAATCATTTCGCCAAACCGGCGGTCGTGTGGGGCGAAGGTGGATCGATTCCGTTCATGGCGATGCTCGGCGAGCGCTACCCTCGCGCGCAATTCGTCGTCACCGGTGTCCTCGGTCCTCACAGCAACGCGCACGGACCGAACGAGTTTCTCGACATCGGCTACGCGAAAAAAATCACAGCCTGCATCGCCGAGGTGATTGCGGCGGAGCGCATGACCGGCTGAAGGCGGCCGTCACACGTGTCCCGCGTACTTCTTCTCGCCCGCTTCGATTCGAATCGGTAGACGGTTCTGCGGCGGCGGCAGCGGACACGTCGCGAAGTGCGTGAAGACGCACGGTGGGTTGTACGCCTTGTTGAAATCGATGATGGTCTTGCCGCTCGCATCGGGCGGATGCGCGTACACGTAACGCGCCGCGGCGTACGTCTCTCTGCCGCTGGTTCGATCGCGAAAGATGATGAAGAGATCGCGCGGCTCGGGATCGCTCATGTCCCAGATCGGATCGATGCGAAAGGTTTTTCCCTGCAGCGTGAAGACGAGCGCGCCCGGCGCTGTCTCCTCGCTGGTCATGCCGAGGACGTTGGTGATCGTGATGTGCCTGGGAGGGTTGTACGGCTCGAAGTGCGCCTCGACGCGATACGAGGGATCGATCGGAAAATAGTCGAGTCCTTTGAAATTTCTGCGCGCTTCGCTTTGGGTGTCCTTCACGCGAATCGCGAACTTCGACACGCCGTTGTCTTCGCGCCGGATCGCTTCGTACGACACGCTGCCATGCTTGATGACGGTCGGCCCCTTCGGGTCCATGTCGTCGCGCAGCGCCTCATTGCCGAGGGTCACGCGGCCGTTGCGGAGAACGAAGGTGGCGTGCGATGGCGGATGCGTTGGCAGCTCGACGTCGTTTGCCCCCTCGTGAAGCCAGAACAAACCGGCGAGCGTCAGCCAGCTGTCGTCTTTGAGCAGCTTTGCGTGTCGATCGGCGCGCCATTGCTGGATTTCCGACCGGTAGGACGGCGCGACGGCGGTGGCGAGCGTCAGGACCATCAGAAGAGCAGTTCGCATCATCGGTTAGCATAACTGCTGCCGTGGTTTTCAATTGTCGCGCAGCGGTGTCCAACTCGCGTGGAGAGCGTTTCTCCGTTCGCGGCGCAGGCGGAGCCTGAGGCGGTGCTCGCACCGTGGAACGAAGAGCGCCGGCTGCTCGCGGCGATCCGCGGCGGCGATCGCAGCGCCGCGGAAGAGCTCGTCGAGCGGACATACTCGGCGGTGTACGCATCGTTGTACCGGCTGTGCAACGACGGCGATCTCGCTGCCGACCTCACGCAGGAGACGTATCGCAAAGCATGGGAAGCGCTCGACGGATTCGACGGACGATCGCAATTTTTCACATGGCTCTACCGCATCGCATACACGACGTTTCTCAATCACATCCGCCGGCCGCGGCGCGTGACCTCGCTCGACGAGGCCGATACGCCGGAGGTTCGCGACGAAACACCCGGAGCGGATCAGATGTTAGGCGAGCGGGAACAGAATGAGCAGCTGCGCGCGGCGGTGCTGCAATTGCCGGAGGACCTTCGCTTCACGGTCACGGCGCATTTCTGGGGAGGACTGGCGGTGAAGGAGATCGCGCGCATCGAGGACGTGACGACCGTGGCGATCCGCAAACGGCTGCACAAAGCGTTTTCGATTCTGGAGTCGGCGCTATGAACGCGAACCGGAAGGCGGATTTGCAACGCAAGCTCGCGGTCGCGCCCGTGCCGAAGCCGCCGGCCGGTCTCGCCGAGCGCATCAAGAGTCAGATCCCGAAGGAGCTCCGTTTCAACGCGGACCGCGAGCGCGATCGCTTCGGTCACTCCGTCCGATTCTCGATTGCCGTCGCCGCGTCGGTCGTCGTCGTGATCGCGTCGGCGTTCGTCGTGTTGCGCGTGACGGAAACCACCGGCCCGCGGCAGGAGATCCGCGCGATCCGTAACGCTCCAGTGCCGCCGCCCATCGCGGCTCCAGCCGCTGCCCCACCCCTCGCGGCGACGCAGCCGCAGGAGGCTGTCAAAAAACAAAACGAAATCGCAAAGACCCTCGATCATCCGCTCGAGCTCGCGCGGCGCGACGAGATGCGGCCGCTCGAGAAAGACAAGAAGAAGGAAGAAGTCGCCGCGACAGCGCAGGTCGCGTCGAAGCCCGCCGCGACCGGGGGCATCGCGCGCGAAGCCGAAACGGCGAATGTCGCATCCGCACCGTCGGCGCCGGCCGTCGCTCAATTCGACGCTGTCGCGGCGAAGGCCGCGCCGGCCGCGGCGCGATCGGCGGTGGAGAACAAGATCGAGCCGCCGCCGAACTGGCGCGATCTGACGCGCGACGAAAAGATCAAGTTCCTGAAGGACAAGCTCGCGCACGGCGCCGATCCGAAACAGATCGTGAACATGGCGCGCGAAGCGGGACTCGACGAGTTCGCGGACGAGATCGAGAAGAAGAAGCCGTAGGCGTCAGCGCTTGCGGCCGCCGCCGAAATTGCGCACCGACTGGAAGTGAACGTCGAAATAGTTCGCGGCAGCGCGAAGCGCGCGGGCGACGGTCCAGGTGTCCTTCGCCGGGATCTTCTCGAGGCCGGCGCGCATCTGCGCGGGCAATTTCGTGCGGCAGCGCCGGCAGAGCGCGTTGCCGATGGTCTTGTCGCCGCTGCAGCGCGGACAGCTCGGCCGTTTCGCCAGCCCGTTGAGTTGCTCTTTCGTCATCGGACGCCGGCTCATTATCGCGCATAAGATATGGGACGCAATGGGTTCGAAAATCGAATTTCCGTCCAACGCTCACACGTGTAACGGCTACTTCGCGGCGCCGAAGGCAGGCAAAGGCCCCGGCGTCGTCGTGATTCAGGAATGGTGGGGGCTCGTGCCGCACATCGAAGACATCGTCGAGCGCTTCGCGAAAGAAGGTTTTGCCGCGGTCGCGCCCGACCTCTATCACGGCAAGACGACGAAGTCGCCCGACGAAGCGGGCCGCATGCTCATGGAGCTCGATGCCGACCGCGCCGAGCGCGAGATCGCCGGCGCCGGCGAGTGGCTCCTCAAACAACCGGCGTGCTCGTCGAAGAACTACGGCGTCGTCGGCTTCTGCATGGGCGGAGCGCTCGCGCAGTACGCCGGCACGAAGGAGCCGAACGCCGGCGCCGTCGTCAGCTTCTACGGCGGCTTCAGGAAGCTGCAGATGGATTGGAAGAATCTGCGCGGACCGATTCTGCTCATCTACGGCGAGACGGACGCAAACGTCAAACCCGACCCCGAGCTCGAGAAGCGGCTCAAGTCAATGGGCAAGAACGTGCAGGTCGTCGTCTATCCCGACGCGGGACACGCGTTCTTCAACGACACGCGCAAAGAGGTTTACAGACCGCGGCAAGCGGCTGACGCGTGGAAACGGACGATCGATCTGTTTCGCAGCGCGCTCCGATGATCACTCTTTCTCGATGACGAGATCGCCCGAGTAGAAGCTCTTGCCATGCTCCTCGCGCCCGACGAGCAGCACGACGACGAGCACCACCATCACGACGATCTCGAATCCGGCGAGCGCCCACGAGTACCCGACTTTGTCGCGCAGCGCGTGCTCGATCGTGTTCGTGGGCGCCGCAATCAGGATTCCCGATTGATACGCAAGCCCCGGCATCAGGCCGCGCATCGTGTCGGGCGCGAGCTCGTTCAGATGCACGGGGATGATTCCCCACGCACCCTGGACGCCGGCCTGCATCACGAACGCGGCGATCGCCAGCACCATCACACTCGGTCCGAACGCCCAGAAGGGTATCGACGCCAGCGACACGATCAGCGCGGCGATCATGCTGTAGCGCCGCCCGAACTTCTGCGAGAAATGTCCGAAGATGATCGCGCCGACGACCGCGCCGATGTTGTAGAGGATCGCGATCCACGGCACGAGCATCGCGCTCACGTGCCGCTCCTTCAGAAAATCGGGATAGAGGTCCTGCGTGCCGTGCGAGAGGAACATCATGAACGTCATCAGCACGACGAGGTACGCGAACATTTTCGCGTGGCCGCGCACGGACGCGAGCATCTCGCGGAAGTTCGCCGCGCGCCGCTCGCGCCACGCTTCCGACTCCGGCACCTTCGTCCGGATGTAGAGCGCGAGGAGCGCCGGCAGCGCGCCGAGCCAGAACATCCATCGCCAGCCGAGCGTCGGAAGCACGACGCGCGTCGCCACCGCCGCGAGCAGATAGCCGATCGAATATCCGCTCTGCAGCACGCCCGACAGAATGCCGCGCCATTTCTTCGGCGACGTCTCCATCGCCAGCGACGCGCCGACGCCCCACTCCCCTCCCATGCCGATCCCGAAGAGCGCGCGCAGAACCAGAAACTGCACGAACGTGTGCGAAAACCCCGACAGCAGCTCGATGATCGAGAAGTAGACGACGTTCGCCATCAGCGGGATTCGGCGGCCATATCGGTCAGCGAGATAGCCGAAGATCAGGGCGCCGACGGGGCGAAACAGCAGCGTCGCCGTCAGCGTGTTGACGATGTCTCCTTTGGGCACGTGGAACTCTGCCGCGAGGGTGTCGAGCAGAAAGACCACGACGAAGAAATCGAACGCGTCGAGCGTCCAGCCGAGGAAGCCGGCGAGGACGGCGTGCCGGGAGGCGCGGTTCATGAGCCGCCGGATTGTACAATCGGCGGCACTCGGTCCTCAGTCATGAGCAGCGCAGCGCTTCAAGGGAACCTGGAGACGTTCAAACTCGCCGACGTCCTCACGTTTCTCAACGCCACCCGCCGGACGGGCATGCTGACGCTCACGCGCGGCGCGAACGAAACGTACGTATTTCTGCGCGACGGCTCCGCCGTGTACGCCGCATCGAATCTCGACAAGGCGCCGCGCATCGACGCGACCGAAGGGGAGATGAAGCGGCAGGTCTCCGACGTGATCTTCGACGCGTTCGTGTGGGGCGGAGGCGAATTCGCATTCTTCGACGGCATCGACCTCCCCGCGAACGCAGTCACGATCGCGATCGATCTGTCGAACCTCATCATGGAAGGCGCGCGGCGCATCAGCGAATGGGAAGAGTGCCTGCGCCTGCTGCCCGACAGCTCGGCCGTGTTTCGCTTGAGCGCCGATCCGGAGCGCGAAAAGATCACGCTCACGCTCGACGAGTGGAAGATCCTCTTCCTCATCAACGGGCAGCGCACGATCGAGGACATCTGCCGCGAGAGCGGCTCGGACGCCTTCCGCATCTATCGCGTGATCTATGGACTGCTGGCGAACGACCTGATCACGTCCACCCATGCCGCGGAAGACGATGCGACGGAGAGCCCGGGCGCCGACGCTCTCGCTGCCGGCGATGCCACTGTCCGCGAGATGCCCGACGACACGAACCTGCTCGTATCAGAAGATGCAAGATTAACGTATAAAGATATTGTACGTAAAACCGTCGCCCAATTGTTGATCATGGGCGGCGACGCGGCGGGCACCGTGGTGCCGCTCGTCGAGAATGAATACCGCATCGGCCGCCACCGCGACAACGAAATCCAGCTCGACGACCTCGGCGTCTCCGCCTATCACGCGCGCATTTTTCGCGGACCGGACGGCTACGTCATCGAGGACCTGAAAAGCCGCAACGGAACGTGGGTCAACGGCACGCGCGCTTTTCAGTCGATTCTGAACAACGGCGACGAGATTCGCGTCGGCGCGACCGACCTGCGATACGAGACGTTGTTCGATGCGCCCGCGGAAGGTGTGCGGGCCGGCGTCAGCCGGCCGCCCGGATAGAGCCGGCTCTCACGCGATCTTCGCGAGACCCTTCATGTACGGCTGCAGCACCGTGGGGATGCGTACCGAGCCGTCGGCGTCCTGGTAATTCTCGAGAATGGCGACGAGCGTGCGGCCGACCGGCAGCGAGGAGCCATTCAGCGTGTGCACGAATCCCGATTTCCTGTCGGCGGTGCGATAGCGAATGTTCGCGCGGCGCGCCTGAAAATCGACGAAATTCGAGCACGACGAGATCTCGCGATACGTGTTCTGCCCCGGCAGCCAGACTTCGAGATCGTACGTTTTCGCAGAGTGAAAACCGAGGTCGCCGGTGGAAAGAGCGACGACGCGATAGTGCAGCCCCAGCGCCTGCAGAATCGCCTCGGCATCGGCTGTCAGGCGTTCGAGCTCGCCCCACGAATCGTCGGGCATGACGAACTTCACGATCTCGACTTTCTCGAATTGATGCTGACGAATCAGCCCGCGCGTGTCCTTGCCGTACGAGCCCGCCTCGCTGCGGAAGCACGGCGAGTAGGCGGTGTAGCGGCGCGGCAGCGAATCGGCATCGAGCGTCTCGTCGCGATGAATGTTCGTCACCGGCACTTCGGCGGTCGGAATGAGGTAGTAATCGCGATCGGTGAGCTTGAAGAGGTCCGCTTCGAATTTCGGAAGCTGCCCCGTGCCGCGCAGCGAATCGGAATTGACGATGTACGGCGGGACGACCTCGCGGTACCCGCGCGACGCATTCTGATCGAGAAAGAAATCGACGAGGGCACGATTGAGCCGCGCCCCGGCGCCGTAGAGGAACGCGAACCGCGCGCCGGTGACTTTCGCCGCGCGATCGAAGTCGATGATGCCGAGCGCTTCGCCGATGTCCCAGTGCGCTTTCGGGTCGAAGTCGAATTTCGGCTTCTCGCCCCACATCCGCTCGACGCGATTCGCCGATTCGTCGGGCCCGACCGGCACCGATTCGTGCGGAACGTTCGGCAGGTCGAGCTCGACGGCGCGAAGCTGCTCCTCGATTTCGGCGAGGCGCGCGTCGAGCTCTTTGATCTCATCGCCGACGCGCTTCATCTCCGCGATCTGCGCGGAGGCGTCCTGCTTGTTTTTCTTGAGCGCGGCGATTTCCTGCGACGCGACGTTGCGCTGATTCTTCAGCGTCTCGACCCGGGCGATCGTCTTTCGCCGCTCGCCGTCGAGATCGACGAAGCGCTGCAGATCGACTTTCGAGCCGCGGTTTTTCAACGCGGCGCGATATTCGTCCGCGTGCTCTCGGAGATATTCACGCGACAACATGGAGCGGCGATTATAGAGGTGTGCGGACCGGCTTCAGCCGGTCGGCCGGCTCAAAGCCGGCCCACACACAGCCGCCCCACACACATCCGGACCCGATTCAGTGCCGTGCGGCGTGCGCGCGAACCGAGTGCGGTGAGCCGTCGCCGATGTCGCCGGTCACGACGAGCGCGTAACTCTGCCGGGGACCGAGGCCGAGGCGCGGGGCGGAGACGGTGATGGTGTAGGTTCCGGTGAGCGGCTGCGCGATCGACACGGCTTCGACGTTGTTCAGCCGGTCGGGCTGCCCGGGATGGAGCACGTCGTTGCCCCAGATCGAAGTGCCGGCGGGATCGGTGAGGCGCAGATCGAGATCGTTCACGAGCTGCGGCGTCGAATCGGTGCGGCCGCTGACGGTTCCCGGCGGATCGGTCCAGACGAGAACGACTTTGAGCGGCGTACCCGCGCGCGCGGTGATCGGCAGCGTCGAGGTCTGTCCTTGTGTCAGGCCGGAGTCGAGAGGAACGTCTTCGATCTTCAGCTTCGATGCGTCGCCCGGAAAATAGAGCGCGTCGTCGAGGACGGGAAATCCGAAGCCCTGCTCGTACGAGGGAACGGGTTGCGTCGGCTGCAAGAGCGGGCCGTAGTACGGAACGCGCTCCGCGGATGCGATGATCGTCGCCTTGAGCAGCGCGGCGCTCGGAATGATCCGATTCGCCGGCGTGGCGATGCCGGTCGGATAGAAGCCGTCGGTGTAGTACTGGCGGACGAGCGCCACGGCGCCTGCGATCGACGGCGATGCCCACGACGTGCCCGGTTGAAACGAAATGCCGCACGTCTGGCCGTTGCTGACGATTTTCGCGTCGCCGGCCATGACATAGGCGGGTCCGACGACGTCGGGTTTGATGCGGCCGTCGCGGGTCGGCCCCACGAGCGTGAAGCTGGAAATCTCGTCGTCCGCGTAATGGTTGCCGTCGCGCGTTCCGCCGACATCGAGCGTGTTCTTCGCCGAGCCGGGCGCGGAGAGCGTCGAGGGAGGCGCCATGCCCGTGTTGCCGAAGTTCCCGGTGTTGAAGACGACGAGAAAATCGGGATGCGACCAGACGAACGCGTCGACGTCGTGAGCCGACTGCGGGTAGTTCGCGGTCGGCGGGCTGAACGGCGAGCCCTGCTCGTCGCCCCAGGAATTCGAATGAATGCGCGCGCCCTGCAGATACGCTTGCGTGAAAATCGGCGTGAGGTTCACGGGACATCCGATGCCGGGCCGCTGCGTGCACAAGTCGTTTCCGCTGACGCCGGCGTCCTGCACGACGATCTTCGCGCCGGTGGCGATGGCGTCGCCGTAGTCATGCGTGATGGGCGTGCCGCGATCACCGGCCGCAGACGCCGCGGCGTGCGTGCCGTGTCCCTGGCTGTCGTAGCCGGTCGGGCTGTTCGGGTCATCGCACGTGGCGGCGTTCGGATATTGATCGCAGGAGTAGAGAAAATCGTAGGCGATGATTTTTCGCCGTGTCAGATCGACGGTGGTCTCGTCGACGCGCGTGTTGATCGGAGGCTTGCGGCCGTCGGGCTCGACGAAAAAGCACGTGTCGTAATCGACGCCGGTGTCGAGGAAGGCGATGATCTGCCCTTCGCCGTGGATGCCGTGATCGTAGAGCGGAGTGGTCGCGCCGTTCGGTCCCGACTGCAGCGACTTGTACGAAAGCTCATTGCCGTACACGGCGGAGGCGATGGCCAAAATGGCAAATAACTTGCGCATTGGATTTCGGAACGATTGCAGGCGGGCTCGGAATTTCACCACGATGGCGCGCCTTCGGCGCGCGTTGTCAGTTGTCAGTTGTCAGTTGTCGACGGTTGTCAGTTGTCGGCAGGCCCGGCCCGCGGTGGTGTGGGGATGTCCAACTGAGAACCGACAACGCGCGCCGGAGGCGCGCTCTAATGCACGAACTTGCGGCGGTTGCGGATGTAGTCCGCGAGGATGTATTCGCCGAGGCGGTCGGGGGATGAGTAGAAGGCGCGGCCGCGATTGATCTTCGACAGCTGCTCGACGAAGTTCACGAGCATCGGATCGGTCGCCAGCATGAACGTGGTGATCGGAATGCCGGCGCGGCGGCAGCGGTCCGCCTCTTCCAGCGTTCGATTGACGATCTTCATGTCGAGGCCGAACGAGTTCGTGTAGAGGTGCCCGTTCTCGAAGAGCGCCGAGGGCTTGCCGTCGGTGATCATGAAAATCTGTTTGTTGTTGTGCTTGCGCCGCCGCAGGATGCGCTGCGCGAGCTCGAGTCCCGCCTTCGTGTTCGTGTGAAACGGCCCGACCTTCACGTACGGGATCTCGGAGATCGGCACCTCGCGCGCGTCGTCGCCGAACAGCAGCACGTCGATCGAGTCCTTCGGATACTTGCTGATGATCAGCTCCGTCAGCGCGAGGGCGACCTTTTTCGCCGGCGTGATGCGGTCCTCGCCGTAGAGCACCATCGAATGCGAGATGTCGATCATCACCACCGTGGCGCAGCTCGAGTTGTGCTCCGTCTCGAACACCTCGAGGTCCTCTTCGGTCATGAGGATCGGGTCCATCGGATCGGTGTGCTTCATCGCGTTCTGAATCGAGCGGATCGAATCGATGGACATCGGGTCGTCGCCGAACTGGTACTGCCGCGTTTCGGTCAGGCGCTCGGTTCCCTGCCCCGCGTTCGCGACCGAGTGCGAGCCGCTCATCGATTTCTGCAGGCCGCCGAAGATCTCGTCGAGCGCGTCGCGGCGGATCTGCCGCTCGCCGCCGGCCGCGAGCACGACGTTGCCGTTCGCGTCCTGGCCGATGATGTTCTCCTCGACCAGACGCGCGAAGAACGCTTCGAGGTCGACGCTCGGATCGATGTAGCCGCGCTCCTGCAGCGCGCGCATCCAGCGCATCGCTTCCTCGACGTCGCCGCCGGTCTGCAGCAGCAGATGATTGAAGAGCCGCCGCAGTCCCATCTCGGCGAGGATTTGCCGGATGAGATCGGGATCGAGATAGGAGAAACGCTGGCGCATCGAAATGGTTTGCGGGGCGCGACCGCCACGCCGCAGCGCGGCCGTGCGCTACGGTTCCCCCACCTTCCCTTTGGTCAATCGATCGATCCATCGCGCGATCGACGGGTTGTTCGGCAGGACTTCCTTCGCTTCCTCGAGCGAGCTGAGCGCCTCGTCTTCGCGGCCGAAGACGAGGAGGATCTGCACCCGAAGCTCGATGAGACTCTGAAACAGCGCGAAGTCGGTGATCTTCTGATTCGACATCAGGAACATCGCGCGCTCGACGAACTTGAGCGCGGTCTCCGGCTTCGAGTCGTTCAACGCATCCGCCGCGAAGCGATGGAGCATCCTCGGCGAATCGCCCAGGAACGATTTCGCGTCGACGAACTGCAGCAGCGCTTCGCGCACGACGGTCTCCTGATCGGGAAACCAGCCGTCGCGAACGATGCGTTCGATCTGGCGATTGAGCTCGGCCGGGATGTCGGCGGTGACTTTGGTCATGAAAGTCCTGACGCTGAGCGCAGCGAAGCGGAAGGATCCCCCGCGTCCCCCGCGTGAAAGCGCGGCGGGTCC
>DATIZY010000346.1:0-4908 GCA_035516895.1 Thermoanaerobaculia bacterium | reverse complement strand
CCCCGCTTGCCGGCGACGTCAGAGGCCGTCGCTCCATTCGCGATGATCGACGTCTAGTCGAATCGCGGCCGTTCGGGTACCCTCATTTCACGTCCAATGAATCGGCGGCCGAAGCGGAACGTATTCAAGCGTTTCTTCAGCTCCCTCGGCCCCGGTCTCATCACCGGCGCGGCCGACGACGACCCGTCCGGCATCGCGACGTATTCCATCACCGGCGCCCAGCTCGGCACCTCGCTCCTGTGGACGTCGGTGATCACCTGGCCGCTGATGGCCGCGGTCCAGATGATGTGCGCGCGCATCGGGATGTGCTCGGGCTACGGCATCGCGCACGCGCTGCGGCGGAAGTTTCCGAGGTGGATCGTTGCGGTCGCGTCGATGGCGCTGCTGACGGCGAACATCATCAACATCGGCGCCGATTTTTCCGGGATGGCCGACGCGACGGAGATGCTCACCGGCATCAACTCACACATCTGGGTCGTGCTCTTCGGCGCCGGCATCAGCGCGGCGACCATCTGGTTGCCGTACGGAAAAATCGCGAACGTTCTGAAGTGGCTCGCGCTGTTCCTCTTCTCGTACATTTTCACGGCGATCGTCGTGCGGCCCGACTGGCTGTCGATCGTGCGCGACACGATCCTTCCCGCCCTCCCGCGCAGCAAAGACGCCTGGGCCACGCTCGTCGCGATCCTCGGCACCACGATCAGCCCGTATCTTTTTTTCTGGCAGGCATCGCAGGAAGTGGAAGAAGAAAAATTCATGGGACGCACGACGACGATCGCGCGGCGCGGCGCGACCGACAGTGAGCTGATCATGCGGCGGCTCGACGTCGTCGCCGGAACGTTTTTCTCGAACGTCGTGATGTTCTTCATCATCGTGACGACGGCCTTCACGCTGCATCGCCACGGCATTACGAACATCGAGACCACGCGGCAGGCAGCCGAGGCGTTGAGGCCGCTCGCGGGACCGGGGTGTTTCCTGCTGTTCACGGCGGGCGTGATCGGCACGGGTCTGCTGGCGATTCCGACGCTCTCCGGCTCGGCGGCGTACGCGCTCGCCGAAACGTTCGGCTGGAAGCAGGGCCTCGATGAGAAGCTCGAGAAGGCTCGCGCGTTTTACGCGGTGGTGCTGTTGTCGACGGCCATGGGAATCGGCCTCGACTTCGCGCACATCAATCCGGTGAGGGCGATGTACTGGAGTGCGGTGGTCAACGGACTGCTCGCGCCGTTTCTCCTCGTCGGCATCCTGATCATCTCGAACGATCGCGAGATCATGCACAACCAGCCGAGCTCGCGGCCGACGCAAGCCGTCGTAGGCGTGACGACCGTGGCGATGTTTGCGGCCGGCATCGCCATGTTCGTGCTGTAATCGTGGGGTCAGGTCTGCCCTTCGTCCTTTTTTCTTCTCCCTGTAGAACTTCGAGAGATTTCGCGCGCGGAGCTCTGTGTCGAGTCGCCTCGTTGCGAATGCGTGCAACGCATTGGAAGGAACGTATTTGTCATACGACAGTGCCGAGTGCATCTACCATCCGTAGAAATAAAGACGAAGGGCAGACCTGACCCCGTTGTGAGCTACACTGCGCGCCGCGATGATGGACGCATCACTATGCAGCCGAAGGAAGCGTGGGGCCACGCAACCGCCTTTCTCGAGCGCTTCCGCCGCGTCGGCTGGTTCGACTTCCTTCTCCTCGCCGGCCTGATCGGCGCGATCTTCGGAATCCTCTCGCTCGCCGGCGAGTGGCGCGAATTCCGGCCGGCGATGCACATCGATCTCTCGCCGTCCGCGCTTCCCGTCTACACCTTCTATTCGCTCTCGCGTGGTCTCATCGCGTACGTCTGCTCGCTCGTCTTCACGATTGTGTACGGCTACTGGGCCGCGAAAGACGCGATCGCGCAGCGCATTCTGATCCCGCTCCTCGACATCCTGCAGAGCATTCCCGTCCTCGGCTTCATGCCCGGGCTGGTGCTCGCCCTCGTTCGCATCTTTCCCGGAAGCAACGCCGGCCTCGAGCTCGCGTCGATCCTCATGATCTTCACCGGCCAGGCCTGGAACATGACCTTCAGCTTCTATCACTCGCTGCGCTCGGTGCCGAAGGACCAGCTCGAAGCGGCGACGATCTACGGCTTCAACTGGTGGCAGAAGCTGAAATGGGTCGAGCTGCCGTTCTCGATGATCGGACTCGTGTGGAACAGCATGATGTCGATGGCCGGCGGCTGGTTCTTTCTGATGATCACCGAGGCGTTTCAGCTCGGCGAGAAGGATTTTCGCCTGCCGGGGATCGGATCGTACATGAGCGCCGCCGTCGCGCACGGCGATGTTCGCGCGATGGTTTGGGCGATCGTGGCGATGGTGCTGATGATCGTCGTGCTCGATCAGCTTCTGTGGCGGCCGGTCGTGGTCTGGTCGCAGAAGTTCCGCGTCGAAGAGGGGGCGGCAGAGCAGATCGCGTCGTCGTGGTTCTACGATTTTCTTCGCAAGTCGGCGATTCTCGAATGGATCGGCGAATGGTTCGGGCGCATCAAGCGCCCCTCACGCGGGCCGAAACACGGGAAGCGGCCGGCCGCGTCCGCGCCGGCGCCGCAGATTGTTTCGATTTCGCTCTTCCTTTTTCTCATCGTGGTTCTTCTCTACGGTGGATGGCGATTGATTGCCCTGCTTCGCGGTCTGCCGCTCGCGGAGTTCTGGCCGATCCTCGCGGGCGGAGGATGGACGCTCGGCCGCGTGCTGCTCTCGACTTCGCTCGGCACGCTGTGGACGCTCCCCGCGGGACTGGCGATCGGGCTTTCGCCGAAGTGGTCGCGCATTTTTCAGCCGATCGTACAGATTGCCGCGTCGTTTCCCGCGCCGATGCTCTTTCCCCTCGTCATCGCGCTGCTCAAGACGGCGGGAGTCTCCCTCGGTTGGGGCAGCATTATCCTGATGCTCCTCGGCACGCAGTGGTACATCCTCTTTAACGTGATCGCGGGCGCGACGGCGATGCCCGCCGATCTGCGCGAGGCGGCCGACAGCTACCACCTCAATCGATGGCTTCGATTCCGCTCGCTCTATCTGCCGGCCGTGTTTCCGTACCTCGTCACCGGATGGGTGACCGCGGCCGGCGGCGCGTGGAACGCGAGCATCGTCGCCGAATACGTCACGTTCAAGGGTCAAGTGCTGGCGACGAGCGGCCTCGGTGCGCAAATCTCGTTCGCGGCGGAGCGGGCGAACTTTCCCGCGCTCGCCGCGAGCGTGATTCTGATGGCGACGATCGTCGTGTTGTTCAATCGCACCGTGTGGCGAAAAATGTATGCTGTCGCTGAAGAACGTTTCTCGTTGAGCAAGTGATCCGAACCGCAGTTCCCGGTTACCGGTTGCCGGTTGC
The DNA here is from genome assembly GCA_035516895.1 of Thermoanaerobaculia bacterium. Classification (GTDB taxonomy): domain Bacteria; phylum Acidobacteriota; class Thermoanaerobaculia; order Gp7-AA8; family Gp7-AA8; genus Gp7-AA10. The sequence continues at coordinate 1,553 of DATIZY010000346.1, read as the reverse complement.
CCTGGAGATTCGCTCCGGCAACCGGTAACCGGGAACCGGTAACCATGACCGCAACCCTCGAACCTCAGACCGCCGTCGACACCCTTTGCGAAGCGCGCCACGTCTCGCACGAGTTCGTGATGCCGAGCGGCAGCCGGCTGCGCGTGCTCGACGACATCAACGTCGCGGTCCGGAAATCGGAGGTCGTGGCGCTGTTAGGCCCGTCCGGCAGCGGCAAGTCGACGATCCTTCGGATCCTCGCCGGTCTGATCAAACCGAGCGAAGGAGAGGTGCTCTATCACGGCAGCCGCGTCGAGGGACTCACGCCCGGCATCGCGATCGTCTTTCAGAGTTTTGCGCTCTACCCGTGGATGACGGTGATGCAGAACATCGAGGTCGTGCTGCGCGCGGCGGGGCTGCCGGAGAGCGAATTTCGCGAGCGCTCCGAGCGCGTCATCCGCACGGTGGGCCTCGGCGGATTCGAAGAAGCATATCCGCGCGAGCTCTCCGGCGGCATGAAGCAGCGCCTCGGCATCGCGCGCGCGCTGTCGGTGAACCCCGAGATCCTTTTCATGGACGAGCCCTTCAGCCACGTCGACGCGCTCACCGCGGAGAGCTTGCGCGCGGAAGTGCTCGATCTGTGGGCGCCGCAGGGCTCGAATCCGTCATCGATTCTGATGGTCAGCCACGACATCAACGAAGTCGTGTACATGGCCGACCGCATCATCGTGCTGAGCAGCCATCCCGGCCGCGTGCGCACGATCGTGCAGAATCCGCTGCCGCGCCCACGCGATCAGCGCTCGACGGCGTTCGAGCAGCTCGTCGAATATCTGCACGAGATCATCACCGGATCGGAGCTGCCCGACGTTCCGCTCGAAGCGCGGCGGCGGGAATCGACGACCATTCAGCCGCTGCCGCCGGCACAGACCAGCCAGATCGTCGGTCTGCTCGAATACCTCGAAGCGCACGGCGGCAAGGACGAGATCTTCGAGATGTCGGCCAATCTGCACATGGAGTTCGGCGTGGTCATCGCCGTCACGAAGGGCGCCGAGATCCTCGGCTTCGTCGACACGCCGAAGGAGGACGTCGTCTTCACGCCGCTCGGCTGGCAATTCGTGCGCGCCGATGCGGAGCAGCGCAAACAGATCTGGCGCTCGCAGCTCCTGACCATCAAGATCTTCCGCGATCTGTACCAACGTCTGCAGCAGCGGCCCGACGAGGCGATCGAGGCGGAGGATGTGAAAGAGCAGATCATCATCGCGCTGCCGCACGAGAACTACGAAGTGATGTTCGACACGATCGTGCGCTGGGCGCGCTTCGGCAATCTCTTCGCCTACGACGAGGACACGGAGAAGATCACCCTCGAATAGCACTCAGCACTGAGGACTGAGGACTGAGGACTGAGGACTGAGGACTGAGCTGGTTCCCGGTCGTCTCATCTCGAAATTTCAAATTTCAAATTTCAAATTTCCTCAGTCCTCAGTCCTCAGTCCTCAGTCCTCTGTTCTCTGTTTTCAGGCCGGCGCGGAAGCGCGCAGCGCTTCGAACACCTGCCCGGGCGTGGACGCCGCGGC
>DATIZY010000345.1:0-4112 GCA_035516895.1 Thermoanaerobaculia bacterium | reverse complement strand
TACATCCCGTGTCAGGTGCTTCGTTCCACGGTGCAGGTGCGGCGCGGCGGCGGCGCGCCGGAGTACGTGTTCCGCTCGGCGATTCAGTTCAATCCGATTCCGCCGGAGCAGGAGCCGTCGCTGCGCGAATTTCTGCAGATTCAGATCGAGCGCCTTCGCGAGAAGCAGAAGGAAGCGGCCGAGGCGGAGTGACGCCCGAGTACTCGCTGAAGATTCCGAGCGAGATCGCCCGCCGCGCATCGCCGAAGCCGGCGCGCTGCATCGCGGAGAGGATCGCGTCGGGCGGGACGCAGTCGCGAGTCGTGGCCCAGTAGTAGCGCAACATTTTCCCCACGCGCGCGCGCCGCGTGAGCAGCGACGCGACCGGCGGAACGAACCCGCCCATGTACGCGCCCAACGCGACGCGTCCGGCGCGGGAGCGCGGCGCGGTGATCTCGAGGATCAGCAGCTTGCCGCCGGGCCGCAGAACGCGCGCGCATTCGGCGAATGCGACGTCGAGGTCGGCGAAGTGGCGCAGCGCGAACCCGATCGTGATCAGATCGAAGGACCGGTCGCGAAACGGCAGCCGCTCGCTCCGCGCCTGCACGTTGTCGATGCGCGCTTTCTCACGGCCGGCGATCAGCATGCCGATCGACGGATCGAGCCCGACGACGTTCGGCGTGACCGCGTTCGCCTGACGCGCGACGACGCCCGTGCCGGTGGCGATGTCGAGAACGTGATCGGCCGGCTTCAGTCCGGCGCGCTCGAGCACCTGCCGCCGGTACCAGTTGCCCGATCCGAACGAGAGAAACGCGATCGCCCAGTCGTACCACGGCGCGCTCTCGTCGAACAGATCGCGAACGAAGTGCTCGCGCTCGGCAGGGGCGCGATAGAACTCAGTGAGAGGAGGGTGTGGTGAGACGGGTGTCAACGCGAGGAGCCCATTTCCTCGAAGATTGTAGCGGGAGCGCGCCGGTCGCCGCGCGCGTACGCGGCGTCGATGCGGCGCACGTACTCGTCAGCGGAGAGCGGGAAGCGGCGTTCGTTGCCGCCCTTGTGCGCCTTCGCTTCCTCGTGTCCCATCATCGACCGCACGTAAATCGTTTTCTCCCCCGGCGACATCGTCATCCATCGCCCTCGGTCCACGTGATTCGGCGCGCACGCGGCCACGGCGATCAAAACGAGCAGCGCTACGGTCCGGGCGGTGTCCATTTCGCCCAATTCTCCGTGATGTCGAAGTAGACTTTTTTTCTGTCGCCGTTCGGAAGCTCGATGTCGACGACGTCGTAGCGCCGCCCGTTGAGCGAGCCCGTGCCGCCGCCGCGGCGGCGGAAGCGTCCGTAGCGGCTGTAGATCCATTCGTTCTCGAAATCGAATCCGCCGTTCGGCGCGTCCGCGGGAACGGCGACTGCGGCATCGGTCGATTCGCCCGCGACATCCTGCAGCGCCGCTGCGGGGACTTCCTTCAACGATGGAGCACCGGCTTCAGCCGGTGTCGCTGGAGCAGCTTCAGTCGGTGTCGCTGGGGCGGCTGAAGCCGGTGCGGCCGGACCGGCTGAAGCCGGTGCTCCACTGCGGCATGCGGTCGCGAGCACGATCATGCATGTCATCGCGAGCGTAGCGAGGGACCTGTGTAGGTGTGCGGCGCGCTTCATTTCGCCTCCCGCCCGCGGCGGTTCCTCGCGACGCTGGAAATGACCCATGCTGTTCATTTCACGTCTTTCGCCGGCTCGCGGCGCCAGCGCTGCGCGATGGGCATCTGCCGTCCGCTGCCGAACGCTTTCTCCGAAACGCGGATGGTTGGCGCGGCCTGACGGCGCTTGAATTCATTCGTGTCCACGCTGCGAAGAATCGTCTCGACGAGGTTGCGGTCGTAGCCGGCGGCGGCGATTTCGTCGACTTCCTTCCACTCCTCGATGTAGAGCCGCAGGATTCCATCGAGGATTTCGTACGGCGGCAGCGTGTCCTGGTCGGTCTGATTCGGCCGCAGCTCCGCCGACGGCGGTTTGGTGATCGAAGACATCGGGATGATCTCGCGCTCGCGATTGATCCAGTGCGCGACTTTGTAGATCGTGGTCTTGTAGACGTCGCCGAGGAGTGCGAGGCCGCCCGCCATGTCGCCGTAGAGCGTGCAGTAGCCGACGGCGAGCTCCGATTTGTTGCCGGTCGACAGAACCATCGCGCCGGTCTTGTTCGACCACGCCATCAGGATGTTCCCGCGAATGCGCGCCTGTACGTTCTCGTTCGTGGTGTCGAACAAATTCTTGTCAAACAATTTGTTGAATGATTCTTCGTACGCTTCGTAGATCGACTCGATCGGCGCAACGTGAAAAGCGATGCCGAGGTTGCGGGCGAGCGCGCAGGCGTCGTCGAGGCTGCCGCGCGACGAGAAGTTCGACGGCATGCCGATGCCGGTGACGTGCTCTTTTCCGAGCGCTTCGACGGCGATCGCCGCGGTGACCGCGGAATCGATTCCACCGGAGAGACCGACGACGACGTCTGTGAATCCGCACTTTCGAATGTAGTCGCGGAGGCCGAGGATCAGGCCGCGGCCGATTTCTTCGGCTTCCTCGAGTGCGAGCACGGACTGGCACGGCACGCCATGGAGATCGATGAGCGTGGAATGCTCTTCGAACGCCGGCGCGCAGAAGACCGTGCGCCCGTTCGTGTCGATGACGATCGACGAGCCGTCGAACAGAAGCTCGTCGTTGCCGCCGACCTGATTCACGTAGACGAGCGGCAACTGGTATCGCGTCGCGATCTGCGAGAAGAGCTCGTAGCGCGATTTGCGCTTGCCGGAGTTGAACGGCGATGCCGAGATGTTGAGCAGCGCCTGCGCGCCCTGGCGCGCGAGCTGGTCGATCGGATTGTCGCAATAGAGTTTGGTGCCGAGGATCTCGTCGTCGAACCAGAAGTCTTCGCAGATGCTGATGCCGACGCGCACGCCGTTGACCTCGGCGATGCGCGGCGTCGGACCGGGCTCGAAATAGCGAAGCTCGTCGAAGACGTCGTAGGTCGGCAAGAGAACTTTGTGCTGCTGAAGAACGATCGAGCCGTTCTGCGCGAGGATCGCGGTGTTGTGCAGCGGCTTGCCGCACCACGACTCGTTTCGCGTGATGCAGCCGAAGAGCAGCGCGGTCTTGCCGGTCATCGCGGCGAGCGAGTCGCGCGCGGCGAGGGCGGCGTTGATGAAGACCTCGCGATCGAGAAGGTCGCGCGGCGGATAACCCGTCACGGCCAGTTCCGTAACCATGACGAGGTCCGCTCCGGCGCGGACGCCGTCGTTGTACGCGTTGCGGATCAACTCCGTGTTGGACGCGACTGCGCCGACGGTCGGGTTGAGCTGGGCGATGAAAATTTTCACTTGTGACTCACGCTGCTGCTTCAGTTTATTCCGAGCGCAGCGAGGAATCTCCGGTGGCACCGCGAGAATTGGATTTCTGCGCTGTCGTTCATGCGCCGTAAGGTTTCAAATCTCGCGTCGGCGCCGCGGCACCGAAGACCCCTCGCTGCGCTCGGGATAAACTGGAGCAAGCGACCCGTTTCTTGCAAGAACCGCCTGGCGGGGTGAACAAATGCCTGAAGAATTCGGCACGGTGAATTTGAAGCAGGGCGCGCAAACGCGCGAGATCGAGCTGATTCGCCGGCATTATCGAAATCACCGCGACGCGCTCACCAAGATGGTGGCGGACGCGCCGACGGAGTATCTCGCCTCCGAGTATCAGCGCCTGATCGGCGAGATCGACATTTCGGTGCGGAAGCTCGACGAGCTCGAAGGCAAGAGCGCTGATGCGGGTGCCGTGGCCGCCGCTCCTTCCACCACTGCGGCGGCGACGCTCGCGGACACGAATCCTGCGATCAAACCGACGACCGGCGCCGGAAACCGGCCGCTCTTCCGTCCGAACGAGCCGATCGGCGCGACATCGTACGTTCCGCCTGCGACTGCGAGCCCGCGGTCGCGCATCACGATGATCGTGATCGCCGGCATCATCGTGCTGGCGATCATCGGATGGCTCATCTGGCGCGCAAGCTCGGAACGGAAGCCCGCTCCGACCGTCGTTCAGCAGCAGCCGATCACGTCGACGAACAACGCCCCGCCCCCCGCCATCACGCCCGCCCCCCAGCCCGCCCCG
>DATIZY010000344.1:0-9142 GCA_035516895.1 Thermoanaerobaculia bacterium | reverse complement strand
GCGCCGACGTCGGAACGCGCTTCATCGGCGACCTCCAGATCATCGAATCCGCCTCCGAGGTCGAGCCCGTTCCCCTGTTTCTCGATCGCATCGGCATCGCGCGCAACTTCTACTTCCGTCCTGCCGACTGGTCCACGTTTTTCGATCATCGCGGAAAGGAGCGGACGATCCGCAGCGGCGAACCGTACGGCTGGTTCATTCGCCGCGGGGCCGAAGAGGGCACGCTCGATCGCGGGCTGCTCGAGCAGGCGCGCGCCGCGGGCGCGAAGATCGTCTTCAATTCGCGGCTGCAGACCGCGGACATCGTCGCCACCGGCCCCGCGTCGCCGGACGGACTCGCGCGCGAGATGACGTGGCGCAGCAGCGAGCCCGATCGGATCGATGTCTTCTTCAACCACAAACTCTCGCCGGGCGGTTACTCGTATCTGTTCATCCTCGACGGCTTCGCCACATTCGGCTGCGCCATCGTCGCAGATTTCAAACGCATCGACGACTACTTCGACCACTCGCTCGCCGCCGCGCAGCGTCTTCATCCATTCTCGATTCCGGCCGAAACGCGAACCGGCTATTCGTACATGAATTTTCACCTGAAGCGCCGCGCGACGAACGCCGGCGCGCGCTTCGTCGGCGAAGCCGCCGGCTTCCAGGACTACCTCTTCGGCCTCGGTCTCCGCTACGCGATGACGAGCGGTCATCTCGCGGCGCGCAGCATTCTCGAAGGACGCGACTTCGACGAGCTGTGGCAGAGCGAGCTCGGATCGAAGCAGGAGACGAGCCTCGTCAATCGATTTCTCTACGAGCTCGGCGGCAATCGCGGCCTGGCGATGTTCGTGCGCAGCGCGGCGCGCGCGAGAGACTTCCGGCGCTATCTGAGCGAGTGGCATCAGCGGAGATGGTGGAAATCGCTTCTCGCGCCGGTCGTACGCAGCGTCTGGAGGCACAATGGACGCTGCCAGCACAAACCGGGCGAGCACTGGTGTCGCGCGCGCGACACCGAGATGCGCGTGCCGCCGCTGGGACCCATCGCATGAACATCGACGACGCGTACGCGATCTGCCGGAGCATCGCCCATCGGCACGGGGCGAACTTCTCGGTCGGCTTTCGATTTCTGCCGCGGCAAAAACGGCGCGCGGTCTACGCGGCGTACGCGTTCTGCCGCGCCGTCGACGATGTGGCCGATGACGTCGAGCCGGCTCTGAGCGCGCTCGAGCCGACGGAGACTCGTCTCGACGACTGGCAAGGCGAGCTCGATCGCTGCTACGACGGCCGGCCGACGCACGCGATCGGCATCGCGCTCGCCGATTCGCTGCGCTCGTTCGCGATTCCGAAGGCGGCCTTCGTTGCGCTCATCGACGGCTGCCGCCAGGACCTCAGGAAAAATCGATACGATAATTTTGACGAATTGCTCGACTACTGCCGCATGGTCGCGCTTTCGATCGCCGACATCTCGCTGGCGATCTTCGGCTACCGGTCGCCCGCGGCGATCGACTACGGCCGCAAGCTCGCGACGGCGCTGCAGCTGACCAATGTGACGCGCGACATCGGCGACGACCTCACCCGCGATCGCGTCTACCTCCCGCAGGATGAACTCTGCCGCTTCGGCGTGACGCGTTTCGGCGAGACGCCGGAGATGCGGCGGCTGGTCGAGTTTCAAATCGATCGGGCCGAATCGTACTTTCGCGCGGCCGAGCCGCTGATCGACGAGCTCTCGTTCGACGCGCGCTTTCCGGTGCTGCTGATGGGCGGCATTTACGCGAACGTGCTCAAACGTCTGCGGCGCGATCCGCTCGTCGTTCTTCGCAAGCGGCTGACTCTGTCGAAGCTCGAGAAAAGCGCGGTCGTCTTTGCGCGTCTTCTTCGTCCCCGGTTCGTCTCATGAATGTGCTCCTTGCGGCAGCTCTGTTCGCCGTCACCGCTGCGGCTCAGACGCCGCAGAGCGTCAGCGTGCTCGTGCCGATCGTCGGCAGCGTGGTCGGCGCGAACGAGGTGCGCTGGAAAACGAGCGTGCAGCTGGTCAACGACGCGCGTCAGGAGATGTTCGTCGCGCTCCGGCTGCCCACCGCTCCCGACCAGCCGATGGTGGCGTTCACGCTCCCACCCGGCGCGACGCAATCGTTTTCCGACGTCGTGAACGACGCGTTCGGGATCGATGCCGCGCTCTCGCCGCTCATCGTGCAGACGCTCGGCGCACGATCGGTGCGCGTTGCCGCGAGCGTCTATGCCGTCCGTGGATCCGATGTGACCGGCCCCGAGCCGATTCCGATCGCGTACAACGAGTCGTCGTATCCGCTTCGAACGCTGAACGGCCTGTCGTTCAGCGACTCCTTCCGCACTAACATCGGCCTCGTGAACCTCGGCGACAAAGAAGCGGACTTCACGGTGGCGCTTCAGCGCATCGCGGGGCGCAACATCTCGATCGCGCGGCTGACGATCCCTCCCAATTCCCTCGTCCACAACTCGATCCAGAGCCTCTTTCCGCTGATCACGAAGGGCGACGATTTCATGATCGTCGTCGAGACGAGCGCGCCGAACACGTACGTCTACGGCTCCGTGATCGACAACACGACGAGCGACGCCCGCTTCGTGCAGCCCTCGATCGGCTCGACCGAGGCGCAATACGGTATCCTTGTGGGACATGAGTGAGCCGGACTACCTGATCTGTCTGCAGTGCGAGACGCCCACGTATCAGTTCGAGTGGGACACTGCGAAAGAGAAGGTCGTCGCCGCGGTCTGCAACACGTGCGGAGCGGACGATCTCTCCGATTTCGTGACGGAATCGGAGCTCGAAGAAGAACAGTCGTAATCCGCGATGCAGGCCCCTGTCATCATCGGGATCGCAGGCGGGACCGGCTCGGGAAAAACCACGGTTGCGCGCGCGATCTACGACCGCGTCGGCCGCGACCGGATCGAGTGGATCTCTCACGATTCGTACTACCGCAACTTCGACGCGCTGTCGCACGACGAGCGAACGAAGATCAATTTCGACCATCCCGACTCGCTCGAAACCGAGCTGCTCGTGCGCCATCTCGATGTGCTGTCGAAGGGATCGTCGGTGGAGATTCCGATGTACGACTTCGCGGCGCACGCGCGCAAGCATGAGACGCAGCGCATCGAGCCGCGGCGCGTGGTCATCGTCGAGGGCATTCTCGTGCTCGCCGAGCCGGAGCTGCGGAAGCGCATCGACATCAAACTCTTCGTCGATACGCCGGCCGACATCCGCTTCGTCCGCCGGCTGGTCCGCGACATCGAGACGCGCGGCCGCTCGCTCGATTCGGTCGTCCAGCAGTACCTCACGACCGTGCGGCCGATGCACGAGGAGTTCGTCGAGCCGTCGAAGCGCCACGCCGATCTGATCATCCCGGAGGGCGGCGAGAATCAGGTGGCGCTCGACGCAATCATTTCTCGAGTCGAGCACCTTTTGCGCGCCTGACGGCGCGCCCTCGTAGGGCGGCGCTGCGCGCTGCCGAATCTCGGCTGCCGGCGCCCGACAACTGACAACTGACAACGCCGCGAAGCGGCTACCTGAGCTCCTTCATCAGGAATCCGAGGATCTCCGCCTGATCGTTGACTTGTTCGGCGAGCGGCTCGCCGCCCGAGTGGCCGGACGAAACGTGGTAGCGCAGCAGAATGGGATTCTTCGAGCCCGTACTCGCCTGCATGAGCGCAGTCATCTTGCGCGCGTGCAGGGGCGCGACGCGGGTATCGGAATCGCCGGTGATGAAGAGCACCGCGGGATATTTCGTGCCTTTCACGACGTGCTGGTACGGCGAGTAGGCGTAGATGGACTTGAACTGCTCCGGATTCTCCGACGATCCGTACTCCGGAACCCAGAATCGCGCGACGAGAAAACGCTGGTAGCGAATCATGTCGATCAGCGGATAGCTGCAGATCACCGCCTTGACGAGGTCGGGCCGCTGTGTGAGGAACGCCGTGACGAGCAGGCCGCCGTTGCTGCCGCCGGAGATGGCGAGGTGCTGCGACGAGGTGTAGTGCTGATCGGTGAGGTACTGCGCGGCCGCTTCGAAGTCGTCGAAGACGTGCTGCTTGTTCGCGAGCATGCCCGCGCGATGCCACGCTTCGCCGAACTCGCCTCCTCCTCGCAGATTGGCGAGCGCGTAGACGCCGCCGTTCTCGGCCCACGTCACCGCGTTCGGCGAGAAGTTCGGCTGCTGGCTGAGAAGGAAGCCGCCGTAGCCGGTGAGCAGCGCCGGATTCTCTCCGTTTCGCTGGAGACCTTTCTTGTACATGATGAACATCGGGATGCGCGTGCCGTCCTTCGAGTTGTACCAGACCTGCTCGACGTTGAAGTCGGCCGAGTCGACCGGCGCGTTGACGCGGAAAAACTGCGTCGATGTCTGTGAAGGAATGTCGTACGCAAAGATCGTCGGCGGCACGGCAAACGACGAGAAGCTGTAGAACGCGGTCGGCGAATCCCAGCGGCCGGCCATGTTCGTCACCGAGCCGAGCGTGTCGAACTTGATCTCCTCTTTGGGCTGACCGTCGAGCGCATAGGCGACGACGCGCGGCTGCACGTTTTCGAGGTAGCGCAGATACAGCCTGCCTCCGGCGAGGGAGGCACCTTGCAGCGCGGCGTTCTTGTTTTCCGGCACGAGCTCCCGCCAGTTCGCGCGCTCGGGCGTGGCGACGTCGGTGATCATGACGCGCTGGTTCGGCGCGTTCCAGTTCGTGATCAGAATCAGCTTGCCGTCGGCCTCATCGAGGCTGAAGCGCGCCTTCAGATCGTTGACGATCGTCTGGATCGGTCCGTCGGTCGAGAGGTCTTTGAAATAGAGCTCGGTCTGTTCAGCGGCCGAGCCGTGGTTGACCTGAATCAGCAGGTAACGTCCGTCGTCGGAGATCCGCGACCCGACGAGATCGCCCGGTCCGTAGCCTTCGCCGAAGAGCGCCTGCTCGTCGCCGCCGGAAACTGCGCGGCGATAGAGATGCTGCTCTTTGCCGAGGTAGCGGGTGTAGTAGGCGGTTCGTCCGTCGGGAGTGAGCGACACGCCGAAGTAGCGCGCGCTGGAAAGCGGCGCGCCGATGTCCCGGCGCGCATCGATGTCGTAGAAATGCACCTCGTTCTCATCGGCGCCGCCCTGCCGGACGTAGTACGACATCGTCTTCCCGTCGCTGCTCACCGATTCGATGCCGACGCTCGTGGTGTGCTTGGGACTCATCGGGGCGGGATCGATCAGCAGGATGTCGGGTCCGTTGGCACTCTCCCGCATGTAGATTGAGAAGAGATCCGCGCCCGCGGGGCGCTTCGTGAAGAAGTAGCGGCCGTTGCGGACGATCGGCATGCTCATCTGATCGGTCTTGAGGAGCGACTGCAAACGCTGCGCAAGTCTCGCTTTGTCAGGCAGATTCGCCAGAACGGTGTCGGTATAGGCGTTCTCGCGGTTGATCCAGTCGCGGGTCTCGGGGCTGTTCTGGTCCTCGAGCCAGCGGTACGGATCGGTGATCTGTACGCCCTGAATTGTTTCAGTCACGGGACGAACTTCGGTGAGCGGAACCGGTGGGGGCGCTGGCTGGGTCGTGGTCGAGCACGCCGCTAACGTCAGCAGCAACAATGTGATACCGGCTTTTTTCATTTCCATCCTCCGCAAACGCGGCCGAATTGTATCGGAATGGATTCGACCTTCTCCACAGTTCACACGAGCGTTAAAATGCCTTCGGGTGGCAAAGTCACGATGAAGGGGGGGAAGTAAGGGATGCCTCTCGTTCACGTCAAGGAAGACGAAACGTTCGAGAATGCGCTCCGGCGTTTCAAACGGAAATGCGAGAAGTCGGGGATCCTCTCCGAACTGAAGAAACGGCAGCATTACGAGAAGCCGAGCACGAAACGGAAGAGAAAAGCGATTGCCGCACGCAAGAAAGTGCTGCGCAAACTCGCCGAAGAGCGTCGTGCGGGCTACTGATCTCGAACGCGATCACTGATTGACGAAAAGGACTCGCTTGAACGGCGAGTCCTTTTTTTTTGAGTTGTCTGTTTTCTGTTGTCTGTTGTCTGACAACAGAGAACCGATAGCAGACAACAATTTTGAAACCCCTCCTCCACGAACTCGAATTCGATCGCGTGCTCGAGCTCATCGCGAGCGAAGCCAAAAGCACGCTTGGCAGAGACGCAATCTCGCGCCGCCGGCCGCTCTCCACGCTGCAGCAGTGCGAGAGCGCGCAGGCGGACCTCGCCGACATGCGCCGCTTCGTCCAGACCGAAGGGCTGCTGCCGCTCGCGGGGCTCATCGACGCCGGCCCGCTTCTCGCGCGCGAGAGCGTGCTCGAGCTCGAAGACTCGTGGCAGATCGTCCGCGCCGTTCGCGCGACGCAGGCGATTCGCGAGACGCTCACGCGCGTCGATCGCTTCCCGCGCCTGCGCGCCATCGCCCATGCGATTCCGCAGCTCGATGAGCTGGTCGGGAAGCTGAACAAATACTTCACCCGCGACGGCAAGCTGCGCGAGGACGCTTCGGCGGAGCTGCGCGCGATCCGGCAGCGCGTGCAGCAGAAGCGCAACGCAGTTCAGAAAATGCTCAACGACATCATGAATCGCCACGGCGATGCGATTCAGGAGCCGCTCATCGTGCAGCGTGGAGACCGCTACTGCATCCCGGTGCGCAGCGATCATCGCAACGCGGTCACCGGAATCCTGCACGAGCGCAGCGGCTCGGGCGCGTCCGTTTTCATCGAGCCGATGCAGGCGATCGAGCTGAACAACGATCTCGCCGATCTGCTGCTGCAGGAGCGCGAGGAGATCGCGCGTATCACGCGCTACATCTCGCAGCTCATCGCCGAGTCAGCCGACGACGTTCTCGCCGCGACGCGCGCGGCCGGCGAGCTCGACGCGATTCAGGCATGCGCGATTTTCGCCGACCTCGTGAAAGCCAGCCGTCCGTCCTTCAACGACGACCGGCGTCTGCAGCTTCTCGCCGCGCGGCATCCGCTGCTCGACGAGCGCGTCGAGACAACCGATCAGCCGGTCGTTCCGGTGAGCGTCGAATTGAACGACGCCACGCCGGCGCTGATCATCAGCGGGCCGAACGCGGGCGGAAAAACGGTCGCGCTCAAAACCACGGGCCTTCTCGTGGCGATGGCGATGAGCGGGTTGCCGCTGCCCGCTGCCGACGGCTCGATGATTCCGGTCGTCGACGCGATTCATGTTCTCGTCGGCGACGATCAGAGCGTCCTCGAGCATCTGTCGACGTTCTCGGCCTACCTCGTGCGGCTGAAGAACGTGATCGCGCGCGCGACGAAGCGGTCGCTCGTGCTGCTCGACGAGCTCGGAGCGGGAACGGATCCCGAAGAGGGAGGCGCTCTCGCGGCGGCGGTGATCGAATTTTTTCTCGGGTCCGGCGCGCTGCTGATCGTCACGACGCATCTCTCGTCGGTGAAGAGCTTCGCGATGAACGATTCGCGCGTGATCAACGCATCGATGGAGTTCGATTCCGCCACCGGCCAGCCGACCTATCGGCTGATCACCGGCATCCCGGGCCGCAGCCGCGCGATCGAGGTCGCGCAGATGATCGGACTTCCCTCCCCCATCATCTCCCGCGCCCGCGAGCGCCTCGGCACCCGCTACGCGGAAGTCGATCAACTCGTCGCGCAGCTGCAGAAAAAGATGTCGTCGGTGCTCGAACACGAGCGTGCGCTGGAAGAGGCCGAGCGGCAAACGGAAGCCGCGCGCGCCGTACTCAGCGAGACGCGCGAGAAGCTCGAGCGCGAGAAGACGCGCGTCGGCGCTTCGTATCGCGAGGAGCTGGAACGGCTGCGCGACGACGTCTCGAAGCAGGTGGCGAACGAGATCCGGAATCTGCGCGCGAACGCGAACGCGCGCGAGGTGGTGACGACGCTGACGAAACCGATCGAGCAGGCGATCGAGTTCATTCCGAGCGAGCAGCGGGAGGTTCATGCCGGCGATCAGGCCGAGCACCGGAAGTTCAAAGTGCGGGGACGCGTGGAGTCTCTTGATGGATCGCGTGCCGTACTGAATGTCGGCGGCAAGAAAATGACGGTGGATATTCGAGATTTGGTTGCGCTTCAAGTCCCGAGCGCAGCGAAGGACCAGCGAAAACGTGCGGGGGGTCCTTCGCCGTCGCGGCTCAGGACGAGCGACGTCGTGCCTGCACAAGCAGAATTGAACCTCATCGGCCAAAGAGTGGACGACGCGTTGGAGGAATCGGACAAGTTCCTCGATCGCGCCCTGCTCGAAGGCAAACAAGCGGTTCGCATCATTCATGGTTTCGGAACCGGAGCGCTGCGCAGGGCGGTCCGCGATCATCTGCGCAATCATCCGGCGGTGAAATCGTGGCGGCCCGGGAATGAGAACGAAGGAGGAGATGGTGCGACTGTCGCTGTGCTTGAGGAGTAGCTGCCGGTTACCGGTTGCCGGTTGCCTCTGTTCTGGTGGTAACCGGGAACCGGCAACCGGTGACAGATAGCTGATGGCCTTCGTCGACCTCAACGACAGCGTGATCGCGCAGGTGCGCAGCGCGGCCGACATCGTCGACTTCGTCAATCAGGTCACGCCGCTCAAGCTCGCGGGCAAGAGCTACAAGGGTCTCTGTCCGTTTCATCGCGAAAAAACTCCGTCGTTTCACGTCGATCGCGACAAAGGGCTGTTCTACTGCTTCGGGTGCGGCACCGGCGGCGACGTCTTCAAGTTCCTGGCGCTGACCGAGCGGTTCACCTTTCCCGAGGCGGTCGAGCATGTCGCGTCGCGCGTGGGGATCGAGCTGCCGCGCCGGCGAAAGACGACGCAGGAGAGCGACAAGGACGATCTGCTGGACGTCGTCGACGATGCGTCGGAGGCGTTTCATCAGGCGCTGGGCTGGGGCGACAACGCGGCGAAGAGCTATCTCGATCAGCGCGGCGTGCCGGACGACATCATCAAGAAGTACGGCTTCGGCTTCGCGCCCGATCAGTGGGACTACATCCTCACGCGGTTAGGCCGCAAGCACGGCGAGCAAAGACTCGAGAAAGCGGGACTGATCACGCCGCGCAAGAGCGGCACCGGTTTTTACGATCGCTTTCGCAACCGGCTGATGATCCCGATTCACAGCGAGACCGGCGCGCTCGTCGGGTTCGGCGGTCGCACGCTCGACGGAAGCGATCCGAAGTACCTCAACTCGCCCGAGTCGGAGCTCTT
>DATIZY010000343.1:0-5175 GCA_035516895.1 Thermoanaerobaculia bacterium | reverse complement strand
TGGGTCGCGTCGTCGGAGTGCTTCGTCGCGTTCGCGATGATGGCCTTTCTCGTTGCGCTCTACAAAAAGCGTATAACATTATCATCACACATTCTTTACTTCCCGCTCGTCGTGTACGCAGTGGATTCGACGATCTCCGCGTTCGCCGCGCCGCGCGAGATCCACTCGTTCGGAGAAGTGGCCCTGTGGCTGAAGATCGGCCTTTTCCCGATGGCGCTGATTCTATTTCGCAACGTTCCGCAGTCGCGCTACATCGCGCTCGCCGGCCTGCTGATCTTCGGCGCGTTCGCCGCGGGCTATGGGCTCTTTCAATACTTCGTGCTGTCGGAAGGGGACCTCGAGCATCGCATCACGGGTCCGGCCGCGCACGTGATGACGCTCTCCGGACTGCTGCTGCCGGCGTCGCTGCTGTTTCTCGTCCTCTGGATTCACGATCGAAAAAATGTGTGGCTGCTCGCCGGCACCGTCATCGTTACGTTTGCGCTTCTGCTCACGCTGACGCGCAGCGCGTGGCTCGGCTGGCTCTGTGCGATCGCCGTGCTGCTCATCCTGAAGTGGCCGCGCGCGATCGCCTATACCGTGCCGCTGCTGGTGATTTTCGTGACGCTCGCGCCGATGGGACTCTTCAGCCGGATGGTGTCGACCTTCAACACGCGGCAGGAATCGAATCTCGATCGCATCCGGATGATTCAGGCCGGCGTTGAAATCATCAAGGACTACCCGCTCCTCGGCGTCGGTCCGGCGAATGTGAAGGAGGTCTATCCGTTGTATCGCCGGCATGACGCGCCGCGATTCCGCATCCCGCATCTGCACAACAACGTCGTGCAGATCTGGGCGGAGCGGGGGATCCTGGCGCTCGCCGCATACATTCTGCTCAACGTGTTGTTTTTGCGCGAGTGCGTTCGCGCGTGGCGCGGGCCGGAAAGCCGCTTCGCCGAGGTGGGGGTGGCGGTCACGGTGGCGCTGGCCGCGGCGGGGATGTTCGAGTTCAACTTCGGCGATACCGAAGTGTTCTGGATTCTGCTCGACGTGATGGCGCTCGTCGTCGCGTTCACGGAAGCGCCGGTTCCGAATGAGGCATGAGATCGTCGCGTGCCTCGCGCACGATGATGATTTGCGGACGCCGGCTGCGCACGCCTCGCTGCGGCGCGTGCTCAACAGGCGTGTCGACGGGCGGGTGATCTCGATCGGAGGCGGACCCAGACGCGTGCACGAGGCGCTGACCAATCTCAACATCATCGTGAGTGCCGGAGTCGACATCGCCGCGACCGCGTATCGCTTACCGTTTCGCGACACCTCGATTCCCGCAATCCACTGCGAGGCGGTGCTCGAGCACCTCGAGTTTCCGGAAGACGCGGTCCGTGAAATGTTCCGCGTCCTGCGTCCCGGCGGACTGGTATTCGCATCGACGCCGTTTCTCCAGCCGTATCACGGGTATCCGGATCACTTTCAAAACTTCACGCTGCGCGGACACACGCGCCTCTTCGAGCGGGCCGGATTCGCGATCGTCGATGCCGGAACGTGCGTCGGCCCGACGTTCGCGGTCGCCGACGTCCTCGCGAATTACGCGCGCGAGGCGCTGCCGGGCCGCATTTTTTCGCGCGCTTGCGAGCGGCTCATTCGATTCTCGGGCCGGCTGTTTCGGCTCGCCGACCTCGCCGTCCGCGACCGCACGTCCTCCTCGAACGTCTGCTCGAGCTCGTTCCTTCTCGCCGAAAAGCCCCCCGCCAGCCCGTCCGTTGAATGAACCGGTGCTCAGCGCTGTTCCTGTGAACGCTCCGTAACCTTTCCAGACATGGCAGAGTCACATAGAGGAGACAGGCGGGAGATGAAGCACCTGAGCGATCAGGAGCTGATGGGCATCGTTCAGGCGGGCGATTTCTCTCCCGCTTCGGAGATTTACGACCGGTACGCGAGCCGGATCTACAACTTCGCATATCGTTTTTTGAAAAACAGCGAAGCCGCTGAAGACGCGACCCAGGAAGTCTTTGTCAAGATGCTCAAGCACGCGAACCAGTTCCATGGTGACGCCAAGCTGTCGACCTGGTTGTTTTCGATCACTGCAAACTGGTGCCGCGACTACCTGCGCAAAGCGGACAACAAGTCGAAGGAGACCGAGGACGTCCTCGTGACGCTGCCGGCGCCCGCGGAGCTTTCGCCCGAACGGAACCTGCAGCGCCGCGAAAACGAGAGGCGGATTCAGAAGGCGTTGAGTGCTCTGACGCCCGAGCAGCGCGAGGCGATCCTTCTGTCGCGCTATCAGGGTCTGTCCTACGCCGAGATCGCGCAGATCTCGGGCTGCTCCGAAGGAGCGGTGAAGACGCGGGTGTTCCGGGCAATGGAGACGTTGAAGAAAGCGCTCACCTGTGAAGGGAGCGGAGGTGAACGATGTCTGAATGTGATTTCGTAAGGGAGGGCATGCCGCTGCTGCTGATCGAAGCGCTCGATCCGGCGCAGCGCGAGCGCACGCATCAGCACATTGAACATTGCGCAGCCTGCGGCGATCAATGGTCTGCCTACCGCGAAACCTGGGACGTCCTCGCCACGCTGCCCGAAGTCGAAGTGCCTGCGGGCGTGAAGACGCGATTCCTCGAATCGATCGGTCAGGACGTGGAACCGGTTCCGAACCGGTTCGCTCCGGCGAGGAGCCGGCGCTACGTTTCGCGTTGGCTGGCCGAAGCGGCGGCGGTCGTGATCGTCGCGAGCGGCGCGTTTTACGCCGGGCATCGCACGATGCCGATGACGGGCAATCAGACGCCGGCGACGATCAACACCGTCTCGATGGCGCCGTACTCGATCGCCGAATCGCGCGTGCTGCCGGCGAGCGAGGTCAGCCCGAACATCGAAGGCCGTCCGAACATCGAGAATGTCTCGTTCACCGATACGAATCCGGCCGATCCCGATATCGACCTGTCCTTCGACATCACCTCGCACGTGACGGTCACCGGCCGTCCGACGGACAAATCGATGGTCCACCTCGTCCGCTACGTGCTGGAGAACGAGAACAGGGTGATGCCGTCGCGTTCGCGCGCGATCGACGTCGTGCGCACGCTCTACTCGCAGCCGGGCAACGCCGATCCGGAGATCGCCGACGCGCTCGCCAACGTGCTGCGCAACGACTCGCATGAAGGCGTGCGCATCAAGGCGGTCGAGACGCTCAATCGTCTTCCTGTGAGCACATCGGCGGACACGCGTCAGGCTCTGATCGAGGCGCTGAAGGGCGACCCGAATCCCGCGGTGCGCATCAAAGCGGTCGAAGCGCTCGCGAATCTGGCGCGCAGCGGCGCGCAGTTCGACTCGGCCACGCTCGAGACGCTGCGCCAGAAGGCCGTGCAGAACGATGAGAACGTTTACGTGCGTGTGAAGGCGGCGGAGGCGCTGAGCAACATCCATCCGTGATGAGAGTCGCGAGAGCTCCCGTCGTCTGCGCGGCGGTCGCGCTGCTGGTCTCGGCGAATGCTTTTGCCGCGACGTTCACCAAGACCGAGACGTTCACCAAGAACCTGCCGCTCGAGATCGTCGATTCGGTGTGGATCGACAATCCGGTCGGCAACATCGAGATCGAAGGCGGCGACTCGCCCGGCCTCGTCGGCAAGTTTTCGAAGACGGTCACCGGTGACAGCGACGCGGCGCTGAAGGAAGGCATGGAGCAGACTGCGATCAGCTTCGAAGGCGATCGCAACGTGCGGCTGATCCGCACGATCCTGCCGCGGGTCGCGAACGAGCATTGGACGAGCGTCGTCTCGTACACGCTGCGGGTCCCTCGCACGGTCCACGTGAAGATCGCAGCGAAGCTCGCCGGACGCATTCGTGTCGCGAACATCTCCGGCAATGTCACCGTGAACACGTTCGCCGGCGGCGTGGTCCTCGACGGCGTGACCGGACCCTCCATCGTCGAGATCACGAACGGCAGAGTCGCATACGTCTATCGCCAGAAGCCATCGGCCAACGCCCAGATTCAGGCGGTGAACGCCGACATCGACGTCATCACGCCGCCTGATTCGAACTTCAACTGGATCGCCGACACGCTGCGCGGCGACATCCTCACAAATCTTCCGGTCCGCGCCGAGTTCCTCGGCAACGCGTTTCACGGCACCGTGAACGCGCCGGGCGGTCCGACGATCAGCATGCAGACGCTCCTCGGCAACATCCGGATTCTCGCCGCCGGCGGCGATGCGCGGCTCCTCCAGTCGGTGCGCAACATTGCGGTCGAAAATCCGCAGCACGACTCGCCGATGGGTTCCTCGCTGATGATGCGCCCGGCGAAGCGGATCCAACTGCCGATCTCCGGCGGCCCGTTCGATTTCATCGCCTCCGTTGCATCGGTCGACGTCGGCGAAGTGCGCGGATGGGCACGCGTGCAGACCGCGGCCGGCGAAGTGAAGCTCGGCGTCGTCTACGGCGATTGCAACGTCACCACCGGCGGCGGTCCGCTGGATCTCGGCGACATCATGGGAACGCTCAACGCGAGCACCGACGCGGGCGATGTGCTCGTGCGCTCCGCGCGCGATGGCGGGCGCGTGTCGACCGCCGGCGGAATCATTCGTGTGCGGTACACCGCCGGGCCGATCACGCTGCAATCCGGCGGTGGCGACATCATCGTCAGTCAGGCTGCCGGCCCGGTCATCGCCGAAACGCGCTCGGGCGACATCAACATCACCGCCGATCCGCTCCAGCGTACCCAGCACCTCCAGGCCCACACGGAGCAGGGCAACATCGCGCTGACCGTCAGCCCGAGATTCGCGGCGGACATCGACGCGATCGTCGTCACCTCGCGTCCCGACGCGAATGCCATCCGCTCCGACTTCCCCGGCCTGACGATCACACGCGATGTGATCGGATCGAAGACGCGCATTCACGCCACGGGAAAACTCAACGGCGGCGGCGACAAAGTCGAGCTCTTCGCCGAAGAGGGCGACATTCGCATCACCAATGTCGCCACCAGTCCGGTCACCGTGATGGGCCCCCCCTGACGATTACTGCACCAGCCGCATCACAATCGGTCCGCGCTTGACGGATTGCGCCACCGGGAAATTGCAATTTTCCTTGACCGGAGCATTCGGGGGGAATGTGTACGAGCAATACTGGCTGTAATTCACACCCATCTGCAGGCGATATTTTCCGCCCGGCTGCCACGTGATCAGTTTTGTTGCCGTGGATGGCCCGTTCGAGGTG
>DATIZY010000342.1:0-7190 GCA_035516895.1 Thermoanaerobaculia bacterium | reverse complement strand
GCTGCCGGCGCGGAGGGGAACCCAGTAATCGGCCATCGCCGACGTCCGCGAGAAGCGCGGATCGACGTGAATGATCTTCGCGCCGTTTTTCTCGCGCGCCTCGATGACCCACTGAAAACCGACCGGATGGTTCTCGGCCATCGACGAGCCCATGATGAGGATCGCGTCAGCATTGGCGAGGTCCTGCTGCGCGGTGGTCGCGCCGCCGCGTCCGAACGAGGTGCCCAGACCGGGCACCGTGGAGCTGTGTCATATCCGCGCCTGGTTGCTGACGCACACCATCCCCAGGCCGGCGGTGAAGAGCTTCTTCATCAGATAGTTCTCTTCGTTGTCCAGCGTAGCGCCGCCGAGGTGAGCGATGCCGGTGGTGTGCATGACGGAGTCGTCGAACGTCCGCTCGCGCGTCTGCCAGACGCGGTCGGCGATCATGTCCATCGCCCGATCGAGATCGATGTCGACCCAATCTTTCGAGCGCGGTGCGCGGTACTTCACTTTTTTCGCGCGCCCTTCGTGCGTGACGAGCTGGAACGAGTCGGCGCCTTTCGGACAGAGATGACCGCGGGAGACAGGCGACTGGGGATCGCCTTCGATCGAGATCAGCTTGCCGTCACGATGGTAAACAAGTTGACCACATCCCACTCCGCAGTACGGACAGATCGACCGCGCCACCTCGGCGCCTTCGTGCTTCGGCCTCAGATCGCGCGTGGCGTCGCTCATCGCCTCGGCACCCGTGCCGTCGGTTCCCGTCTTCAGCTGACGGATGAGCGGCCACTTGAGAAGAAGCTCGGCGAGCATATGCAAGATGGTTTCCGGTTTCGGTTGACGGTTGACGGTTACCGGTTACCGGTTACCGGTATAGCGAAGTGCAAGCGAAGAGACAACCAGACAACCAGACAACAGATGTAGCAGCCAACGTCAACCGGCAACCGTCAACCGGCAACCGTCAACCGGCGTCAACCGTCAACCGTCAACCGGCAACTATTTCAAACGATACCCGGCCGGATACAAACCCGGCAGTGCAATCGGCAGCGTTCCCTGAAACGGAATCTCGCCGGTGATCGCGCGGACCATCGCCGACTCCGCGAGCGGCGAGATGTCATACGTCACGACGTAGCTCGGCACCTCGGGCACATGCGTGAGCACGTACGGGCTGCCGAAAACCGTGAAGACGAACGGCTTCTTCATCGCCGAGAGATCTTTGAGCAGATTCGTCTCCGCATTCGTCAGATCGATCGATCCTTTGTACGCCGCGACGCGGATGAATCCGTTCACGACGATCGCGTCGCCGGTCTGCGCGAGCTTGCGCACGATGTCGAACTCGTTCGGCGTCGACTGATCGTCGACCTGAACAGTGACCGCGCGCGGGAAGCGCTTCGCAAGCTCGGCCGCGGCGACGCGTCCGACTGGCCCTTCGCGCCAGCCGTTGCGATTGTCGAGCACGTTGATCTGCACGACGCGAAGATCGGGCGATGGGCGCAGCGGCAGATCGTGGCGATCGTCGCGCACCAGCGTGATCGCGCGGTCCTCGACCTGCTGCGCGAAATCGCGATGCGCTTTCGTGCCGACGACGTCCATCAACCGATTGACATCGACGAAGCGGTTCTTCGGATCGTCGAGATGCAGCTTCGCCTTCGCTTCGAGAATGCGCCGGACCGAAGCGTCGATGCGGCTCTCCGGAATCGCGCCGCTCTGCACGGCCGATTTGATCGCGTTGAAGGACGCGTCGATGTCCGGAGGATGAAGAATGATGTCGTCGCCGGCGTTGACCGCGCGCAACGTGGCGTCGGCCGGCGGAAAGTTCGCGCTGACGCCGCGCATCGTCATCGCATCCGTGAAGACGAGGCCGTTGAAGTGGAGCTGGTCGCGAAGAACACCGGTGATCACGTTCTTCGACAGGGTCGAGGGCACGCCTTTCTCCGGCTCGAGCTGCGGCAGCCAGATGTGCGCCGACATCACCGCATCGACGCCGCTGTTCACCGCCGCTTCGAACGGCGGCCACTCGACTGTTTCGAGCCGCTGCGGTGCGACGTCGAGCACGGGCATCTCCAGATGCGAGTCGGTGGCGACGTCGCCGTGTCCCGGAAAATGCTTGGCCGTGGCGATGATGCCGTTGTCCTGCGCGCCGCGAACGTAGGCCTGAACGAACTCGGAGACTCGCGCCGGATCGTCGCCGAACGAGCGGATGTTGATGATCGGGTTCGCCGGATTGTTCTGCACGTCGGCGACGGGATAGAAGTTGACATTCACCCCGATCGCCCGCGCCTCCTCGGCCGTGATCTTCGCGGCCTCGTAGGCGACGTTCGTATCGCCCGTCGCGCCCATCGACATCGCCAGCGGCATGCGCGTCGCGCCGAAGAGAACGTAGCCCGGCCCTCCCTCGAGATCGGCGGTGATCAGCAGCGGCACTTTCGATTCGCGCTGCATCTCGTTGATGAGGAGCGCGATCGACGCGGGATCGCCGCCGAATGTGTGATAACAACCTACGTGATAATTAGCTATGTTATTTTTAACGATTTCAACGTCGCTGTTGTCGGTCGCGCGAAAGCCGGCGTTGCCGACGCCCGGACAGAGCATCTGCCCGATCTTTTCGTCGAGGGTCATCGAGCGGAGCGTGCGCTCGACCCACCGAGATGGAGCACCGGCTTTAGCCGGTCGAGCACCGGTGTCAGCCTGTAGTGTTGCGGATCCCAGACCGGCTGAAGCCGGTGCTCCATCGACGGGCGGTGCTCCATAGACGTTGATGGCGAGGAGCAGAATCGGTGCGAGTGCGCGCTTCACAACCGCGGAGGATACAGCCGCGGATTCGTCTCGCGGAGAAGTTCGTACACCGCGGCGAAGATCGTCTCGCGGTTCGGCTTCGACCAGTAATCGCCGTCGGAGCCGTATGCCGGACGGTGTTCCTTTCCGGTGATCGTGATCGGCTGCGAGTCGAGCCACTCGTATCCGCGATCCCGATCGATCACGTTGCGCATCATGAATGCGCTCGCGCCGCCGGGGACGTCTTCATCGATGAACGCGATGCGATTCGTTTTCTTCAGCGACTGGAGAATGATTCCGCGGACGTCGAACGGCAGGAGCGTCTGCACGTCGATGACCTCCGCGCTGACGTTGACCGAAGCGAGCAGCTCCGCCGCTTCCATGACGATGCGCAGCGTCGCGCCGTACGACACGAGCGTGACGTCGCTCCCCTCGCGCAGAACTTCCGGCACGCCGAGCGGCACGACGAATTCGCCGACGTTCGACGGCAGCTTCTCTTTCACCCGATAGCCGTTGAGCACTTCGACGACGAGCGCGGGGTCGTCTCCGCGCAGAAGCCGGTTGTACATGCCGGCGGCCTGGGTCATGTTGCGCGGCACGCAGACCGAGATGCCGCGGACGAGATTGATGATTCCGGCCATCGGCGAGCCCGAATGCCAGATGCCTTCGAGCCGGTGGCCGCGCGTGCGGATGATCACCGGGCATTTCTGCCCGCCGCGCGTCCGCCAGCGCGCCGTGGCGAGATCGTCGGAAATGATCTGTATCGCGTAGAGCAGGTAATCGAGATACTGCACTTCCGCGATCGGCCGCAGGCCCCGCAACGCGGCGCCGATCGCCTGCCCGACGATTGTGCACTCGCGAATGCCGGTGTCGGAAACGCGCAGCTCGCCGTACTTTTCCTGCAGTCCGGCGCAGCCCTGGTTCACGTCGCCGAGCTTTCCGACATCCTCGCCGAAGATGACGACCGTCGGATCGCGCCGCAGCGCGTGATCGAAGCAGTGATTGATGATCTCGAATCCGTTGAGCACCGGCGCGTCGTCGGCGTACGTTGCCGCAACGCCGGGCATGATCTGGCCGCTCCAGAAGTGATCGTCGTATCGCTCGTCGTTTTCCTTCTGCCGCTGGCGATACCAGTCGAGGATCTCATCGCTGCCCGGCGCGTCGATCAGCGCGCCGGCGAGCGCGCGCATCGCGTCGCGGCGGAACGGCGCCTGAATCTTCTGCAGCTCGTTCTTCGCTTCCATCGCGCCTAACCGGTCGAGAAAATCGATGACCGTGCGAACGTCGGCGTCGATCGTCGCGCGATACACGTCCCATGCGCGCCGCTGCGCTTCGCGAACCATCTGCAGATCTTCGCGCTCGTGCTTGTCGAGCTCGTCGGCGCTGGCGATGCCCTGCGCGATCATCCACTCGCGCATTTTCCTGATGCAATCGAACTCCGCTTCCCAATCGAGCCGCTCTTTCGATTTGTAGCGCTCGTGGCTGCCGGAGGTGGAGTGGCCCTGCGGCTGTGTCAGCTCGGTGACGTGCACCACTGCCGGCACGTGCTCCATCCGCGAGATCGCGGCGGCGTGCAGGTACGTTTCGCAAAGCGACGGATAGTCCCAGCCTTTGACGGTGTAGATATCGAAGCCCGATTTCGACTTCGGATCGCGCTGAAATCCCCTCAGCAGCTCGGAGAGGTTGCTCTTCGTGATCTGAAACTCGTTCGAGACCGAGATGCCGTAGTTGTCGTCCCAGATCGAGACGAGCATCGGGATCTGCAGCACGCCCGCCGCATTCAGCGATTCCCAGAACATCCCCTCGGCGCAGCTCGCATTGCCGATGGTGCCCCACGCGATCTCGTCGCCGTGGTGCGAGAAGTCGTTGTCGATTCCGAACCCGCGATAGAGCTTCGATGCCCAGCCGAGGCCGACGAGGCGCGGCATCTGGGAGCCGGTCGGAGACACGTCCGCTGAGCTGTTGTAGGAATCGACCTGATTTTTCCAGGAGCCGTCCGGATTGAGCAGACGCGACGCGAAATGCGCGTTCATCGAACGGCCGCCCGACCACGGATCGTGCGCGATGTCGGGATCGGCGTAGAGCTGCGCGAAAAATTCGTCGAGCGTGCCCATGCCCGCGGCGAACATGAAGGTCTGATCGCGGTAGTAGCCGCTGCGCCAGTCGCCCTTGCGGAACGCGCGCGCCATGGCCAGCTGCGCGACTTCCTTGCCGTCGCCGAAGATCCCGAATTTCGCTTTGCCGGTGAGGACCTCCTTGCGCCCGATCAGGCTCGCCTGGCGGCTGCGGAACGCGACGCGGTAGTCCAGGACGATCGATTCGCGCGTGAAGTCGGTGCGGCTTTCCTTCGTTTGCGTCGCCACGTTTCAAATCGTAGCAGATGCCGAATGGAGCACCGGCTTTAGCCGGTCCCGCCCAATGGAGCACCGGCTTTAGCCGGTCCCGCCGAATGGAGCAGCAGCTTCTAACCGGCCGTTATTACCGGCTGAAGCCGGTGCTCCATCGATTTCTCAGTCGTTTGACCGGCTGAAGCCGGTGCTCCATTCGAAATTCTCAGCGCCACTCGTCGCCGCCTTCGATCCACGCGCGCCAAAGCCACGGATCATCTTCCGTTCGAGCGACGAGCCGGGCTCGAACGGGATTGTTGATGACGTACTCGCCTTTCTTCCTCGCGTCTTCGCCTTCGCGGAGCTGGCGATCGAAGTATTCACGTTGCCACAGCGCGCCGCTTGCCGCGCGCTGCCGATTGATCTCGCGCGCACTGGCACCTTTGATCTGTTTCACGATTTCGTAAATCGCTGCGTCGAGCGGCATGAGCACGAGATGAACGTGGTCCGGCATGACGACACTGCCGACGAGGTAGTACATCTGCCGATGGTGCTTTACGGCCTCCCGAAGCACGATCGTCCGTTCGTTCGGCGCGAGTACGTTGCGGTCGCGCGTGCAGAAGGTTATGAAGTAGGTCTTTTCGGGATTCCGAAAATGCGGAAGAAAACGCCTGTAGGCACTCGCGGTCTCCACGCGACCGAGGCTACCTCGGCGCGGCGGAAAAGCGTGAAGGTTCTACTTGCGGTGGATTTACGGGACCGGCTGAAGCCGGTGCTCCATTCAAACGGTGCTCCATTCAAACGGCGCTCCATTTTCCCCGGTGATCCGTTCCGGAGTCTACGTAAAGTCGGTCAGCTCCGGTCCAGCTCTTCGACCGCAATCGCCAGCATCTCCTGCACGCGCGCGGCATCAGGCGATTCGCAGTAGATGCGGATCATCGGCTCGGTGCCTGATTTGCGAAACAGGATCCACGTGCCGTCGGCGAAGTTGAGCTTCACGCCGTCTTTTTCTTCCTTCGACGTGAATCCCGGAAAAATCGATGATGCGCGCTCGATGAGCTGCTCGCAGCGCTCGACGGGGCGATGCACATCGCGGCGGTCGTAATGCAGCGCACCGAATTCGTTCTCCATGCGCGCCACGATCGTCGACAGCGGCAGCTCGAAATGCGCGACGCATTCCGCCACGAGCAAGCCCGAGAGCACGCCGTCGCGCTCAGGCAGAAAGTGACCGAAGCCGATGCCGCCGCTCTCCTCGCCGCCGATGAGGATGTCGCGCGAGAGCATGAGGTCGGCGACGTACTTGAATCCGATCGCCGTCTCATGAAAACCGGCGCCGAGCGCTTTCGCCACGCGCTCGATCAGCCGCGTGGTCGAAAACGTCTTGACGATGTCGCCGCTCATCTTCTTCTCGCGCACGAGATAGAGCGCGAGCAGCGCGATGATTTTGTGCGGCGAGACGAAGTTGCCTCTCTCGTCCAGGACGCCGAGGCGGTCGGCGTCGCCGTCGTTGCAGAGGGCGAGATCGTATTCGCCGGTGAGCATCACGTTGCGCGCGGCGTTGAGGTTCTCCGGAATCGGTTCCGGATTCACGCCGCCGAACGACGGGTTCACTTCGCCGCGCACCGTATCAACCACGGACTGCACCAGGGTCTCGAGGCTCCGCCGCAAAATGCGCGCGTTGCCGAGATAATCGAGGCCTAACACGCGCGACGGCAGCTGCGCCGCGACTCCATGAATCGGATCGTGGAGAATGGCGATCTTCGCATCGAGGATCTTCGCGACGTCGATCTGCGACCGGAGCGCCGCCACGTAGTCCTCGAGCAGGTCCTCCTCGCTCGTCGAGCCGCCTTCGCGCGTTTCGTGCTTGCCGAGCGAATCCGCGATCGCGCCGTACATCTCCGGCAGCGCCGAACCTCCGTACCACGCTTTGAATTTGACTCCGTTGTACTTCGCCGGATTGTGGCTGGCGGTGATCATCACGCCGCCTAACAGCCCGCGGTGCGCGGCCGTGAAGGAGATCGTTTGCGAGGGCGTCGGCTGCGTCGAGACGATCACGCGGTAGCCGGCATTCTTCAGCGACTCGGCGGCCGCGAGCGCGAACTCCCG
>DATIZY010000341.1:0-7566 GCA_035516895.1 Thermoanaerobaculia bacterium | reverse complement strand
TGCGGTCCGATCGCGCCCGTCGGGCCGGCCGGACCGGCGAGTCCCTGCGGCCCGATTGCGCCGGTCGCTCCGGCGACTCCTTGCGCACCGGTGGCGCCGGTCGAGCCCGCCGGTCCCTGCGCTCCCGGTGGTCCTTGGGGTCCCATCGGTCCGGTCGGCCCCTGAGGTCCGGCCGTGCCTTCCGGTCCTTCGGCTCCTGCCGGGCCGGCCGGTCCGACGGGCCCGGCCGGACAGACGCACGAGTTGCAGTACATGCTCGAGTCATTCGTCGCAGTTGCCTGCTGGCCTAACACGTTCCACGTGAGCGACGGTTCACTCGACAGGGAGACCGTCACGCTGAAGACCCGGTGAAACGTTCCCGGAAGAAACGTGGTCGGTTGTCCCTGGAACGATGGAGGGGGACTGAAGAAGTTATCCGGTCCCGCAGGCAGCGTGACGCTGCTTGAGTTCGCGCTGACGTATCCGAAGAACGCGGTGAGCTGGTTCGTCGACTGGTCGTACGTGACGCAGTCGACGAACGGCGCGATGCCCGACTGCGCGAACGCGGACGACGCGGTGCAGACGGCGGCGAGGATGAAGAGCGTGAGGCTTCGCGGTCTCATTGGTTGGAATCCCATGGGACGCGGATTCTAACTTCAATCAACAGACGGCTCGGCCCAACGAGCGCGGCGTCTCCGTTCGCACAGCGAAGGAAAAGGGCACAGGCTCGCGTTGCCTGTGCCCCGGTTCTCGCACCTGACATCAATCTTTGTTGAGCGCGCTCAGCAGCAGGCCGGCGCCGACCGCGAGGACCGCCACGCCCGCGGCGACCTTGCCGGGATTGTCCTTCGCGAAGCGCTGCGCTTTGTCGCCGCCCGACTTGATGTAATCGCGCGCGTTGTTGAGGTACTCGTCGACGTCGACGTTCTGCAGCGCGCTCTTGAGCTGTTTGATCGAGTCGTCGCTCACGCCGAGACGTCCGAGGAACTGCTCGAGTCCGCGGTTGAGGGGCTGTCCACAATGCTCGCAGACGGCCTGATTCGTTCCGCTCGAGGCGGAACGGTTCGTCTCGGTCGCGTTCGTCGAGCCAAAGCCGGTATTGATTGGTGTATCCATCGTCCTCTCCTCCTTCTCATTCGCCCGGTTCGTACTTCCGGTGATGCGTTCCGATGCGCGGATCGCCTGATTTGTTGGTGATGCGGTCTTCGTCGCTCCATCGATCGTCGGCGAACCCGCCCGCCAGCTCCTGATCGCGCTGACGTTCCTCGCCGCTCGCGCGGAAGGACGCCTTGAGGCTCGTCTGCTTCGGCGTGTACGTGTGATTGAGAACGTCGAGCGGGATGTCGGCTTCGCGGCGCGCCGGCCGCGCGTGCGCCGCGCCTGCCTTCGCGGTGCGCGCGCGCGTTTTGCGCCCCGGAGCCGCGGCAGCGGACTCTTTCGTGGTGTGCAGCCGCGAGCTCAACTTTTTCGCCGCGCGTCTGACTGCGGACTTTGCCGCTTTCAATGGGCTCTTCGTTGCCCGTCGTGCCATGGAAATCCTCCGGCACGATGTATTGCAAGATCAGCGCGCACGACGATGCGGCCGACGCTTTTTTGTGCCGCGTCAGCGATACGTCACACGCCAGATTTTTTCGCCGCCATCGTCCGAGATCAGCAGCGAGCCATCGTGCAGCACGAGAAGATCGACCGGACGCCCCCACACCGACCGGCTGTTCTCATCGGTGAGCCACCCGATGACGAAATCGTCGTAGCCGCCGGCGGGCTCGCCGTTGCGGAACGGCACGAAGATCACTTTGTAGCCTGTTCGCTCCGAGCGGTTCCACGAGCCGTGCAGCGCGACGAAGGCGCCGCCGCGATAGGCCGCCGGGAACATCTTGCCGTCGTAAAACGTGATGCCGAGGGGAGCCGAATGCGATTGGATGAGAAGCGACGGCACGATTGCGCGCGCGACGAGGTCAGGCCGCTCGCCTTTGCGCCGCGGATCCTCGTGATGGCCGATGTACGCGTATGGCCAGCCATAAAACGCGCCGGCGCGCACTTCGGTGATGTAGTCGGGCACGAGGTTGTCGCCGAGCCCGTCACGCTCGTTGACGGCGGTCCACAGCGCGCCGGTCGCCGGATTCCACGCTATTCCGACCGGATTCCGCAATCCCGATGCGAACACGCGAACTCCGCTCCCGTCCGGATTCATCTCCAGGATCGCAGCGCGCTCGGGCGGCTCGCCGGCGCTGACGTTGGATCGCGATCCGACGCTCACGTACATCTTCGTTCCGGCGCGGTCGAACACGATGCCGCGCGTCGCATGTCCGCCGGTCGGAAGGGACACGAGCTGCTGCGGCGCGCTGCTCGCGCGCGTCTCTCCGACCGTGTACGGCACGCGCACGACCGCATTCTCGTCGCCGATATAGAGAAACCCGCCGTGGAGTGCGAGCCCGTAGGGATTGTCGAGACCGCTCAAAAATGTATAACGGTTATTTCCACGAAAAAGAGTTATCTTTCCAGCGCCGGGCTCGGAGAGGAGCACATCGCCGTTCGGCGCTTCGATCATGTGACGCGGATCGTCGAGGCCGCTGGCGAAGACGGAGATGGCAAACCCCGGCGGCGCGACGAGCTTCGCGCCCGCGGGTTGCGCGGAGACGCGCGGCGGATTCGTTGCCGAGCGCGTCACGTACGGCGCCGGCAGCTGGTCCGCCCGGATTTCGTGATGCCCGAGTGTCGTCTGCGCGTGGACGACGGGCGCGCGCGAGCATGCGACGGCGAGCAGGACCGCGAAAAGAAGTTGTTTGCTCATGATGTGCGATCTCATCGTATCCGTATCGGGCATGCATTTCGCGTTCACAAGCGCGCCCCGGAGCTCTCAATGGCAGCCCGCACTGTTTTGCTGGTCGACGACGATCCCCTTATCGGCGAGACTTTGCGAGAACTGCTGCCGTGGCGCGAGGTCAAGCTCGAGTCGACGGCGAACGCTGACGAAGCCATCGATTGTCTCGAGCAGCACAGCTATTGCGGAGTCGTGCTGAATCTCGAGCTCGCCAACGGCGGCGGGCGACGGATTCTTCGTCACCTCGCCGATCTGCACACCGGAGTTCCGGTCGTGCTGATCTCCTCGTCCATCCCCGAGTGGCTGCGCGATCTCCCGAACGTCGATGACATCAAGCTGGTGATGACGCCGCCGTTCGAGCCCTCGCTTCTCGCGAGCATGATTCTCGGGCTTTGCGGCGTCGAGCGTTAGGCCGCGGCCAGTGACCGGGCGGGTGTGGATGACAGCAGCGCCGATTCGAATCGCGCACCGAGCCTGCCGCGCGAGCGCCCCGAATCCGCTGACGCCGCTGGGATCGGTGGCGGAGACGCCGCGACGAATTCGCCTCGCTGGTTGTGGCACACGATGTGGACCTCGACATGTCGTGGGCGAGGTGGCGCGATCAATTCTTATATAAATCGATCACACTAAAGGGTCATAACAAATGACATTCGATTGGGTCAATATCCTGGCAACCGTGATTGTCGTGAGCATCGTGGTGACGGTGATCCTCGCCGTTGTCTCGTACGCGGCGGACAAGATACGCGAGGCGCGGCGGCCGAAGACGGCCGCTGAGCCGCGCAGCGAAGAGCAGCAGAAGACGTTCTTCGCGGAAGCCGCCGGCGCGGAGCCGCAAATGCCGCCGCGAAGCAGTGATGCTGACGAAAGGATCGGCAATCTGCGGCAAGCGCGGTCGTCGTAGAAACGCAGACGCCGTTGACCGTCGGCCTTCGTCGTCGAACCCGCCGCCGCGATCGTGCAGGAAGCCCGTTCATGAGGCCGTTGGCGACGGGCCGTCGTTTCGTGCTAAGAGCCCGTGGCTCCGCCGAAGTAGTGGCAGCGCGACGTGCATGTTTCCTCGATCGTCACGCGAACGAGCTGCGGCAGCGACGGGGCAAGTCGATTCCAGATCCAGATCGCGAGGATCTCCGCGGTCGGGTTGTCGAGGCCTTCGATCTCGTTGAGGAGATAGTGATCCAGCCGCGCGACCACCGGATCGACGACGCGCTTCAGATCGCCGAAATCGAGCAGCCATCCCGTTCGCGCGTCGATCGGCCCGCGCACCGCGATCTCGCCGCGGAACGAATGGCCGTGAATGCGGCGGCACTTGTGATCCGGCGGCACATTGGGCAGATAATGAGCAGCCTCGAATCGGAAGTCCTTCACTAACTCGACGACGTTTTCTGCGGCCATTTCGTACAGGTTTTCAGTTTATCCCGACCCTGAGCGCAGCGAAGGGGATGGATCTTCGGTGGGCTCGCAACCATCGCACAAGTCGCGTGAATCGCTGTGCCGCCGCAAATGCCTCGCTGCGCTCGGCATAAACTGGAGCGGAATGGACTGTATTTTGCTCGGTGGAAGCTCGGAATGCCAACGCTGACAGACAACGAAAAATCGATCGGAACCATCGTCAAAGAGCTGATGGAGAACATGTCCACGCTCCTGCGCAGCGAGATCGCGCTGCTGAAGTGGGAGCTCAAAGACACGTTCGCGAAAGTCGGCACGGGCGCGGGGCTGTTCGCCGGCGCGGCATTCGTCGCGCTGTTCGGATTGGCATTCCTCTTCGTCACGATCGTGCTTGGACTCGTGGCGCTCGGCGTTCCGGCGTGGCTGTCGTCGCTGATCGTCACGGTCGTCTTGTTCGTCGTCGCCGGCGTGCTCGCCGCGATCGGCAAAAAGAAATTCGCTGCCGCCGAATTCGTGCCGAGGGAGTCGGTGGATCAGATCAAGAACGATTTCAATACGATCAAAGCGGACATCGACCGCGTCAGGAGTCGCTGAGCATGGCCGAGTCGGAGAAGGACGCGATCGAAAAAGAGATCGAGCGCGCGCGCGACGGCATCGGCAGCGGCATCGACCAGCTCGATCGCAAGCTGCGCTCGTCGCTGGACGTGCAGTCGTTCGCGTCGGAGCACGCTCCGCAGCTCGTCGCCGGCGGCGCGGTCCTCGGTTTTCTCGCGGGGTTCGGCTTTCCCAGGCTCCTCGGCCGCGCCATCACCCTCGGCGCTCCCGTCGCGCTTCTCGGCTACAAGGTGATGAAGACGCGCAGACGCGCGGGGTCAGACCTTAAATCTTAAATTTTCTACTGCGCGTAGACGCGTTTGCGAACGAATCGTCTACGTGCTGCAGAAAATTTAAGATTTAAGGTCTGACCCCCTAGCGCATCCGCACGTAGCGCGATCCCGGCATCGCGCGAAGCCATCCGCCCAACTCGAGCTGCAGGACCGCTTCGGACACGCTGGCCACGCTTTGACCGAGCTTCTGCGCGACGTTGTCGATATGGATCGCCTCGTCGCGCGTGAATACGGCGAGCACTTCGCGCAGGGGCGATTCGGGCTCACGCGGCGCTTCATCCTCGCGCGGCCGGAGATTGCCGGGCAGCTCCTCGAGGATGTCATTTGCGTCATGCACGAGCTTCGCGCCGTACTGAATCAGCCGGTGCGGTCCCTCCGACGCGGCGGAGAAGATCGAGCCGGGCACGCAGAAGACCTCGCGGCCCTGCTCGGCCGCCATGCGCGCGGTGATGAGCGATCCGCTGCGGCCGGTCGCTTCGACGATGACCGTGCCGAGCGTGATGCCGGAGATCACCCGGTTCCGGACGGGAAAGTTCGCTGCGAGCGGCGGCGTGCCGGGCGGAAATTCGCTGAGCAGCAGTCCCTTTTCGGCGATCAACTTCGTCAATTTCGAGTGCGAGCGCGGATAGACGACGTCGATGCCGGTGCCGAGGATCGCGATGGTGGCGGAGGCGGAGTCGAGCGCTGCCTCATGCGCGGCCGCGTCGACGCCCCGGGCGAGTCCGGAGACGACGACGATGCCGGCGGAGGCCAGCTGCCGCGCGAGATGCGCCGATGCGTTGATCCCGTACGCCGAGGCGCGCCGCGATCCGACGATCGCCACCATGGGCTTTTGCAGCAGCGTCAGATCTCCGCGGAAGAAGAGCGCGAAGGGCGGATCGACGATCTCGCGCAGCATCGCCGGATAGCCGTCATCGACGATCGCCGCCGCGTTTTCGCGAAGCGACGCGACCTGCTCTGCGATTTGCGGCAAACGTAACGGATTCTTAACCGCCTCCGCCTGCTCCGCGTCGATGGACAGAAGTCCTTCAAGAAGTCTGACCGGGGCGCTTTGCACCTCGGCGACTGGATCGAAATGCTCGCGTATGAGGCGAATCCTCGCCGGCGTTAGAAACGGATGCAGGGCATACGCGATGCACGCATCGCGCGAAAGCACATTGTTCATTTTCTGTGATCGGTACTGAAGGCAGGATCGTTGTGCGGTTACCGCCGAAGATTATAATTTCGACCGCTTTGACAGCAAAGGCCCCCCGCTTCTCAGCGATTCTGGCGCTTGCCATCCTGACCGCCGCATGTTCCCACCACACGGACCTGCGCAAGCCGGCCGCGCAGGACGACTTCGGCGTGCAGATGGCGCGCATGAATCTCTGGCGCGAGGCGATGTTTCGCTTCGAGCGAGCGGTGGAGATCAATCCGGGCGATGCGATGGCGCACAACAACCTCGCCGTCGCATACGAGGCGAACGGAGATTTCGAAAAAGCGCGCAAGGAGTACCTCGAAGCGCTGAAGCTCGATCGCTCGAACCAGTACATTCAGAAGAATTACAGCCGGTTCGTCGAGTTCCTCTCGCGCAACCGGAAGCCTGCGCCAAAAGAAGTGAAGAGCGCCGACGTCCTGCCGGCACCGGCCGCCCAGGCGAAGTCGACGACGGGGACGCCCGGCATGCCGCCGCTGCCGCCAGTGACGTCGACATCGCCGGCGCCTCCTCCCACGGCGGTGCCGCCGAGCGATATCCCGCAGCCGGCAACGCCGCCCCAACCGAAGCCTCCAGGAGATCGCCGATGAAGCGCGCTGTTCTCGTTGCCGCCGCGATGCTCGTTCCGCTGGCATCGTTCGCGGGAGTCATCGAAGTGAAGATGAAGCTCCCGCTCAAGCCGAAGCTCAACATCACCGGCGACGAAAAAGTGGCGATCGCTCCGTTCGTCATCGCCAACAACGGCGAAAAGAAAAACGACCGCGCCTCGAAAGTCGATGTGCAGTCGGAGTTTCAGCGCTATCTCAAAAAACAGCTGACGAAGAGCACGAAGCTCAAGCTCGTCGATGTTCCCGCGACGCGGCTTCCGGGCACGTCGATCAAAGCGCTCGAAGAGAATCGCGATTACTGGAAGGACCTCGCGGCGAAGACGGGAGCGGACTACGTCGTCTCCGGCATTCTCGATTTCGACATCAACGACAAATCGGGATATCGAACCGAGGAGTATGTGTCTCCCGCGGATGGGCGGACGTACTACCGCCAGGTGCTCGTGGAGACGACCGGCTTCGTCTTCGATATCGACATTCTGGTCTTCAACGGCGACACAGGCGAGAAAGTCCTCGAGGACAACTTCCGCGACTTCAAAGAATTCGATCAGCGCAATTACGACGAGATCCTTGGCTTGTTCGAGAACCTGCGCTCGCTCGAGACCCAGCTCGTCGGCATCTTCGTTCCGCAGGAGACGTCCGCCACTCGCTACGTGTTTACTGAATAGCGAGCGGCGAGCGGCGAGCGGCGAG
>DATIZY010000340.1:0-2039 GCA_035516895.1 Thermoanaerobaculia bacterium | reverse complement strand
CACAACTTCACCGACACGCTCGCGCTGCTGCTCG
This sequence comes from Thermoanaerobaculia bacterium, assembly GCA_035516895.1. Taxonomy (GTDB): domain Bacteria; phylum Acidobacteriota; class Thermoanaerobaculia; order Gp7-AA8; family Gp7-AA8; genus Gp7-AA10. The sequence goes on along the minus strand of DATIZY010000340.1, from coordinate 2,005 downwards.
CGCTTTTCGCGGTACGCCTGGCGAGGCGGCCGGCGAACAGCATCAAGTCGTACGGCTATCACCGCGCCGGTGTGCTGACGGCGTTCATCAATGCCGGGACCCTCGTCGCGTTCACGATTTTCATTTTCGTGGAAGCTTTCCAGCGGCTGCGCGTCGAACATCCGGTCAACGCGCGGTGGATGCTCATCACGGCCACGATCGCGATCGTTCTCAACGCGGCGATCTCGTGGTCGCTGCACAGCGAAAGCCGCGACGACCTCAACATCCGCAGCGCGATGCTGCACATGCTCGGCGACGCTGTCTCTTCAGCCGGCATCATCGTCGCGGCGATCCTCATCCGCATCACGCGCATGCCGCTGTGGGACCCGATCGTGTCGATGCTCATCGGCGTCATGATTCTGTGGAGCAGCTGGGGCGTGCTGAAGGAAGCCGTGAATCTGCTGCTCGAAGGAACGCCGACCGAGATCGATCCCGAGGCCGTGACGCGGTCGCTGAGCGAGATCGAAGGCGTCTTCGGCGTCCACCACCTCCACATCTGGGCCCTCGGTCCCTCGCGCCCGGCTCTGTCGTGTCATCTGAGGGTCGGGGACGTGCCGGTCCGGACGACGGGCAAGCTGCTCGACCGCGTCAATCACATGCTCGAGGAACGCTACCGCATCGCGCACACGACGATTCAGTTCGAGTTCGCGACCTGCGACGTCGACGACCCGTACTGCGTGCCATACACGGCGGGCGACGCCGCGCACTTCGATTGATTTCAACATTTCCGCGGCGCTGCTCGTAACCCATCCGGACTTTGGAGGAGACCCACCCATGAAGAAACGCATTCTTGTCATCACTTCCGCCGTCGCCCTGACGGCGCTTCTCGCCGTGCCGTTCGCATTCGCGCAGCGCATGCGCGGCCAGGGTTTCGCCGGGCCGATGTTTTTCGGACATCTGCAGCACGTGAAGCAGCAACTCGGTCTCAGCGATCAGCAGGTCACCGACATCAAAGCGATCTTCCAGGACCTGCGTCAGCAGAACCAGCAGGCTCGCCAGTCGATGCGCGGCACGATGCAGCAGGCCGCGCAGATCCTGCTCAACAACCCGAACGACGTCGCCTCGGCGCAGGCGCTGCTCGATCAGCAGGCGGCGACGGAGAAGACGCTTCGGGCGAACGCACTCAATGCGATGTCGAAGGCGCTCAACGTTCTGACGCCGGATCAGCGCGCGAAACTCTCGACGATGCTGCAGGAGCGCGCGCAGCGGATGCAGAAGTAACGATGTCGCCGGCCAGCTCAGCGTGCCTGCCGGCGTTCACGCCGGCCCAGACCGGCCTGAAGGCTGGCCGGCACACTCGGATATTCTTCGGCGTCAAGGCGGAGGTCAGCCGGACGTCAGGCGAAGTCGACCCACTCGAGCAGCGCGCGATCGCCGCGGTCAAGGGCGGCGACGCCGGTGCGTACGACTACCTCGTGTCAAAATACATGAAGCGGGTGGTGTCCATCGCCTGGGGCATCGTCCGCAACCCGCACGACGCCGAGGATCTGGCGCAGGAAGCGTTCGTGAAGGCATTTCAGACGATCGGACGGTTCAAGAGCGGCGAGCCGTTCGGGCCGTGGATCTATCGCATCGTGACGAATCTCGCGTTGGACGTGATGAAACACCGGCAGCGCTTCCGGCATGAGGAGATTCAGGATTCGATTCCGGCGGCGCGCGGCGACCGCGCCGATCTGCCCGCGGTCGCAAACGAGCTCGCGCGGCGGATCGACGAGGCGCTCGAGTCGCTTCCCGAAATGCAGCGCGTCGTCGCACGGCTGCACCTCGTCGAGCATTTCGACCATGCGGAAATTGCGGTGATGATGCATCTCAGCGAAGGAACGGTGCGGTCGCATCTTTCCCTGGCACGCGCGAAGCTGCGCGAGCGTCTCGCCGATTTATATGGAGCCGATCATGACTGACGAACAGTTTGACAATCGTTTGCGTCAAGACGCGGCACGGCTCCGGTACGAGCCGAATGACGATG
>DATIZY010000339.1:0-9129 GCA_035516895.1 Thermoanaerobaculia bacterium | reverse complement strand
TTCTCCCGATCGCGCGGTGATCAATGCCGACGACGAGTACGGGCGCCGCCTCGTTCGGGAGATCGGCGGCAAGCCGCTGACGTTCGGGTTCCGCGAGGGCGACATCCGTCCGGCAAACGATTTCGAGATCTCCACGCGCGGACTGCGCGGCACTCTGCACACGCCTGCCGGAGCGGTCCGCGTCGATTCCGCGCTGTTAGGCCGGCCGAACCTCGCCAACTGGATGGCTGCGGCCGGCGCGGCGATCGTCGTCGGCATCGATCCCCGTCAGATCGAGGCCGGCATCCGCAATCTGAAAAGCGTTCGCGGCCGGTTCGAGTACGTCGAATCGCGCGGCGGCCCGACGGTGATCGTCGATTACGCGCACAAGCCCGACGCGCTCGAGAAGCTGCTGCACGCGGTGCGCGATCTCGCCGGCGGCAAGCGCGTCGTCGTGCTGTTCGGCTGCGGCGGCGACCGCGACAAGGAGAAGCGGCCGAAGATGGGCGCGATCGCCACGAAGCTCGCCGACTTCACGATTCTCACGAGCGACAATCCGCGATCGGAAAAACCGGAGACGATCCTCGACGAGATCGAGCGCGGCGCGAAGAGCGGCGGCGGCAGATACGCGCGCATCGCCGATCGCCGCGAAGCGATCGCTCGCGCGATCGACGGCGCCTCCGACGACGACGTGATCGTGATCGCCGGCAAAGGCCACGAGCCGTATCAGGTGATCGGCGATCAAATCATCCATTTCGACGATCGCGAGGAAGCGGAGATCGCGCTGAAAAAACGAAACGAAAAAGCCATGACAAAATCGGTGTGAAAAATCTCTTGAAATTGCTTACGAAATCAGTTTATGATGCGTTTCGCCGGAATCGATGCTCTGTTCCGGCTCCGCCGGTCCGTTTCAGCGTGGGTGGACGGATGGTGATCGCCAGGCAGTCGTGGGGGAAGGGGAGCGATTACCGGGGACGAAACGCGGCGGGGCCGGGAGAGAGCGTTGCAGCGGGTAGCGGGTGGCGGGTAGGGTATCGGCCGCCGTCCCACCCGCTACCCGCCACCCGCTACCCGCTTCGCCAACGGAGGCGTGCATGCCCCGCCTGACAGTGCGCGAGCTGGCGGAGATGACGCACGGCGAAGTCGTTCAGAATCCCGATGTCGTCGTATCGTCGGTGGTGATCGACAGTCGCGAAGCGAAGGACGACTCCGCGTTCTTCGCGATCAAAGGCGAGCGGCTCGACGGACATCAATTCGTTCCGCAGGCGCTGGAGAAGGCGCGCGCCGCGGTCGTCGCGCAAGCTCCCGCCTCGATCCCGCCGGACAAAGGCATCGTACGCGTTGCCGACACCACTAAGGCTTTGCAGGAGCTGGCGCGATCGATCCGCAATCGCTACGACTTCCTTCTCATCGGCATCACCGGCTCGGCGGGCAAGACCACGACGAAGGAAATGATCGCCGCGCTCGCAGCCACCGAACGCCGCACGTGGAAGTCGGTCGCGAACCTCAACAATCTGATCGGCAATCCGCTCTGCATCGACAACACGCCGGACGGCACCGAAGTCGTCGTCAGCGAGATGGGCATGAACCACAAGGGCGAGATCGCTCAGATGGCAGGCCTGACACATCCCGACATCGGCGTGTACACGAACATCGGACCGGTGCACATCGAGTTTTTCGGCACGATCGAGAAGATCGCCGAGGCGAAGCGGGAGCTGTTGGAGAATGTGAAGCCGGGCGGCTCGATCGTCATCAACGTGGACAACAAGTACGTGATGGACATCAGCCGCGATTTTCAGGGGAAGAAGATCACGTACGGCATCGACCACGATGCTGAATTTCGCGGCACGGACATCAGCGAGCGCGGACTGCTCGGCACGCGCTTCACCGTGCAGGGACACACGTTCGATCTCGCGCTGCCGGGGCGGCACAACCTCGAGAATCTGCTCGCGGCGATCGCAACGGCGCGCACCATCGGCATCTCGTGGGAAGGAATCGAGCGCGGCATTCGCGATCTGCAGCCGGCCGCGCATCGCGGAGTCGTCGTGCAATGGAAGGGCGCGACGCTCTACGACGACACGTACAACTCGAATCCGTACGCGCTCGCGCGCGCGCTCGAGCTCCTCGAGCAGGCGAACGTCACCGGCCGCCGAATCGCCGTCATCGGCGACATGCTGGAGCTCGGCGCGGAGGAGCTGCAGTTCCACTACAAGTCCGGCCGCGACATCCCGAACAAGGTCGACATTGTGATCGGCGTCGGCAAACGCAGCGAGTCGCTGCTCGAAGGCGCGCGCGCCGCCGGCTTCAGCGACGAGCGCCTCTACCACTTTCAAAATGCGGAGAGCGCCGCCGGTTTTCTCGAGCGATTCATCCGTCGCGGCGATCTCGTGCTCGTGAAGGCGTCCCGCGGGATCGGACTCGATCGCATCATCGAAAAGCTCACCGGGCAATCAGGAGCGGCCCACTGAATGCTGTACTACCTGCTGTATCCCCTGCGGAACCTGATCTCCGGATTCAATGTCTTCCGCTACATCACCTTCCGCACGGCGTGGGCCGCGCTCACCGCGCTGGTGATCTCGTTCATTCTCGGCCCGTGGCTCATCGAGCGGATGCGGCAGATCAAGTTAGGCCAGTTCATTCGCGAGGAAGGGCCGAAGTCGCATCAGCAGAAGGCCGGTACGCCGACGATGGGCGGCATTCTCATCAACATCGCGATCCTGATTCCGACGCTGCTGTGGGCCGATATCCTCAATCCCTACATCTGGATCGTGCTCTTCGTGACCTTCGCCTACGGCGCGATCGGATTCATCGACGACTACCGGAAGCTCCTCAAGCGCCGCAACCTCGGCCTGACGGCGAAGGAGAAGTTCACCGCACAGATCCTCGTCGCGCTCGCGGCCGGACTGGCGATCGCATATCTGCCGAGCATTCATAACAATTACTCGACTGTATTAACGTTCCCATTTTTCAAGACGCTCCACCTCAATCTGGGCTTTCTCTACATTCCGTTCATCATTGTGGTGATCGTCGGCGCATCGAATGCCGTCAATCTGACCGACGGTCTCGACGGGCTGGCGATCGGCTCGACGCTCATCGCCGCGGCCACTTACACGGTGCTGACGTACGCCGCGGGCAACTTCCGCGTCGCCGATTACCTGCGCATCGCGTGGGTGCCGCAGGCGGGCGAGCTCGCCGTCTTCTGCGGTGCGATGGTCGGCGCTTCTCTCGGATTCCTGTGGTTCAACGCGCATCCGGCCGAGATTTTCATGGGCGATGTCGGCTCGCTCGCGTTAGGCGGCGCGATCGGCTGCCTCGCGGTGATGATCAAGCAGGAGATCCTGCTCGTCTTCGTCGGCGGCCTCTTCGTCATCGAAGCCGCCTCGGTGATCCTGCAGGTCGCCTCGTTCAAGCTGACCGGCCGGCGCATTTTCAAGATGTCGCCGCTGCATCATCACTTCGAGCTCGCCGGATGGCGCGAGACGAAGGTCGTCGTCCGCTTCTGGATCATCGCCATCATTTTTGCGCTGCTGAGTTTGTCGACGTTGAAACTGCGATGAGGACTTTCTTCTTCAGTGTGCGATGCCGCGTCCTGAGCCCGCTCAGCGGGCGAAGGACCCGCCACGCAGCAGCCGAGGGGGTCCTTCGCTTCGCTCAGGATTAAAGATGGCGAAATACCTGGTGGTGGGCGCGGGACGTTCGGGTGTGGCGGCGGCGAATTTTCTCGCCGCGCGCGGCGAGGAGGTTGCGCTCACCGACAGCAATCCGCATCCCGACGTGCCGTACCCGCTCCACGATCGCGTCACGCGATTGTTTGGATATCAAAATGAATCCGCGCTCGACGGCGTGCGTGAAGTCGTGATCAGCCCGGGCGTGCCGCTGACGATCCCGCTGCTGCAGCGCGCCGCGGCGCTGGCGATTCCCGTGATCGGCGAGATTGAGCTCGCCTACCGCCATCTCCGAGGGACGATCATCGCCGTTACAGGCTCGAACGGAAAGTCGACCACCACCACGCTCATCGGCGAGATCCTCAAAGCCGCCGGATGGGACCCGATCGTCGCCGGCAACATCGGACAGCCGCTCGTCGCGTCGATCGACATGGACAGGCCGCGCACGTACGTGCTCGAGCTGTCGTCATTTCAGCTCGAAACCGTCGACAAGTTTCACGCGAACGTCGCGCTGCTGCTCAACATCACGCCCGATCACATGGACCGCTACCCGAACTTCGACGCATACGCCGCGGCGAAGTACCGCATCTTCCGCAATCAGGCCGCGGGCGACACTGCGATCGTCAACGCCGTCGAGCGCCGCCACGCGCAGCGCGAGACGACGCCGGTCCGCGTCTGGAAATTTTCCGCGGTGCAGCGCGTCGACGAAGGCGCGTTCCTCGATGGCGACCAGCTCGTGATGCACGCCGGCGGCGAAGAGCGGCGCATCCCGCGCTCGGCGCTCCGGCTCGAAGGTGCTGCGAACGTGGAGAACGCGCTCGCCGCATGGCTCGCCGCGCGTGCGGTGGGCGTCGACGACGTCTCGGTGCAGATCGCCTTCGGCTCGTTCGCCGGACTGCCGCATCGCATGGTGCTCGTGCGCGACATCGACGGCGTGCGCTACGTCAACGATTCGAAAGGGACGAACGTCGACGCGACGCTCAAATCGCTCGAAGGCTTTCCGGCGCAGAGCGTCCTCCTGATCCTCGGCGGCAAGGACAAAGCGGGCGAGTTCGAGCGCATGCGCGATCTCGTGAAGGAGAAAACGCGCGCCGTGATCACGATCGGCAAGGCCGCGGATCGTATTTCACGAGCGCTCGACGGCGCCGCGGCCCTCGTTCCCGCCGGCGACATGCAGCACGCAATCGACTGGGCGTCGAAGAATGCGAAATCCGGCGACACGGTCTTGCTCTCGCCGGCGTGCGCGAGCTTCGATCAGTACCGCAACTTCGAACACAGAGGAGAGCACTTTGAAGAGCTTGTTCGAAACCTCTGAGTCGCCGGTGACCGGTTACCGGTGGCCGGAATGCACGGCAAACGGGGAGCCGGCAGCCGGAAACCCATGAGCAGAAAACTCTCCTACGACACGTGGCTGTTCGCGGCGGCGCTGCTGCTGGTGGTCATCGGACTGGTGATGATCTACAGCGCGTCGGCGATCATCACCGTGCAGAAGACGGGGCTCGACAATCCGTACTACTTCATCACCCGTCAGGCCTTTTTCCTTCTGATTGGAAGCGCGGCGATGCTCGTTCTCATGCACCTCGATCTCGCGCGCCTGAAGAGTCTGAAAGCAATCGCCGCGCTGATGCTTCTCACGCTGCTGGCCCTCGCCGGCGCGCTCGTCGCACCGGCGGTGAACGGCACGCATCGTTGGGTGGTGCTGCCGCACGTGCACTTCCAGCCGAGCGAATTCGCGAAGATCGTCGTGATCCTCTTCCTCGCCGCGTTTCTCTCCCGGCGCGAGGAGCGGATCAACGAGTGGATCTCGACGCTTCTGCCGATGTCGTGTGTGCTCGCGCTCTTCGCCGGCGCGATTCTCATCGAGCCCGACTTCGGCACGGCGATCACGCTGGTTCTCGTCGCCGCGGCGATGGTTTTCGCGGCCGGCATCCGCTGGAACCGTATCGCGATCTTCGTGCTGATGCTCATTCCGGCGGCAGGGCTCGCGCTCTTCAGCGCTGCATACCGCCGCGATCGCCTGCTGACGTTTCTCAATCCCGCCGCCGATCCGCAGGGCAAAGGGTTCCAGGCGATGCAGTCGCTCATCGCGCTCGGCACCGGCGGCCTGCGCGGACTCGGCATCGGCAACGGCCGGCAGAAGCTGTTTTTCCTGCCCGAGCCGCACACCGATTTCATTTTCTCGATCGTCGGCGAAGAGCTCGGCTTCATCGGCTGCCTGGCGATCATCGCGCTGTTCGCGTTTCTCGTCTGGCGCGGATTCCGGATCACCCGATACAGTCAGGACCGCTTCGATTTCTACGCCGCGCTCGGCCTGACATTGATGATCGGCGTGCAGGCGCTGATCAACATGAGCGTCGCGCTCTGTCTCGTCCCGACCAAAGGCCTGCCGCTGCCGCTCGTCAGCTACGGCGGATCGTCGCTGATCGCGAGCCTCATGGCCGTCGGACTTCTTCTCAATCTCTCACAACAATCCGGCTGAGGACTTTCCTTGAATACATTGGTGATTGCGGGTGGCGGGACTGGCGGGCACATTTACCCGGCCATTGCGATTGCGCAGGAGTTCATGCGCCGCGATGGCGAGCGCCGCGTCGTGTTCGTCGGCACCGAGTACGGTCTCGAAAAGACCATCGTGCCGAAGGCGGGCTTTCCGCTCGAATTCATTTCCGTCGGCGCGCTCAAGGGCAAAGGCGCCAGCGATCTGATCCGGAATCTCTTCCGCCTGCCGTTCGGGTTCATCCAGGCCTGGCGCATCATCGGCAAACATCGCCCCAACGTCGTCCTCGGCGTCGGCGGCTATTCGTCGGGCCCGGTGCTGCTGGCCGCGAAACTGCGCGGGTTCCCGACGGCGATCCACGAACAGAATGCGTTCCCCGGACTCGCGAACCGCGCGCTCGCGCGGTGGATGAAGGCGGTGGCGATCGCATTTCCGGACGCCGCGCCGCGCCTCAGACGAAAGGATGCCGTCGTCACCGGGAATCCAATCCGAGCCGAGTTTTTTCAGGCGCAGCGACGACAGACAACGGACAACAGACAACATCTTCTGATCTTCGGAGGTTCGCAGGGCTCGCACGTTCTCAACGAAGCGATGACCGGCGCGCTGCTCTTCCTCGCCCCGCTGAGAGAACGGCTCGACATCGTTCACCAGACCGGGCCGAAGGAAGTCGAGCAGGTCCGCGCGTCCTATCAGGCATCGGCCTTCGCGAACGCGCGCGTGGTGCCGTATCTCGACCCGATCGTGAACGAGATTGCGGCCGCAGACCTCGTCGTCTGCCGCGCGGGCGCGATGAGCATCGGCGACGTCGCGGCCGTCGGCCGGGCGGCGATCCTCGTCCCGTTCGCGCTGTCCGCCGACAACCATCAGGAGTTCAACGCGCGGACGGTGGAGCGTGCCGGCGGCGCGGTCGTGATCACCGAAGCGCAGCTCACGCCCGAGAAGCTCGCCAACACCATCACGGAGCTCATCGCCGACCCCGAACGGACCGCGCGGATGGGGGCCGCGGCGCACGCGCTCGTCTCCGCGGACGCTACAAAAAAGATTGTCGATTTACTCGAAAAAATTGACAGAACCGAATAAAATCAATGATTAGCAACGACCACGATCCGAATGAATTTTGAAAACATTAAGAACATTCATTTCGTCGGCATCGGCGGCATCGGAATGAGTGGCATTGCTGAGATCCTCGCGGACCGCGGGTTCAACGTCTCCGGCTGCGATCTGCGCCCCTCGACCGCGACCGATCTCCTCGTTCAGCGCGGAATTCCGGTCAGCATCGGACATCATCCGTCGCATCTCGCCGGCGCGGATCTCGTTGTGATCACGTCGGCCGTGCGCGGCGAAAACGCCGAAGTCGATGCGGCGCGTGCCCGCGGCATCCCGGTGAGCGTCCGCAAGGAAGTCCTCGGCGCGATGGTCAACGAGAAGCGCAGCGTCGGCGTCTCCGGCACGCACGGCAAGACGACGACCTCCGCGATGATCTCGGTCATTCTCGAAGAGGCCGGCCTCGACCCGACCATCATCATCGGCGGCATGCTGCGCAACATCGGCTCGAACGCGAAGAGCGGGCACGGCGAGCTTGCCGTCGTCGAAGCCGACGAATACGACCGCAGCTTTCACGAGCTCCATCCCGAAGTCGCGGTGGTCACGAACATCGAGGCGGACCATCTCGAGTACTTCGGTTCGTTCGACGCGATCGTCGAGGCGTTCCGCATCTTCGTCGACGGCATTCGCCCCGGCGGAGTGATCGTGGCTTGCGTCGATGATCCGACGGTTTCCCACCTGATTCAGCGGGTCAATCACCACGTCGTGCGTTACGGCATCGCCGGTGACGCCGACGTGCGCGCGATCAACGTTACATTCGACGAACGCGGATCGCGGTTCGAAGTGCCGGGTTTCGGCTGGTTCCGTCTGTTCGTACCCGGCGAGCACAACGTGCGCAATGCGCTCGGGGCGATTGCTGTGGCGCGCGAGCTCGGCGTGGGCGCGCCGGTCATCGCCTCCGCGCTCGCTAAATTCCTCGGCGTCGATCGCCGCTTCCAGATCCTCGGCGAGTACGGCGGCGCGATCGTCGTCGACGATTACGCGCATCATCCGACCGAGATCCGCGCGACGCTGGCCGCCGCGCGGCGCGGCTATCCAAGGCGGCGCATCGTCGCGCTCTTTCAGCCGCATCTCTATACGCGCACGCGCGACTTCGCGCGCGAATTCGCCGAATCGCTCCGCGCGGCGGACGTCGCGCTCGTCGCGCCGATCTACGCCGCGCGCGAGAAGCCGATCGAAGGCGTCACGTCGGAGCTGATCGCCGACGCCGTTGAAGGCGTCGAATACCTCGACCGCAGTCACGAACAAATCGTCGACGAGATGCGCCGCCGTCTCCAGCGCAACGATCTCTTCATCACGCTCGGCGCCGGCGATGTCTATCAGATCGGCGAAGCGCTCGTGAGGACCAGCCTGTGAGCGTCTTCGATTCGACCGAACCGCGTTTCTTCCGTCCGAGCGACAGCGGGCGCGTTCGCCGCAATTATCGGAGCATCCAGGTGCAGCGGCTCTTCAGCGTCCTGCGCACGATCGTCGTCGTGCTCCTCGTCGCGATCGGCCTGACATTGCTCTACCGCCGCATGCAGTCCGACGCGCGCTTCGCCGTGCGTCACCTCGAGATCGCCGGCGCGCAGCACACCTCGCGCGCCGATCTCGATCGCCTCACCAGGAGCTACCTGGGCACGAACCTGTTTCATCTCGACATCGCCGGCCTGCGCCGCGAGATCTCGTCTTTGCCGTGGGTTAGCAGTGTTCAGATCGAGAAGACGCTGCCGGATACGCTGCGCCTCGTCATCGTCGAGCGCACACCGGTCGCGCTCGCGGAAACGAGCGGCTCCGTCTCGTACGTCGACGACCGCGGCGTCGCGTTCGCGCCGCTCACGCCGTCGGTCGGCGATCCCGATCTGCCGCTGATCTCCGCCGCGGCCGGCAGCGACATCGCGCGCTGCG
>DATIZY010000338.1:0-7047 GCA_035516895.1 Thermoanaerobaculia bacterium | reverse complement strand
CGCGGACGTCCGCGACATCGCCGAGGTAAATCGGACGGCCGTTGCGGGCACCGAGGACGATGCGCTTCGCGTCGTCAGCATTGCGGATGAAGCCGCCGGTCTCGACGATCGCTTCGCGGTTCGCGCTCGTGATCGCGCCGGCGGGCAGTTGCGTATTCGCCTGCTGGATCGGAGGAACGATCGATGCCGGCGCGAGTCCGTACGCGACGGCGCGCGCGGGATCGACGTCGATGCGAAGCTCGCGGCGCGTTCCGCCGATCAGCGTTACGTCGGAGACATTGGGAATCTGTTTGATTTCTGTCTGCAGGGCTGCCGCGAGCCGGCGCAGCTCGGCGTGATCGTAGCGATCGCTCGACAACGTGAGCGCGAGCACCGGAACGTCGTCGATCGAATGCGGCTTGATCAGCGGCGTGGACGCACCCGGCGGAATCCTGTCGTAGTTCGCGTGCAGCTTGTCGTTGAGCCGCACGAGCGCGCGCTCTTCATCTTCGCCGACGCGAAAACGAACGATGACCATCGACATGGCGGACGACGACGTGGAGTAGACGTACTCGACGCCAGGCACTTCCCACAGCAGCTTCTCCATCGGTTTGGTGACGCGCTGTTCGATTTCCGCGGGCGACGCGCCCGGCATTCCGACGAACACGTCGATCATCGGCACGACGATTTGCGGCTCCTCTTCGCGCGGCAGCAGCGCGACCGCGCCGATGCCGATGAGAAGCGATGCGGCGATGAGAAGCGGCGTGAGCTTCGAATCGATGAACAGCGCCGCCAGGCGGCCGGCGATTCCGAGTTTCAAAGCGCGCCTCGCACGGAAGCGCCGTCGCTAACGCCGTGAGTCTCCGTCACGATGCGCTCTCCCGAATCGAGGCCCGACAACACCTCGACTCTTCCGCCGCGGGGGTCGCCGGTCGTGACGAGGCGCATGTGAGCGATGCCTTGCGTGTCGACGACGAAGACGCTCGCGAGCTCGCCGCTGCGAACGACGGCCGAGGTCGGAACGGCGATCGCCTGTCGGGTGCCGATCGGAAACGCCACGCGAACGAACGTGCCGGATCGCAGGCGCGCGCTTGCGGGCAGCTCGATCTTCACGAGCGCGGTGCGCGTCTGCGGATCGACCGACGCGACATGCGCGACATGGGCAGCGATGCTCTCGACTTGCACCGCATCGCCGGGGCGAATGCGCTGCGCGAGATCCTCATCGACGGTCGTCTCCACGCGGTACTCGCGCCCGTCCTCGACGGCAACGAGCGGAACTCCGGGCGCTGCTTGTGCGCCGGGATCGACGAAGCGCGCGCTGACGATGCCGTCGATCGGCGAGCGCACCTCCGTGTAGCTGAGAAACGTCTCCGCCTCGGCCGCACCGGCAAGCGACTGTGCGTGCTGTGCGATCGATGCGTCGCGTCCGCGCTTCGCCCGGTCGAGCTCCGCCTGAGCGCCCGTTCGTTTCGCGGCGACTTCCTCGAATTCGTGCGGGCTCACGGAGCCGCGCTCGCGAAGTGCAGCGAAGCGTTGATACGTCGCCTCGGCGAATCGCGCGTTGGCTTCGGCTCCGGTGACGGCGGCGTTTGCTGCGGCGATCGCGTCATCGGCGGCCCGCGCAGCGGCATGCGCCTGATCGACCTTTGCGCGGACGTCGCGGTCATCGATCTCGACGAGAACCTGTCCGGCTCGCACGTGATCGCCTTCGCTGACGAGAACGCGCGTCACATTGCCGAGCACTTTCGCGGCGAGCGTCGATGCCGTTGCCGCCCGAACGGTTCCGGTCGTGACTCGCGTGTCGGGAACCGCCGCGAGGCGCACCTCTTCGACCGGCGCTGCAACGGTCGTCCTCGTAACGGGCTGCTGCGACTGCGAACACGCTGCCGCGATGATGGTCAGAAGGACGCTACTCGAACGGCGCAACATCATTGAGATCTCCTGTGGCTCGCGCGAGATCGGCGGAGCCGATGACATAGTCGTAGCGGGCGGAGAGAAGATTGAGCTTCGCGCTCACGAGCGCCGTCTGCGCGTGCAGGTGCTCCGTGATCGTCGTCAGTCCCTGCTCGTAGCGATCGCGCACGATGCGCGCTGCTGCCGTCGCCTGCTTCACCGCGGCTTCGGCGACGACGATGCGCTGAGCGGCGGAGCGGACATGCTCGGATGCGGCAACGATCTCGATCTCGACCTTCGATCGTGCCGCGTCTTCCGCGGCGCGCGCCTGTTCGACGTTCGCAGCCGCCTCGCTTACGCGCGAGAACTTGCCGCCGTCGAAGAGATCGAAGCTCACGACCGCGCCGATCGTGCGATCGCCGTTTCGATTGCCGAACGTCGGGCCGCTCGCGCCCCATGTCGCGAATGTGTCGACGCGCGGGAGCATCGAGCCGCGGGCGATCTGCAGTTGCAGGTTTGCGTTCGTCTTCGCGAGCTGCGCGGCGCGCACTTCGCCGCGCCTGGACGCGGCGTCAGCGGCGGAAACCGACCGCGTCGTCGCGATCGAGGCCGGCAGCCCGCCCTGTACGATCGTTGCCGAATCGATGTCGCGGCCGATCGCCGCGTTCAGCGACGCGCGCGCGATCACGACTGCGCCGGCGGCTTCGATCTCCTGCTGCTGAAACGACGCGACCTGCACCTCGGCCGCGAGCGCGTCGGACTCGACGAGCAGTCCTTGATTGAATTTCTCGCGCATCGCCGACGCGTCGCTCTCGGCAGTCCTGACCGCATCGACGGCGACGTCGTGCCGCGCCTGCGCGAGCAGAACGCCGTAGAACTTCGACATGACGTCGAGGCGCACGGCTTGTCGCGCCTCGTCCGACGCCGCATCCGACTGCGCGACACCGTTTGCGGCCTGGCGAGTCGATTCGAGGCGGCGGAACTGATCGAAGATCGTGTAGCGCGCGTTCAGGCCGAATCGATAGTTGTGCAGGACCGACGGCGAGTTGAGGAAGTGAGGATCGAAATTCGCCGCGGCGAAGCGGCCTTGCTCGAGAAGCGATCCGAACACGAACACGGGATTGTTGCTGCTGATGACGCTCTCGCTGACGTCGACGTGCGGCAGCCACATCGCGCGTGTTTCGCTTTGCGCAGCGGATGCCTCGCGCGTTCGCGCATTCGCCATCCGAATCTGCGGGTTGTGCTCGAACGCCTCGGCCTCGGCCTGATGAAGCGTCAGCTGCGCAATCGCGCCGTGCGCCGACGCGAGCAGAATCAGGCCCGCGGCCCAGCGCAGCTGCGTCACGCCTTCGCCTCAGGCAGCTTGCACGAGCGAAGCAGCGACATCATCGGACACCAGTTGGTGAACGCCGACTGGATGAGATTCACGGCGACGAACGCCGTGAGGAGATAAAACCAGGCACTGACCCAATAGCCCAGGGCAACCGAGGCGAGGATGAGGAGACCGGCGATGAGACGGAGACCACGTTCGACTGTCATGACACGACTCCCGTTTCTGCGGAGCGGTAAAGCGTTTGTCCGCTGGCATCGATGATTTCAACTTCGACGGGAAAGGCTTTGCGAACGGTCGCGGTGACGATGCAGTAGTCCTCGAAAATCGAGGCGCAGCGGTTCACGTTCGCAGCGGGCACGCCGGCATCGAGGGTGATCCGTACATCGGCGCCGGTGACGCGCAGGCGTCCGGCCTCGTTGCGATCGATCGTGAGATCGACGTGCGTCCGAAGATCGTTGACCTCGATGTGCGATTTCTGCAGGCAGAGGAGAAGGCTTGCGGACAGACATTGGCCGATCGCAGTTGCGAGAAGACTCGCGGCGTCGGGCCCGACGCTGTTTCCGAGGGGCGGCGGTTCGTCGAGCGGCAGCAGCGGCATCGATTCGCCGAGATCGGCCGCGAAACGAAAACCGCCGAGCCGTTTCAATTCAACGGTGCGCTTGTTCATGAGTTACTCCTGTGGTTCGGGACAGACCAGAGCGGCACGATCGCCGTGTCGTACCGCGGCGTTCGCATGTGGCGGCCGCCCCCGTCCGAGCGGCCATGGCGCCGGCGGAGACTAGGAGCGCGGCGGCGAGGGCGATGGATTTCATGATGCGCATCCTCCTTGACTGTATAACCATATGCACATATAGTCACATTGTCAAGTATGCGGTGTATCATTCCTGTCATGAGCCGCAAATCCGCTCCGACGCTCACTCCGGAGGTCATCGACCTCATCGCCGCGCGCTTCCGCATCCTCGGCGAGCCGCTGCGCATCCAGCTGTTACAGGCCCTGCACGACGGAGAGCGGACGGTGGGCGAGCTCGTGGAGGCGGTGGGGTCGACGCAGCCGAATGTGAGCAAGCACCTGCGGCTGCTGCAGGAGGCGGGGATGATCGGGCGCCGTCAGGCCGGAAACAGCGTCTACTGCTTCATTTCCGACCCGACGGTCTTCGATCTGTGCAACGCCGTTTGCGATTCGCTCGAGACGCGCTTCAGCGAGGTCGCGCGAACGCTGAGCCGGCGGCGCTAGAAGCCGAACGAATACCCGAATTCGAGCTCGAATTCATGCATCTTCAGCTGAATCTGCTGCGCTCCCGGCGCTTCGAGCGGATTGGCTCCGGTGACCGTCTTCGGCGGCGCGTACATCAGCGCGACGTTGAAGCGTCCGGCCGAGCGCTCGATCGCTTTGCTGAATCCAAATGTGATGTGGTCCTGCACCACGCCGGGTGCGAGGATGTTGAACAGCACCTCGCTCGACGGGATCGGCTGATCGGCTCGCGAATATCCCGCGCGCCACGTCCACGTCGGGTTCGCCTTCCATTGCAGGCCGAGCTTGTAGACGTTGATGTCGCGCCATCCGAAACCGGCGCCACCGTTCGAGCCGAGCGGTGAGGTGACCAGATTCGGCAGCAGCGGATCGCCGACCGAGGCGACGTCGCTGTAGTGGATGCGCTGGTAATCGACGTCGGCGGTCAGCGCCTCGGTGAGTCTGTAGGCGACGCCGGCATTCAACGACTCCGGAATGTTGAATCGTCCGTCCTGCGCGAAGAGACCGCAGTACGAACCGAACTTCGACATCTTGATCATCGGCGTGAACGAGGCGCCGATCTGCAGCTTCGGCAGCGGCTGCGCGAGGTAGCCGACGCGGACGCCGAGCCCCTTCGACCACTTCCGGCGAGTCCCGCTTCGCGCATCTTTCGCCAGAGAGCGCATTTCGCGGCCGTGACGCGCGGCGACGCGCGCGAGGAGATAGCGCGCCAGCGGCTCGACGTCTTCGCGCCGCGATCGCAGCGGCGGGATCTCGATCGGAACGACGCGCAGGCGATAGTAGAGGTCTTCGCGGAAGCGTCCGTCGGCGATGGCTTTGCGGAGATCGACGTTCGTCGCGGCGATCACGCGAACGTCGGCTTTGCGGGTGTGGCTGTCGCCGACGCGCTCGAACGTTTTTTCCTGCAGGAAGCGCAGCAGCTTCACCTGAAGGTGCAGCGGCAGGTCGCCGATCTCGTCGAGAAAAAGCGTGCCGCCCGCGGCGACTTCGACGCGCCCGATGCGATCGCGGATCGCACCGGTGAACGCTCCGCGCACGTGACCGAACAGCTCGCTCTCGAGCAACTCGGATGGAAGCGCCGCGCAATTCGTTGCCACGAAATGTCCGTTCTTTCGCGCGGAGTTCGCGTGAATCGCGTGCGCGAGGACTTCTTTTCCCGTGCCGCTCTCGCCCGTCAGCAGAATGGTTGCATCGCTCGCCTGCAGGTTTTCGACGAGATGAAAGAGGCGAGCCATCGCGGACGATCGCGCGATCATGCCGGCGAACGCGGTGGGTGCCGCGGTTCCGACTGCGGCGTCCTCTTCGGCGGGGCGAAGAATGATGACGTATGCGACGCGTGGATCGCAGACGCCGCGCGGATCGGGTTTGAACGGCGCGACGCTGCAGGAGACCAGGCGCATGCCTCCGTCGGCGGATCGAATCGTCGCCCGCCAACCTTCGCGGAGCTCGCCGCGTTCGAGCACGTCGCGAAGCACGCCGCCGGCGCCGAACAGCTCGTGGCCTAACAATTCTTCGGCCGCGCTACCGACGATCGCAGCTGCCGGCTCATCGCCGATGAGCGCTGCGATGGATTGCGATGCATGAACGACGCGGAGATCGGAATCGAGGCAGAGGAGGACCCGGTGAAACGAGTCGAACACCGCGCCGACCGCAATCAGCGCAGCAATGCTCTCATCGCGATCGCACCATGTGCGTTCATTGTCCACGCGGACAGCTTCGGGCCGCGGTTCACAGCGCGCGATGGGCGCAGCATAGGACGGGTGACGTTCGTCACCGGAGCCTTTCGACCTCCTCGGCCAGATACTGGGTGGCCTGCCTGTTAGGCCGGCAGGCTGTTGATCTTCGACAGCGTTCCGACGTCCTGCGGTTTCCCGAGATTGGCGGCGAGCCATTCAGCTGGGGACGCGAGTGCTGTATTGAGCCTTCCATGGGGACTTGCTCACCGCACCCTCCTCGCGTCATTGCCAACAAGGCCCCTCACCGGCCCTTCGGGCCGCCCTCTCCCCGCGGGAGAGGGCTTTACACACGCTCGCGATCAGAACGCCGGTAACGCGCGTTTGCTCGGCGCGAGAATTTCGTCGAGGCGGTCCGGCGTACCTTCCACGCGCTCGAGCGACGGGATCCGCAGGCCGCCGTAATACGGAATCGAAAACGATTTGTATTCGTCTCCCTGGCGGAACTGCAGCTCGATCGGCTGCCGCGTTTTTTCGGCGTCGGTGATGGCGTCGCGCAGAACCTGCATCGTGTACGCCTTCCCGTTGACCGCGATGATCTGCATGTCCGGCGTGATCCCGGCCTTGTACGCAGCGCTGTTCCACCACACATTGCCAACGGTGTTGGCCTGAGGGCCCGTGGCCGGTGTGCCGGGCCGCCCGCCGCCAATCGAAAAACCAAGCGACGTCGAGAAGTCGGCGCCACCGAACGCGTTTTCGGTTCGCGTCAGCCACGACGGCATCTTGTCGGTGTAAACGAGTCTGTAGCCGCCACGCGTGATCCCATCCGCCGGCACGGCCGGGTGCAGCGAATAGACGCGCTCCTGAAAGAATCGCATCCAGTCGTACGGCGCAATCGTATTCAGGATATTGACGAT
>DATIZY010000337.1:0-3154 GCA_035516895.1 Thermoanaerobaculia bacterium | reverse complement strand
TCGTACTGCGCGAGCCACGGTCCCTCCGGCCGCTCGGACTGCTCGAGGCCGTAGCGATGGCCGATGGCTTTGATCTCGACGACGTGGACACCGCGCAGACGCTCCTCGCCGCCGATCGAATCGATCGATTTGCGGACGAGATCGCGCGCGGACGAGTCCGCCGCCGCCGGAGTTGCGATCAATAACAAAATGAAGGCGATTCGACGCATGAGGCGGGATTACGACAGAACCGCCGCCGCGTTTGGTGACGGTTATGAAACGACTGACGTTCGCGTTCGCTCTCAGTTTCATTGCCGCTGCACTCCTTGCCCAGACCAACCCTTTCTTCAATCCGAGCACGCTGCCGTTCCAGGCGCCTCCGTTCGATCGGATCAAAGACAGCGACTACCAGCCGGCGCTCGAAGAAGGGATGAAGCAGGGCCTCGCGGAGATCGAGGCGATCGCCAACAATCCCGACCCGCCGACGTTCGACAACACGATCGTGGCGATGGAGAAGAGCGGCCAGCTGCTCACGCGCGTGGCGAAAGTGTTCTTCAACCTCACGCAATCGAACACGAACGAAACGCTCGAGAAAGTCGAAGCCGACGAGTCGCCGAAGCTCACCGCGTTTCAGGATTCGATCTACCTCAATCCGAGACTCTTCGCTCGTGTGAAGGCGATCTACGACCAGCGGACGTCGCTCGATCTCGATCCGGCATCGCAATATCTCGTCGATCGCTACTACCGTAATTTCGTGCGCGCCGGCGCGCTGCTGTCCGATGCCGACAAGGAGAAGCTCAAAGCGCTCAACAAGGAAGAGTCGACCCTCACGACGCAGTATCGCCAGAAAGTCCTCGCCGACACCGACGCATCCGCGGTTGTCGTCGACAACAAGGCGGACCTCGCCGGAATGAGCGACGCCGACATCGCCGCAGCGGCGCAGCGCGCGAAAGACCGCAACCTGCCCGAGGGCAGATACGTCATCACGCTGCAGAACACCACGCAGCAGCCGCCGCTCGCGTATCTGAAGAACCGCTCGCTTCGCGAAAAGATCTTCCGCGCGTCGTCACAGCGCGGCAATCACGATGGCCCGAACGATACGCGCGCGATCGTCGAGCGCCTCGCTCAGCTCCGCGCCGAAAAGGCCCAGCTTCTCGGCTTTCCCACCTACGCGGCATACAGCCTCGACGATCAGATGGCCAAGACGCCCGAGAACGCGATCAAGCTGATGAGCGACATGGTCCCGGCCACGGTGGCCAAAGCGAACCAGCAGGCGAAGCAGATGCAGACGCTCGCCGGATTCAGGCTCGAGCCGTGGGACTGGCAGTACTACGCGGAGCAGCTCCGCAAAAAGGAGTACGCGCTCAACGAGGGAGAAGCGAAGCAGTACTTCGAGCTCGATCGCGTGCTGCAGGACGGAGTCTTCTACGCCGCGAACCAGCTGTACGGCCTGACATTCAAGGAGCGGCACGACATCCCCGTCTACAACCCCGACGTCCGCGTCTTCGAAGTGTTCGACGCCGACGGCAAGTCGCTCGCGCTCTTCTACGCCGATTATTTCTCGCGTCCGAACAAGAGCGGCGGCGCATGGATGGACACGTTCGTCGACCAGTCGAAGCTGCTCGATCAGAAGCCGGTCGTGTTCAACGTCGCGAACTTCACGAAGCCGGCCGCCGGCCAGCCGGCGCTGCTCAGCTTCACGGACGTCACCACGATGTTCCATGAGTTCGGCCACGCGCTGCACGGCATGTTTTCGAACGTGACCTGGCCGACGCTCACCGGCACGAGCGTGCCGCGCGACTTCGTCGAGTTCCCGTCGCAGTTCAACGAGCATTGGGCGCTCGATCCGAAGGTCTTCGCGCACTATGCGAAGCATTACAAGACCGGCGCGCCGATGCCGAAAGCGCTCGTCGACAAGATCAAAAACTCCCGGAAATTCAACCAGGGCTACGACCTCGGCGAATACCTCGCCGCCGCGCTGCTCGACATGGGCTGGCACACGCTGCCGCCCGGCGCGCCGCTGCAGGACGTCACCACATTCGAGCCGGCGACACTGGAGAAGTACCACATCGCCATGCCGCTGATTCCGCCGCGCTACCACACGACGTACTTCTCGCACATCTGGGGCGGCGGCTATTCGGCCGGATACTACGCGTACCTCTGGAGCGAGTTGATCGATGACGACGCGTTCTACTGGTTCAAGGAACACGGCGGACTGACGCGCGCGAACGGACAGCGCTTCCGCGACATGGTGCTCTCGCGCGGCGGCAGCGAAGATGCGGCGGCGATGTATCGCGCGTTCCGCGGACGCGATCCGATCGTCGATCCGCTGCTGATCGAGCGCGGACTCAAGCCGCAGGACACGAAGGCGCCGGCGATGCCGAATCAGCCGGCAGTGACGCCGCCGAAGAAGCCGTAACGGTTCGCGGTTGGCAGTCGAACGTTGCCCGCGATGTCATCCCGAGCGTAACGAGGGACCGGTGTGGGAGGGAGCCACGCAAACCGCGGATGTAGCACCGCCCTGACGCCGGTGGGACTGACAACTGACAACTGACAACGCGAGCGAAGCGAGCAGGTCCGTTGACGCTTTTTTGCCGGAAACAACACGCATTTCCTGACGCGGCCAACCATATATTTCCCCCATGCCGATGCAGGGGGATCTCAAGACCATGGCGGTCGTGGAGCTGCTGATGTGGATCAGCCAGTTCCAGAAGACGGGAACGCTCGAAATCCGCACGCCGTCATCGACCGAGACAATGGCCTTCGAAGACGGCGCGCTCGTTTTCTCGTCGTCGTCGAATCCGGAGCGCACGCTCGGAAAGCTGCTCATCAAATACGGCGTGGTGACCGAGGAGAATCACAAGCGCGCGAGGGAGCTGCGGAAGACGCGCTCGATCGCCGTCGCGAAGGCCCTGCTCGAGCTCGACATCGTCACCGAGGCGCAGCTCGTCCGCTTCATGCGCAAGAAAGCGGAGCGCGAGCTCTACGATCTTTTCGATTTGCAGGAAGGCGAGTTCACGTTCACCGAACGCGATCTTCCGACGCTCGATCTGCTGCCGATCCGCGTCGATGTCTCGAAGATGCTGCTGCGCGTCACGCAGGACAAGGACGAGAAGGGCGAATACGACTTCGACTCGACCGGCGTGCACCTCGAAATCCCGCACGACATTTGACG
>DATIZY010000336.1:0-3144 GCA_035516895.1 Thermoanaerobaculia bacterium | reverse complement strand
CAGACGCTGGCGACGATCACGTTTCAGAACCTCTTCCGCATGTACGACAAGCTCGCAGGCATGACCGGCACCGCGGACACCGAGGCGGCGGAGTTCGACTCGATTTACAAGCTGGACGTCGTGGTGATCCCGCCGAACAAGCCGATGATCCGCGACGACCGCGCCGATCTCGTCTACCGCACCGAGCGCGAGAAGTTCAACGCGATCGTCGAAGAGATCAAGGGGCTGCACGAGAAAGGTCAGCCGACGCTGGTCGGCACGATCTCGATCGAGAAATCGGAGCTGCTGTCATCGCTGCTCAAACGCACCGGCGTGCCGCACGTCGTGCTCAATGCGAAACATCACGAGCGCGAGGCGGAGATCGTGGCGCAGGCCGGCCGCAAAAGCGCGGTCACGATCGCCACGAACATGGCCGGCCGCGGCACGGACATCCTGTTGGGCGGCAACCCGGAGTTCATCGCCGCGCAGCAGACGCGCGAGATCACCGACACGGCGGAAAAGCAGCGCATCGAGGAGTCGATTCGTCAGCAGTGGCTCCAGGATCACGAGGAAGTCATCCGCCTCGGCGGCCTTCACATCCTCGGCACCGAGAGGCACGAGTCGCGCCGCATCGACAACCAGCTGCGCGGCCGCTCCGGACGCCAGGGCGATCCCGGCTCGTCGCGCTTCTACCTGTCGCTCGACGACGACCTCATGCGCATCTTCGGCGGCGATCGCCTCAAGAACTGGATGCAGCGCCTCGGCATGGAGGAAGGCATTCCAATCGAGCACCGCATGGTGACGCGCTCCATCCGCCGCGCGCAGGAGCAGGTCGAAGGGCGCAACTTCGACGCGCGCAAGCACCTGCTCGAATACGACGATGTGATGAACAAGCAGCGTGAGTCGATCTACACGCTGCGACGCAGCATCCTCGATGGCCGCGAGGGGAAGGAGTACATCCTCAACGCGGCGGCCGACATCGTCGAGTTTCTCGTCGACACCCATGTGCCCGAGGATGCGCGCGAACATCCGGATGAGAACCAGCTCAACGCCGAGATCTACGACTATTTCGGCGTCGATCTGAAATCGGCCGGCGTCGATCTGCAGACGGACGCGCGCGAGATCGTCAAGCAGAAGCTGATCGACGCGGTGAACAAGCGCTACGACGAGAAGGAAGCCGCCGTCGCTCCGGAAATGATGCGGCTGCACGAGAAGTATCTGCTGCTGCAGGTGATCGACCAGCAGTGGAAGGACCATCTGCTCAACATCGATCACCTCAAGGAAGGGATCGGCCTTCGCGGCTACGGCCAGCGCGATCCGCTCGTCGAGTACAAGAAGGAATCGTTCGATCTCTTCCAGGAAATGATGGAGCGGATTCAGGACCGCGTCGTCAAATACCTGTGGCGCATGGAAATCGTGGTCGAGAGCGAACAACAGCAGCAGGCGCCGCGCGTCCAGCGCATGCCGCCGCCGAAGCCGAAGCAGCAGCCGATGTTCTTCTCGAGCGGACAGCAGGAGCCGCAGACCGTGAAGCGGAAAGAGGCGAAGGTCGGCCGAAACGATCCCTGTCCGTGCGGTTCGGGCAAGAAGTACAAGAAGTGCCACGGCGCGGCGGCGTAGTCCTCGCGTTCGCGCTATTCTGCGCGCCACTGATCGCCGGCGATCAGCCGAAAGTGAAGGCCACTGTCGATGTCGTCGCGGTGACGCCCGTCGACGGCGTCGGCATCGACGCCGCGAAATATCCGGCGAATGTGCGTCGCATGAAGCCGGATGGCAGCGTGACCGCGGCGCTGGTGCGCCAGGGCGCGAGCGTCGCGCAGAGCGACGCGCAGAGCAATCCCTTTCAACCGGACATCGAGCTTCGCGGCTTCGTCGTCTCTCCGCTCCTCGGCACACCGCAGGGCGTCGCGGTGCTGCAGGACGGTGTGCGCATCAACGAGCCGTTCGGCGATACGATCAACTGGGACCTCATTCCGGAGAACGCGATCGAGTCGATCGAGACGATTCCGGGGTCGAACGCCGCCTTCGGTCTCAACGCGTTAGGCGGAGTCATCACCCTGCGCACGAAAAGCGGATTCAGCGATCGCGGGGTCGACGCGCGGGTCGCGGCAGGGTCCTTCGGCCGCAACACGATCGAGGCCGCCGATGGATTCAGCCGCGGCGGCAACGCGTGGTTCGTCGCGGCCAGCGCCGATGACGACGGCGGATGGCGCGATTTCTCGCCGTCGCGTCTGCGTCACCTCTTTGCGAGCATGCAGCACATTCGCGACTCCGGCACGAGCGACGTCCGTTTGACCCTCGGCGACACGAATCTCACCGGCAACGGGACCGTTCCGGTGCAGCTCCTTGCGCTCGATCGGCGCGCGGTGTTCACGTTTCCCGACTCGACACACAATCGAGCCGGCGTCCTCTCGTCAGCGCACGATGTCCTCGTCGGGTCGACTCTCATCGAAATCAATGCGTCGGTGCGGCGCACCTCGACGGCGACGATCAACGGAGATGCCGCCGGCGATGCATCGAACGTTTTCGATGGCGTTCTCAATCGCAGCACGCTCGATCAGACGGGGTTCGGCTTCGCTTCACAAATCAGCCGCACGGCCGGCCGCAATCGCTGGACCGCCGGGATTTCGTTCGACTCCGGGGACGCGCAGTTCCGGTTTCGTCAGGAGCTGGCGCACGTCACGCCGTCGCGCGAGGTGATCGGTGCCGGCATCATCGATCCCGATTCGCTCGTGAGCCTCGGCACGACGACCCGGACCCCGGCCGCGTACGCGACCGATTTCATTTCGGTCACGCCGCGCGTATCGATTCTCGCCGCGGCGCGCGTGAACGATTCGCGCATTCGTTTGCACGATCACATCGGCACCGCACTCGCCGGAAGTCATCGTTTCGTCAGCGCGAATCCGTCGATCGGCGCGACGTTCGCCGTGTGGCAGCAGCTGACGCTCTTCGCAAACGCGAATCAGGCCTCGCGCGCGCCGACTCCGGTGGAGCTGACGTGCGCGAATCCGGCCGACCCGTGCCTGCTGCCGAACGCGTTCGTCTCCGATCCGCCGCTCGAGCAGGTCTTCGCACGTACGATTGAAGCCGGCGCACGCGGCCAGCGCGGCGGCGTGCAATGGTCCGTCGACGCATTTCGCACCGCGAACGAAAACGACATCGTCT
>DATIZY010000335.1:0-6595 GCA_035516895.1 Thermoanaerobaculia bacterium | reverse complement strand
GGCTCGCCGGTGAGATACGACTCGTCCATGGACCCGTGGCCGTCGGCGACGATGCCATCGGCGGGGCAGATTTCATGCGGCATGACGACGAGCCGGTCGTCGACGCTGACGTCGGACATGCCGACGTCGACGATTCCGCTCTCTGTCAGGCGATGCGCATGACTCGGAAGACGTTTCGCGAGCGCCGCGAGCACCGCGTTCGCGCGACGGGTCGCGTGCCATTCGAGCGCGCGTCCGCCGGTGAGCATGACGACGATGATCGCGGCGACGATGTATTCGCGCGTGACGATCGCCGTCACGATGCAGATGAGCGCGAGGGGATCGCTCAGCAGGGACGCGATGCGCCTCATGGCGCCGCCGCGACGAAAATCTCCCGCGCGATCTCGTCCTCGAGTGCCACCGATGCCGACCCGCACTGGACGACGACGGCCGGACGGCGCGCAACGAGACGCAGCTCGGTTCCGGGGACGATGCCGTACGACGCGAGCCGATTGAGGCGCGCGGCGGATGTCGGCGCGATCGAAGCGATGAGCGCCGTCGTTCCGATCGGCAGCTCGGTGATCGGAACCGTGCCGTCATCCTGCACGGCGCATTTCGGTGCGCGGCGGATCCAGCGCCTGAGCATGTCGGCGATGCGGCCGCTCTCGACGAATTCGTACGCGCAGTTGGGGCAGCGCACCATCATGCAGCCCTTCGCGAGCGGGCAGGTCGAGTGGCACGAGGCGCCCTCGAAATCGGTGCCGCAAAGCGGGCATTCGTACGTGTTCATCGCATCACCAAATGCATCACCGCGCCGATGCCGAACGAATAGACGATGATGAATCCGGCGATCGCAAGCGCGACGCGCGCGCCGCGCTCGCGCACCATCACGAGGAAATTCGCGACGCACGGAATGAACAGCGTGATCACCGTGAGCGAGATGACCGTCTGCGTCGCGTTGAGCGCGCCGGCGCGTTGCATCGTGTAGAGGCCCGCGGCTCCGTAGTCGCGGCGGAGGAATCCGATGACGAACGCGTTCGAAGCCTGCGCCGGAAGTCCGAGGCCGCCGACGACGATCGGCGACAGCCAGTGTTGAAGCACGGTGAGCATGTGCGTCGCGTCGAGGATGTACAGCACGAGCGTGCCGACGATGAACAGCGGCACGGCCTCTTTCAGATACCACTCGGTGCGCGCCAGAACTTTGATTCCGATGTTCGACAGGCGCGGCACGCGCATCGGCGGGAGCTCGATGATGAACTCACCCGAGTCCCCGCGTACGATCTTCGACGCGAGGTAGCCGACGAGGAAGATCGTCGCCACGGTCACGCCCATCCAGATCAGCGCGGCGCTCATCGGCAGGCGGCCTAACATCGCCATGATCACGCCGAGCTGCGCGGAGCAGGGAACGCCGAGCGCCAGGAGGATCGTGACGATGATCCGCTCTTTCGTCGTCTCCAGGATGCGCGTGGTCAGCGTCGCCATCGTGTCGCAGCCGAGGCCGAGGACCATCGGAAGCACGGCCTTGCCGTTGAGGCCCATGCGGCGGAACATCCGATGCAACATCACCGCGAGCCGCGGCAGATAGCCGGAGTCTTCGAGAATGCCGAACAGCGTGAAGAACGTGACGACGACAGGCAGGATGATCGCGATCGCGTAAGTGAGCGCCATCGTGATCACGCCGTATTCGCCGACGAGAAGATCGCGGACGAAGTGAATCGGAATCGTCGCCGCGATCACCTTCGTCATGAACGGATTGATGAAGCGCCCGAAGAGAGTGTTCTCGAAGAAGTCGACGAGGATGCCGGCTCCGAATTTTCCGACGAACAGCCAGGCGACATAGAGCACGCCGGCGAGAATCGGCCAGCCCCACAGCGGGTGCATGCAGAGCGCGCCGAGAGTGCTTCGCGCGCCGGTGAGCGGGTGGGATCGCCCGCTGCCGGAGGCCTCGACGATTTCATCGACGACTTTGAGCCGCGTCGCTGCGATCTCCGCTGCGAGCGTCGCGTCGCCGCTGCCGCAGATCGCGACCAGCGCATCGGCGCGCGACAGACCCGACTTCGCGATCGCCTCTTCGACCGGTGCGGAATACTTGAGCGCGAGGCGTGCGCGTCGCGGCCGCAGCGCGTGCCGTTTCAGCTTTTCGATGTTCCATCGGCGAAGCGCGGACGTCGCCACCACCGGCACGCCGAGGATTTCTTCGAGGGTGGTGACGTCGACGGAGTGCGCATGCGGCTCGTCGCTCATGTTCAGGCAGAGCGTGAAGCGCACCTGATGCTCGGCGAGCTGCAGCGAAAGCAGCAGCGTGCGGCGGAGATTGCCGATGTCGCCCACCTGGACAATGTCCGCGCCGTCGGTTGCCATCAGAAGATCGCGCGTGACGCGCTCTTCGTGCGATTGCGGCGAGAGCGTGTTCGTGCCGGGCGTGTCGATGACCTCGCGCAGCTCTCCGTCGAGCTCGGCCAGCGCGCTGGTGATCTCCACCGTCGTCCCGGGATAGTTCGACACCGTCGCGTAGCGATGGGTCAATCGTGTGAACAGAAGAGACTTACCGACGTTCGGCTGCCCGACGAGGAGCAGTTTGCGCGTGCTGGCCGGGGAGAGGGTCGGGAGGGGTTCGCAGCACTGAGACATAGTCTCAACAAACGATAGATCTGCGGCGCAGAACGGGGTATGACAAATGTCACCCGGTCCGGTGACGGCCGACATGCCTCGAAGTTCGGTGATGGCGCATCTTGTCGTTCATGAATCAAGAGATCAGCTTTTCGATCGTCGGATCCGGCGGAGACGGTGCCGTCGCTGCCGGAGATATTGTCGCGAACGCGTGCGCGGGCGCGGGCCTCCATGTCATCAAGACCGAGGCGTACGGCCCGCAGATTCGCGGAGGCGAATCGTCCTGCACCGTGCGCGTGAGCACGAAACCGATCTTCGCGCAGGCGGGTGCCGTCGACGCGCTGGTCGTGTTCAGCTGGAGCGACTTCGCGCGCTTCGCGAGCGAGATCACGCCGGCGGCGAACGCGATCGTGCTCTATGAGGCGGATGACGCGCCGCCCGAGAATGCGGCAGGCGCGCTGTTTCCCGTCGCCTTTTCGAAGCTGGCTTCGAAATCGAAGAACATTCTCGCCCTCGGCATCCTCACTCCGCTCCTCGGATTGCCGGTCGACGGCGTTCGCGCAGCGATCCGGAAGCGCTTCGCGAAGAAAGATGAGGCGGTCATCAACGCGAACCTCGCCGCGTTCGACCAGGGTGTCGCGATTCGCGTCGGAGATTCCTCGCGCTCCGCGGCGCTCGGGATGACGCCCGGGCCTGCGCATCTCCTCATGTCGGGCAACGAAGCGGCGGCGGTGGGAGCGATCCACGCCGGCTGCAAATTCTTCGCTGGATATCCGATCACGCCGTCCTCGGAAGTGCTTCACTTCCTCGGGGAGTGGCTGCCGAAGATCGGCGGCACGACGCTGCAGACCGAGGACGAGCTCGCGGCGATTGGAGCGGTGGTCGGCGCGTCCTTCGCCGGCGCCAAATCGATGACCGCGACCTCCGGCCCCGGCCTTTCGCTGATGTCGGAGATGTTAGGCCTCTCGTCGATCGCCGAGGTACCGTCGGTGATCTTCAATGTGCAGCGCGGCGGACCGTCGACGGGCATTCCGACGAAGAGCGAGCAATCCGACTTAATGCACGCGGTCTATGGCAGCCACGGAGACACGCCTCGCGTGGTCCTCGGCTGCTGCGACGTCGAAGATGCGTTCCACACGACCGTCGACGCGTTCAACATCAGCGAAGAGTTCCAGGTGCCGGTGATCGTCCTTTCCGATCAGCTGATCGCGCAGCGGCGCGAGACGATCGAGGCCGCGGCTCTCGTTCACGACGTCGTCGAGCGGCGCCTCGGATCGGCGAACAGCGAAGGGGAGTACCGCCGCTACGCCGACACGCCCGACGGCGTTTCGCCGATGAGCATTCCGGGAATCGCGAATGCGATGTATCAGACGAATGGGCTCGAACACGACGAGACAGGACGGCCGAGCTCGATGTTCGTGGTGCACGAGAAGATGAACGCGAAGCGCTATCGCAAGCTCGAAGCGATCGCGAAGAAATATCCGCTGTATCGCACGTTCGGCAGCGCGAAGCCGGATCTCGGGATCCTCTGCTGGGGCTCGGCCGCAGGTCCCGTTCGCGAGGCGATCGATCTGCTGAATGTCGGCGACCTGATGGTCGGCGCGTTCGTGCCGCGAATGTTGTCGCCACTGCCGGCGACCGCGCTGCAATCGTTCATCGATTCCTGCGACCGGCTGCTCGTGATCGAGCTGAGCTATTCGGCGCAATTTCATCAACTATTGCGATCGCAAGTCGATCTGCCCCGCGGCAAGACGACGGTGTTCGCGCGCTCCGGCGGCAAATCGCTGTCGGTCTCTGAAGTCGTCGGCGCGGTGCGGCAGCTGTTAGGCGCGTGCGCGCTCGAGGAGGTGCTGGCGTGACCTGCGAAGTGATGACCTACACGGCGAATGATTTCAAGACGGACCTGAAGCCGGTGTGGTGTCCCGGCTGCGGCGATTTCGCGGTGCTCAACTCGGTGTATCGGGCGCTCGCGGAGCTGGGCTGCGCTCCGCACGAGACGGTGATCGTCTCCGGCATCGGCTGCTCCTCGCGGCTGCCGGGTTACGTCGAGACGTACGGATTCAATTCGCTGCACGGCCGCGCGCTGCCGATCGCCACGGGTGCGAAGCTCGCCGCGCCGAAGCTGAATGTGATCGCAGTCGGCGGCGACGGCGACGGCATCGCCATCGGCGGCAATCATTTCCTGCACGCCGCGCGGCGCAATGTCGATCTCACGTACATCATGATGGACAACGAGATCTACGGCCTGACGAAAGGCCAGGCCGGTCCGACCACGCCCGAAGGCGACAAGACCAAATCGACGGCGTACGGCAATCCCGACGCCGCGGTCGATCCGTGCGCGCTGGCGATCATGCTGGGCGCGTCATGGGTCGGACGGGCGTTCTCCGGCGATGTGAAGGGGACGGCGGAGCTGATGAAGAAGGCGATCCGGCATCACGGCTTCGCGTTTCTCAATGTCATCTCGCCGTGTGTGACCTGGCGCGGCGATCATCAGAGCAAAGAGCTGCGCGCGAAGATGAAGAACCTGCCGGCGGATTACGATCCGACCCAGCGCGAGGCGGCGCTGAGATTCACCGACGAGCACGATGCGCTCACGGTCGGCGTGCTCTACGAAACCGCGCGCCCGTCGCTGCTCGATCATCTGCAGCAGATCGAGCGCCGCGCGATCGGCGATCGCAGCAGGCCGCAGATGAGCGACATCCTCGCGGTGTTCAAGCCGGCGGCGGCCTGACGCATGAAACCGCGCGGGATCGACACGAAAGCGATTCACGGAGGCATGGAGCCGGGCGAGCATCACAGCGCCGTCTCGGTGCCGATCTATCAGACATCGACGTTCGCGTTCTCCAGTGCGGAGGAGGGCTGCGCGCGATTCGCAGGAACATCGCCGGGCCCGATCTACACGCGCTTCGGCAATCCGACAGTGCATGCGCTCGAAGAGTGCGTCGCGGAGCTCGAAAGCGGCTGCGGCGCGATCGCCACGGCGACGGGAATGGGCGCGATCACCACCGTTCTGCTCGCGATGCTCGAGCGCGGCGATCACATCATCGCGACCGTGCCGCTCTACGGCGCGACGAAGCAGCTGATCGAAAAGCGACTCGCGCGATTCGGAATCAGCGCGACGTTTGTCGCCGCAAACGACAATCGCGCGCTGGAGCTGGCGCTGCAGCCTCAAACGCGAATGATCTACGTCGAGACGCCGGCGAATCCGACGCTCGATCTCGTCGATCTCATCGCTGCATCGACCATCGCCCGTTCGGCGGGCGTTCCGCTCGTTGTCGATAACACGTTCGCCGGGCCGAAGCTGCAGCGTCCGATCGAATTCGGCGCAGACGTCGTTCTGCACTCGATGACGAAATCGCTCAACGGGCACAGCGACGTCATCGCCGGAATTGTCATCGCACGCGATCCGATCGTTTTGAAATCGCTGCGCGAGACGGCAATCGCGTTCGGCATGACGATCGATCCGCATCAGGCCTGGCTCGTCCTGCGCGGCATCCGCACCCTCGGCATGCGTATCGATCGCGCGCAGGAGAATGCAATCGAGCTGGCGAAGTGGCTCGAGGCGCGCGAGGACGTCGCGTGGGTGCGCTATCCGGGCTTGCGATCGCATCCGCAGTACGAGCTCGCGAAGGCGCAGATGAGCGGGCCGGGCTCGGTGATCGCGTTCGAGATGCGCGGCGGCGCAGAGGCGGCGGAGGCTCTGCTCGACAACCTGCAAGTCATCACGCTCGCCGTGTCGTTAGGCGGAATCGAATCGCTCGTCGAGCATCCCGCGTCGATGACGCACGCCAGCATTCCGCAGGAGGAGCAGCGGGCCGAGGGGATCACGCCGGGGCTGATCCGGCTCGCGGTGGGGTGTGAAGACGCGGGCGATTTGCGCGACGACCTCGAGCGTGCGTTCGCGCGCGTGTCCGCACTCGCGATTTCCGCGGTGTAGTCGGAGTTCGGCGCGGCGCAGCCGTGCCCTACAAGCCCACCATTTGTGTAGGGCACGGCTGCGCCGTGC
>DATIZY010000334.1:0-32275 GCA_035516895.1 Thermoanaerobaculia bacterium | reverse complement strand
TCCTGCGTCACCGTGAAGCGGACGCCGACGCGGATCCCCGCCGCGCGGCAGTTGCGAATTCCACGGATCGATCCCTGGAACGCGCCCTTCTTGCCGCGGAAGTAGTCGTGGCGCTCTTCGGCGCCGTCGATGCTGATGCCGACGTAGGTCACGCCGATCTTTTTCAGCCGCTCCGCTTTCTTCTCGTCGATCAGCGTGCCGTTCGTCGAGAAGGTCACGCGAATGCCGAGCGACGTCGCGTATTCGGCGAGATCGAGGATGTCCGGCCGGACGAGCGGCTCGCCGCCCGACATCAAGAGCGCCGGTACGTTGAACGCCGCCAGATCCTCGATCATCCGCCTCGCTTCCTCGGTCGTGAGCTCGCCTTCGAATCGCTTCGCTTCGGCGTCCGCGTAGCAGTGCACGCATTGGAGGTTGCAGGTCTTCGTCGCGTTCCAGACGACGACCGGGCCGGAGCCCGGCCGCGTTCCCGCCCGCTGCGTCGCCGATTGCCTGTCGTAGCGAAGCCGGTCGCCGAAGTACTCTGCGCCGCCGAGGAGTTTTGTCACACTGATCATCACGCTCTCCTGTGTTGTCGCCATGATCGGCTCGGGGCGAACAGGAGACCGTGACACGCTGAACATCCGCGTGTGATGACTGACACATTGCGGGCAGGGCGCGGAAACGACATTGATGAAGGACGGCTGCGCCATGCCGCATTCGGCAGCGCGCAGCGCTGCGTGCGAGGTGAACGATGTGGAACTTACGCCGAACGCGTGTTGTCACCTGCCCCGAAACGAATGAGCCCGCTGCCGTCACCGGCAAGACGTACCTGCACTCGTGCTCGCGCTGGCCCGAGCGCGCGGGCTGCGATCAGATCTGCATCAAACAAATTGCGACAGCTCCGGACGGCTGCCTCGTGAAGTCGCTCGTCGCGCGGTGGTACGAAGGAAAGTCGTGCGTGGAATGCGGCCGGCCGATCGGCGAGATCTCGTGGCACGAGGCCGCGCCTGCGCTGCGCCTCTTCGACGGCACGTCGCACGAGTGGTCGGACTTCCTGCCGCAGGACCTCCCGAACCTTTTTCTCTTGTGCGAGCCGCTCTGCTGGTATTGCAACAATCGCGACGAGGCCATGAAGCTGCGGCCGGATCTCGTCCTCAAGCGCGAGCACCCTGTTAGGCGGCCCGAGCCTCCTCTCAAAAGCAAAACGATCTACTGATCTCTCGCCTCCCTGGCGAACTCAAAAAGAATTTCAGGTGAGCCTTTTGCACTCCGCGCAAGGCGGTGCGCGCATGTCGACGTGCGCAACAAGGAGACGAAAGACTATGGAGATCAAGCGAGCAGTTCTCACTGTTCTGGCGGCTGGGGCGCTGATCGTTGCGGGCGGTTGCAAGAGCAGCTCGACGACGACCACCACCAGCAGCCTGAACAACGAACCCGCGCTGCAGAGCGGCGAAACGGGACAGATCACGACCGGTACGACCACGACGACGAATAGCGAGACGACCTCGTATTCGACGCCGGTGTCGACCACCGTGACAACGTCAAACCCGGCCCCCGCTCCGGTCGTGACGACCGATGCCAGCGGTGCGACCACCACGATACTGGCGAACGGCTCGACGGTGACCCGCTCCGAAACGACGACGGTCATCTATCCGGACGGCACGGTCAAGACGCTCACGCCCGCCGAGGCAGCGAGTCTGAACACCACTCCGGGCCCGAACGGCACGCGACTCCTACAGATGCCATCGGGAGCGGCTGTCGTGACGAAGACCGTCACGACGATCACGAGCCCTCCGCCGCAAAACACGATCGTGACGACGACGGTCCCCGTGCAGCAGCAGCCGCCGATGACCAGCTCGACCACGACCGAGATTCCCTATCCGGTTCCGGTCGCGTATTCGACGAGCGGTCGCCGGATTCCGGGCCTCGATTTCCTCGCATTCGCGAACCGGGCGTCCTTCAGCTCGTCGAACAGCTTCCCCGGAACGCTCAACACCGGCGACATCCGCACCGACATCCGCAACCAGACCGGCTACGGCCTCGGACTCAACGCGTGGTTCAACCGTCATTTCTCGGCCGAGATCACCGCGTCCCGCATTCATCCGCAGACCAGCTTCATCCCGTCGAACGGAGGCGTGAATCCGATCACCGGACTGCGACTGCGCATGACCCCGATCACCGGCACGCTGCAGCTCCACTTCAACCCCTACTCGACCGTCGATGCGTACGTCGGCGGCGGCGCGGCGTACGTCCTGTTCAAAGCCGATCAGAATTTCAATGCAGGCAACAGCGGCATTACAGCGATCAACTTCCGCGACGAATGGGGCCCGCTGGTCAACGGCGGCCTCGGCTTCAACATCAGCCGCCACTTCGGAATCAATCTCGACGCGAAGTACATGTGGGTGCGCGCCCGCGCCAATACCACGTTCAACACCGCGGTTGTCGGCAACGTCGGCAATTCGGAGCGGATCGGCGTCAATCCGTTCATCATCTCGGCCGGACTTCGCTTCGGCTTCTAAGCGTTTTTTTCTTCCGAAGAGAGCAGCCGCGGTTTGGCTGCTCTCTTTTTTGGGGTCAGGTCTGCCCTTCGTCCTTTTTTCTACGAGATGTAGATCGTCGAGAGGATTTCGGAAGCCGCAGTCGGTGTCGAACGCAGCGGCGAGAGTTGATCACAAGCGCTTGTCGCAAAGGGAGATCTCGCTCTGACGCCTGGGAGTCCTCTACTGCCGGTAGAAAAAAGGACGAAGGGCAGACCTGACCCCGTCAAATGCCGAGAGCAGCCATGGCGGCGCCGACGCTGACGATCAGCGCGCCGGCGGCGACGTCGCCGTAGCGATCGATCCAGCCCGCGCGAAACGTACGAACGCCCGCAAGCGCCGTCGTGACCAGGACGACCATCGTCGCGATCGTGGCAACTTCGTACGTCACCACCACCGCGCCCACCGCACCCCACCCGCGGCTCGCCGACGCGATGATCATCGGAATCACGGCAACGCATGGATCCGCCGAGAAGAGCACGAAGAGCGACCACTCGGTCAGGCCGTGATCGTGATCGTGATCGCCGTGCGCGTGATGGTGATCGTGCGGATGAAGCACCGCGTGCGGATCGCGGCGAAAGCTGCGCCACAATCCCCACGTCATGTAAACAGTACCAAATAACATCAATAAATAGTTGGCGTAATTTTCCAGGTGCGAGCCGATGAGATGGATGACTTCGAGGCCGACGAACAGCGAGACCACGCCGAGGGCCGCCGATGTCGTCACGTGGCCGAAGCCGCAGAGGATCGTTGTCCGCGCGGCGCGCCATCCGCTCCATCCTCGCGCACGAGCCAGCGCCGCGAACGGCATCCAGTGATCGGGCGCCATCGTGTGAAGCGAGCCGACGGTGACCGCGGCAAGAACGAGCGTCAGAATCACAGCGTCACCTCACCCACGATCTCGGGCGCGATGAACGCCTCGCGCCTGTCTTCGAGCCACTGCGCCCATCGCCGGATGCCGACGGTCTCGTACGACGCGACGGAGATCACCTGGGGATTCGGCATCACCTTCGAAATCGAGTCGTAAATCGCGCCGGTGTTCACGCGCGGCAGATGCAGCGCGAGATCGACCTTCGTCAGCAGCACGAGGTCCGCCTTTGCGAACATCGTCGGGTACTTCAGCGGCTTGTCTTCTCCCTCGGTGATCGACAGGGCGACGACGTTGACGGTTTGACCGAGGTCGTAGACGGCCGGGCAGACGAGGTTGCCGACGTTCTCGATGAAGAAGTACTTCACGCCGGTCAGGTCGAAGTGGTGCAGCGCGTGATGGACCATCTCCGCATCGAGATGGCACGCCTGGCCGGTGGTGATGGCCTTCGATCGGATGCCTGCTTTCTGCAGCCGCGTGGCGTCGTGATCGGTGGCGAGGTCGCCCGCCACCGCGGCGAGCTGCGCGCCGCCGAACGCGCGCGCCGTCGCTTCGAGCACCGCCGTCTTCCCCGAGCCGGGAGAGCCCATGAGATTGACGGCGAAGATTCCGTGCTCGCGGAAATGCGCGCGGTTGTGCGCAGCGGTGTCGTCGTTGCGCGCGAGAATGCGCTGTTGCACGTCGAGCGGCACGAGGTTGACGTCACCGCATCCGCAGTCCTGACACATCGGGAACCTCCAGTTCGATTCGTTGCAGGATGATTTCGTCGCCGCTCGTGAGCCGCGCCGGTTTCTGACATTTCGCACATCGCAGCGCTGCACCCGCCGGAATCTCGGCGCCGCAATCGGGACAACTCCAGCGCGCCGGCACGCGTTCGATCGTCATCGTCGCGTCCTCGCAGATCGTGCCGGCGCGAAAGACTTCGAACGCGGTCGCCAGCAGAGTCGTGTCGACGCCCGAGAGATCGCCGATGCGGACGAGGATGCCGTGGACCGTGCGCGGACCGGCTTCAGCCGGCCGGCCGGCTAAGGCCGGCACACACACCGCTTTTTCCACCGAGTCGACGAGCGATTGAACGATCGAGTATTCGTGCATCACTTCGCTCCGAATTGCGCCGGCCGCTTTCCGAAAAATGCCTCGATCCCCTCGGCGAAGTTGGAGCCGTCGGCGATGCGCGCGAGATTCTCGAGCTCGCGATCGAGGTGATAGTCGAGCCGGTCCATGCCCGCCGCTTCGTTCAGCATCTCCTTCGCGATGCCGAGCGCTTCGGTCGGACCGGAGGCGATCTGCTGCGCCACGCGGCGAACGCCGGCGTCGAACGTCTCGGCCGGCACGACCATCGTGATCAGCCCGATCTCCATCGCCTGCGACGCGGAGAGCCTCGGATTCAGAAACAGCAGTTCGTACGCGCGCCGGAGGCCGATGAGCTTCGGGAGCATGAACGTCGAGCTCTCCGCGCCTGTCAGGCCGGTTTTCGCATACGCCCACTCGAACGTCGCGCGCTCGGAGGCAATCACGAGATCGCAGGACATCGCCAGACCGAATCCGCCCGCAGCGGCGATCCCGTCGACGGCCGCGATGAACGCCTTCGGCGCGCGGCGGATCTCGGAGATCGTGCTGTGGATGTACTCGAGGATCTGCTTGAAGACGGCGCCGTAGCTTGCCGTCTGTTGACTGTTGTCTGTTGTCGGGTCCGTTTCCGCCGGCAACCGGGAACCGGCCACCGGCAACAGATATCCGAGATCGTCGCCCTCACCGCCCGCGCGGATGTACTTCAGATCGGCGCCGGAGCAAAAGACGCCGTTCGTGCCGCGCAGCACGACTGCGCGAACGTTTTCGTCGCGCGCGAGCTGGATTCCCGCTTTGCGGAGATCGCGCGCGGTCTCGACGTCGAGCGAATTGAATCGCTGCGGACGATCGATCGTGATCGTGCCGACTGCGCCGTCGATCGCCGTGAGAATGTGCGTCACGCCGGCACCTCGAAGCTACGCGGAGCGCCGGCGTCTCGCGTGCCGGGACGGCGCGCGGATGCGGACGCGACGTCCGCTCCTCCTTCGATCGCGACCTGCAGCAGCGCCTGCACGACGAGATCGCCCCACAGGCTGCGCATCATCCATTCGCGATGCGCATAGGCGTACGCGCGGACGATGTCCATCTCGCCCGCGGCGACGGCACGATGAACGAAACCGGCCACCGGCATCGGATCGCTCTGCACGACGAGCGGGCCGCGATCGAGCTCGCGCGTGACGATGTGCACGATGCTGTGCGTCTCGGTTTCGCCCGCGAGAATTGCGTCGCGCGTCGCGTGCAGTCCCGGAAACTTCCGCGTGCCGTCGTGAACGTTGAGCACGCGGCCGGGAAACGCGTCGAGCAGCGGATCGGTGACGACGAAGAGGTATCCGAGGAGGACGACGACGTCGATGCCGAAGCGCTGGAGAAGCTCGGCCGTCTCACGGTCGTACCACTCGCGCAGACTCCTGTCGCCCGGCGGACGCCGCGCGAGGACGCATCCGATGTCGAAGAGCGACTCCCGCAGCGGGTGCTGCCGCAGTCCGTCGAGACCGGGCGCGCGATGGGACGTGATGATGCCGACGTTCAGCATATGCGCGGTAACGGCTCGCCGTCGGGTTCGGCGACGAGCCTCCTCCCGAAGCCGGTGTCGAGGATGATCGAACCGGGACGTTCGCTGACACAGGTTCCAATGACGGCCGCATTGCGGCCTAACAGATTCGAGCGCAGCACGGCGAGGACGTCATCGACGTCCGCTTCGCGCACGCCGAGGAGCGCTTTGCCCTCGTTGGCGACGTGAAGGGGGTCGATGCCCAACATCTCGCCGATCGAGCGGACGGCGGGCGTGACCGGAATCGCGCTCTCGTCGAGAATGATGCCGACGCCGCTCTTCGAGGCCATCTCGTGCAGCGCGCTGGCGACGCCGCCGCGCGTCGGGTCTTTCATCGCCGTGATCGTCGTGGTTGCGACGAGCGGAGCGATGAGCGAGTTGAGCGGCGCGACGTCCGAGGTCAGATCGCCTTCGAACTCGATTCCGTGCCGCTTCGCCATCACCGCGAGGCCGTGCTCGCCGATGAAACCGGTGACGATGATCCTGTCGCCCGGCTTGAGACCGTTGTCGCGAATCAGATTGCGCGTCAGGCCGATTCCGGCGGTGTTGATGACGATGCCATCGATCTCGCCGCGGCCCATGACTTTCGTATCGCCCGTGATCACGGGAGCGCTGGCTTCGCGGCATGCGGCGACCATCGATCGCTGGATCGCCTCGAGCGAGTCGATGGGAAATCCTTCCTCGAGAATTACGCCGCACGTGAGGCCGACGACGCGCGTCGCGCCCATCATCGCCAGATCGTTGACCGTGCCGCAGATCGAGAGACGCCCGATGTCGCCGCCCGGAAAGAAAATCGGATGGATGACGTGCGAGTCGGTGGTCAGGACGAGCCACTCGTCACCGAAGCGAATTGCGGCTCCGTCATCCATCGCCGCGACGCCGACCCCGTCGAACGGCAGCGCGGCGAAGTCGTGGACGAACAGCTTCTCGATGAGCCCGCGCATCGCGCGGCCGCCGCCGCCCTGCTTCAGCGTCACGCGTTGCTCGAGCAATGCGGTGGTCATGATGCCGAGACCTCCTCGAGATCGGGCACGCCGCCGTAGAGGTGCCAGATCTTGCACGTCCCCTCGTTCGACACCATGCAGGCGCCGATCGGGTTCTCGGGAACGCATTCGTGATTGAAGAGCCGGCAGTCATTCGGATTCTTGATACCGGCCATGATGTCTCCGCAGATGCACTGCCGCGCGAGCTGCGGAGGCGCGAAGTCCCACAGCGAGGGCAGATCGATCGTGAAACGCTGTCGCGCGTCGAGATGGGCGAACTCGCTGCGCAGCCGCAGATTTCCGTTCGGCACGTGCGCGATGCCGCGCCAGCGCCCGCCCGTCGGCCGGAACACGCGCCACAGCTGCTGCTGCGCGCGGGCATTTCCTTCCTTCGTCACGCAGCGCGGGAACATATTGACGACGCGCGGCGTCTTGCGCTTGATCAGCTCGACGAGCTCGCCGAGCCCGGCGAGGATGTCGAGCGGCTCGAATCCGGCGACGACCACCGGCACGTTGTGGCGCTCCACGAATTTCTCGAACACGCCCCAGCCCGTGATCGTCGCAGCGTGCCCGGCCGCCAGGAAGCCTTCGATGCGCGTCTCCGGCATCTCGGCGACGATCTCCATCACCGGCGGGATGTACTTGTGCGCCGACAACACGGAGAAGTTCGCCGGCGGGTCGTCGAGGATCACCGCGGCGGTGGCGACCGCCGTCGTCTCGAAGCCGGTGGCGAAGAAGACGACTTCGGTGTCGCTGTTGCGCGCGAGCTCGACCGCCTGCTTCGGGCTGTACACGATCTCGATGTCGCCGCCGGTCGCTTTTGCGTCGGCGAGCGACTTGACGGTGCCCGGCACCCTCAGCATGTCGGCGAACGTTGCGATCTTCACTCCCTGTCCCGCGAGAACCACGCCCTCATCGACCTCCGGCACGTCGGTGACACACACCGGGCAGCCAGGTCCCATGATGACGTCCAGTTTCTTCGGGAACAGCGAGCGAAGACCGAACTTCGCGATCGCCTGTTCGTGACTGCCGCAAACGTGCATGACGGCGACGCTGCGGCCGATCGCTTCGACATTCGCCGCGATCGATGCGGCGATCGATTTCGCGAGCGCGGGGTCCCGGAATTGCAGCTCGTTGTTCATCGCAGTTCACTCATCCCTTTGTGCTGCCGACAGCGGGGTGCGGCACGGCGCAGCCATGCCCTACAAAGTGCATCGATCGAAGTGCGGTTCGTCGTTCATTGCGTTCACACACACCTGAAGGTGTAGGGCACGCCTGCGGCGTGCCGAACCCCGAGTGCGGCGCTGCGCAACCGTTGTTCATCATCGCGAGCCGCTCCCCTCGATCTCCCCCCGCACGTCGCTCGTCATGAGGTCGTCGACGTCGTCCTTGAGCAGCGTCTCGTACAGCGCGAGCGTCTCCTCCACCGATTCCGGCGGAATGCGCCGGATCGCGAAGCCGACGTGATTGAGGATGTAGTCGCCGGGCTTGACCGGCTCGTCGACGATGTTGAGCAGCACCTCTTTGCGCACACCCCAGAAATCGACAACGGCCGTCCATCCGTCGACTTCGATGACTTTGCCCGGAACGCCTAGACACATACGAGCTCCTCGCTGACAACCGACGATCGAGAACGGACAACCGCGTTGGCGACAAAAGCCTGGCCTAACGCGATGCCTCCGTCGCCGGGCGGCACTTCGCGATTCATGTAGACCTTGTGAAAGCCCCGCAGGACGGATTCGGCGAGCCGCGCGTTTTGAAAACAGCCGCCGCTCAGCACGACCGGCATCTCGCCGCGCGATTGGAGTGCAGCGCGCGCGACCTCGATCGTCGCTTCGGCGATCGTGTTGTGAAAACGCGCGGAGATCACCGCCGGCGCAACGCCG
Source organism: Thermoanaerobaculia bacterium (assembly GCA_035516895.1). Classification (GTDB taxonomy): domain Bacteria; phylum Acidobacteriota; class Thermoanaerobaculia; order Gp7-AA8; family Gp7-AA8; genus Gp7-AA10. The sequence continues at coordinate 23,399 of DATIZY010000334.1, read as the reverse complement.
CGCATGAAGTCGTCGACCGCGGCGCGCAGCGTCGGACGCGGATCGATTTCCCACGGCGCCACTCCGTCGTGGATCAGAATCGGATAGCGGCCGCTCTCGAGCTCATCGGCGATCCCATTCCACCGGAACGCGACCTCTCCCTCGTACCGCATCTCGCGCATGCCGAGGAAGAGCGCGCCGAACGCATCGAAGTAGCGGCCGACTCCGCGCGCCAGCGGCGAGTTGAAATTGCGCTCGATCATGCGGCGGACGGCGTCGATGGCCGCACGCTCGATCGTGCGGAAGAGCGGAAGCGCGTGCAGAGGCGCCTCGCCGTCGAAGGACTCATCGAGCAGCGCGAGCGCGACGCGCCACGGCTGGCGAACGGCTTGATCGCCGCCGGCGAGCGGAATCGGATGGAACGTTGCGAAGCGCTCGAAGTCGGCATAACGCGCGATGAGAATCTCGCCGCCCCACGCGGTGCCGTCCGTGCCGTAGCCGGTGCCGTCGTACGCCACTCCGACCACCGGACCGTCGAGCCGGTGCTCGGCCATCGCGCTGACGATGTGCGCGTGGTGGTGCTGCACGGCGATCGTTCGCGCGTTCGCCTGCGCGAGCGCGTAGCGGGTCGAGAAATAGTCGGGATGCATGTCGTGCGCGACGATCGACGGAGAGGCGCCGACGAATTCCTTCATGCGCTCGATCGCCGACTCGTAGGCGCGCAGCGTCTCGAGCGTCTCGAGATCGCCGATGTGCGGACCGAGGTACGCGTTGGAGCCGGTGGCGATGCAGAAGGTGTTCTTGAGATGCGCGCCGCACGCGAGGACCGGCTCGGCGAATTCGCGTCCGCTCTCGATCGCGCGCGGAACGTAGCCGCGCGCGCGCCGCAGAAGCGCCGGCGAGCCGCCGATCACGCGCGCGACCGAATCGTCGACGCGCGTGACGATCTCGCGATCGTGCACGAGAAAGACATCGGCGATGTTGCGCAGACGCTCGAACGCCTCGCTGCTTCTCGTCACCATCGGCTCGTCCGAGACGTTGCCGGAGGTCATGACGAGCGGCGTGCCGGCGTCGCGGAGCAGGATGTGATGCAGCGGCGTGTACGGCAGAAAGAGGCCGATGAGCGGATTGTCGTCGTCGACCTCCCGCTTGCGCGCGAGCACGATCGGTCGTTCCACCGAGGTCAGCAGCGCGCGCTCCTCGTTCGTCAGCAGCGCGAGGCGATCGGCATCGGCGAGATCGCGCACCATGACCGCGAGCGGCTTCGCTTCGCGGCGCTTCCGCTCGCGCAGGCGCTGGACCGCGCCGGGCGACATCGCGTCGCACGCGAGCTGAAATCCGCCGAGGCCTTTGAGGGCGACGATGAAGCCGGCGCGAAGGGCACGCGCCGCGAATTCGATCGGATCGCTCGTCCCGATCTCGTGACGCTGCGGCGTGACGGCGACGAGCCGCGGGCCGCAGACCGGACACGCATTCGGCTGCGCATGAAACCGGCGGTCGAGAGGATCGTCATATTCGCGCTGACAGTCGGGGCACATGACGAAGCGGGCCATCGATGTCCTGGCGCGGTCGTACGGTGCGCCGTTCACGATCGAATAGCGCGGACCGCAGTTCGTGCAGTTCGTGAACGCGTAGCGATAGCGGCGGTTCGTCGGATCGAGGATCTCGCGCAGGCAGTCGCCGCATGTCGCGAGATCCGCGGGAATCGACACGCGATGCTCGGTCGAGCTCGCGCTCTCGACGATCGTGAAGCCGGAGGCGGTTTCGAAGGGAATGGCGGACCAATCGATGCTTCTCACACGCGCGGCCGGAGGCGCCTCGGCCTCCAGCGCTTCGATGAAGTCGTCCAGCGAGCCGGCGGCGCCGAACGCGTCGATCACCACTCCCCGGGAGTCGTTCCGCACGCGCCCGTTCACGCCGATGCGCCGCGCGAGCTGGTAAACAAACGGGCGAAATCCGACACCCTGGACGGTGCCTCGCACCTCGATCCGGCGTCCACGAGCGGTCATGGCATCAAGGTAGGCGCTGAGAGAACACAGCGTGATGACTCGCGCTACACGGGCTGGTGACGAGCATCACGGGGAGTGAGGACTGAGGAGTGAGGGCTGAGATCGTAGCCGAATGCCTTGGAAGATCGATTCAAGATTCAAATCAACGACCAAACACCGGGCGGTGCTTCGATCAGTCGTTTTCAAGGCCGCTTCGAAATTTCAAATTTCAAATGAAAAATGAAAAAACCGAAAGAAGTGAGTTCGAGTCATTTTTCATTTTCAAGTTGAAATTAGGACTTTGAACTTTGAAGCTCCTGAGGGCCACTCCTCATCGAGTGGTGAGCGGCCGCAGAACGTGTCGAGCGGTATCTCTCCACAGCAGCCGCAGAATGCCGCCGATGCGAAAGTTGCGAAGGAACGCGCCGGGCGGAAAGAGCTCCGACTTGTCGATGATCGTTCCGTTCGACCGCAGGTGCGCGCGAACGCGGGCGGCCTGCTTGCGATCGATGCGTCCGTAGCGCTCCTTCAGATCGTTGAGACGTGAGCCGGCCTCGTACGTAGACGACACGATCTCGGAGCGCGTCATCCAGCGCGTCTCGTAGTTGAGCATCGACTCCCAGTCACGCGCCTCGAGCAGCGCGCGATGCTCGGCGAGCGTGCGCGCCCGAAGGATGTAGCCGCGGTTCTCTGCCTGCTCGAATCCGTCGCTTCCCGGGTCGATGAACGGACCCATCGGCGTCATGAACGCCGAGAGACGCCGATCGTAGCGGCGAAAGAGATCCTCGATCGAGTCGACGGTCGCCAGAACGCTGGCGTGCGTCTGCCCCGGCAGTCCGACCATGTAGAAGAGATCGAGCTGTTCGCAGCGCGAGCGCATCAGGAGGTCGATCGATTCGTTCATCCGGGCGTTGGTGAACGTGGCCTTCCCCATGAGCGCGCGCACGCTCTCATCGTGGCTCTCGGGCGAGAGCTCCGCCCCCCAACGACGCACTGCACCATCGATGCGCGCGATGAGCTCCGCGCTCGGCGGATCGAAAAACTCGAAGACGATGCGATTCGACACCGGAGACTTCGCCAGCGCCGCGAGCACCTCCGACACGTACGCATCGCCGCCGTCACGAAGATCGCCCACGAAGAAGATCGGCGCGCGCGTGATCGTTGCCAGCTCGTTCACCTCCTTCGCGATTGCGCCGGCGCCGCGCAGGATCGGATGCCTCGCCGGCATGAAGCGCCGGAACGACGCCGACGATGCGCCGCACGTCACGCATCCGCGCATGCATCCTTTGACCGTGAAGACCGCGGTGATCGGGTGCCGCCACCACGAGTGAAACGGGACGTTGCTCCAGAAATCGAGGTGTCGCACCACCGAGCCGGCCATCATGCCGAGGTCCAGTGGGTATTCGTCGAGGGAAGCGGGCCGGGAAGAAACCCGATTCACGCCGCCCTTCCACGTGAGGTCGGGCACGCGTTCGAAGCGCTTGTCCCCTTCGATTTCGCGGATGAGCGCCAGGAGCGAGGGCTCGGTCAGCGTGCCGCGCAACACGAAATCGACAGAGGGCTCTCGGATTAATTCATCATGATAATATGTAGCACTAATCCCACCGAAAACAATCGGGATCTCGGGGTGGAGTTTCTTGAGCAGCCGCGCGACCTCGATCGATCCCTGCGCGTGCGGCAGCCAGTGCAGGTCGATGCCGAACAGCTTCGGCCGCAGCTTCGCGAGAAGCTTCTCCGGGCGAAAGCGGCGGCTGCGCATCATCAGCAGCGCGAGATTGATGATGCGCACTTTGTATCCCTGCCGGCGCAGATACGCGCCGAGGGTCAGGAAACCGACGGGGTACATCTCGAAAATCGGCGACGAAGGAATGACGTCGCTCAGCGGCCCGAAGAAAATCTTGCGATCGCGAAAGTCGTAGATGCTCGGCGCGTGGATGAAAATGAGGTCGGGACGGCTCACGGAAAAAACGTAGAGCGGAAAGCGGCGCACGACGATGCCCGCCCGCATCCGTGGGTGTGATCATCGTCACCCGTCACAACCGGCCGTGCGTCGAGACATCGTCGAAGTGCGGCAGCGGATTTAGAAGATCCGTCATGAATGTGTGCATGGCGATTACAAACGACGGCCTGATCGATACTCGCTGGGGACGCGCTCAACGAGTGGCAATCGCAGACGTGCAGGGAGGCGCAGTCAGCGGGTGGCAGGAATTCGACGTCGGCTGGCACGCTCTCCACGATTCAGCGACGGAAAGCTCGCGTCACGCGCGCGTGGCCCGGTTTCTCCGCGACCACGACGTCGAAGCCGTCGTGGCCCATCACATGGGCCACGACATGCACCAAATGCTCGAGCGCTTGCACCTGCGAGTTCGCCTGGGCGCCGGCGGCGATGCTCGAGAGGCAGCGATCGCCGCGGCGCAGTGAGCTCACGCGAGCAGACTGCGCAGCATCCAGGCAGTTTTTTCGTGGACCTGGATGCGCTGCGTCAGCAGATCGAGCGTCGCCTGATCACCGGCATTTTCCGAGGGAGGAAACGCGGCTCGAGCGGTCCGGGCAACGGTCTCGTGTCCGATCAGGAGGATGCGGATCATCTCTTCGGCAGCGGGGACTTGTTCTTCGTCCGGAATCGAGCCGAGGCGTTCGAATTCACGATAGGTTCCCGGCGCTGGGAACCCCAGCGCGCGGATGCGCTCCGCGACCGCGTCGACGGCCAGCGCAAGCTCGTTGTACTGCTGCTCGAACATCAGATGGAGCGTCTGGAACATCGGTCCGGTGACGTTCCAGTGGAAGTTGTGCGTCTTCAAATAGAGCGTGTAGGTGTCGGCGAGGAGATGCGACAGGGAGTCGGCGACCTGACGCCGGCTCCGCTCATCGATGCCGATGTCGAAGGGGACGGGACGAGTTTCACGAGGCAGAGTCGCAGTCATGACGTTCTCCTTTGCTCCCGGGAGTGAACCTTCATTGCGACGGTTCGTCCGTGCTCTCCGATACGTTTCGTTGTGACTCGCGGCTGCGAGCGTCGCGGCGACGTCACCCGATGTGATGCTTGAGCACGTCGTCGCGATTGCGCCCGATGATCGTCAGCGCGACGCCGACGATCGGAATGACGAGCTTCCACGGCGGCATCGCCGGCAGATCCTGCTCGATGACAACCTCCGCCAGAAACGCAATCGGAAGCAGAAAGAGAATGCCCCAGCCGGTCCAGAAAATCGCTTTTCGCATGGCTTCCTCGTTTTCACCGCCGCCGGTAGATCCTGCGAAGCTCCCGCCCTCCCTGGTGAACTAAGCCTCGATGAGCTCGCGAACGCGCTCGCCGATCGGCTCAAACGCCCGCTTCTTCGCGCCGGTGTACACCTGCCTCGGTCTGCTGATGCGCGTCGATTTGTCGTCGGTCATCTCTTTCCAGTGCGCGAGCCAGCCCGGCAGACGGCCGAGGGCGAACATCACCGTGAACATGTTGGTGGGGATGCCGATCGCCCGATAGATGATGCCGCTGTAGAAGTCGACGTTCGGATACAGCTTCCGCTCGATGAAGTAGGGGTCCTTCAGTGCGATTTCCTCGAGCTGCCTGGCGATGTCGAGCAGCGGGTCGCGCAGACCGAGCTCGCCTAACACCTCGTCCGCCGATTTCTTGAGGATCGTCGCGCGCGGATCGAAGTTCTTGTAGACGCGGTGACCGAAGCCCATCAGCTTGAAGCCGGAGTCCTTCACCTTCGCCTTCTCGACGAATGCCTTGAGGTTGCCGCCGTTGTCGCGGATCTGCTGCAGCATCTCGATGACCTGCTGATTCGCGCCGCCGTGCAGCGGGCCCCACAGCGCGCAAATGCCGGCCGACATCGTGGCGAAAAGATTCGCGCCGCTGCTGCCGACCATCCGCACGGTCGAGGTGCTGCAGTTCTGCTCGTGATCGGCGTGAAGGATCAGCAGAAGGTTCAGCGCGCGGTTGACCGCGGCGGACACGTTGTACGGCTCGGCGGGAACGGCAAACATCATGTGCAGGAAGTTCTCGGTGTAGCTCAGATCGTTGCGCGGATAGATGAAGGGCTGGCCGATCGATTTCTTGTACGAGAACGCGGCGATCGTCTTCGCCTTCGACAGAATGCGAATCATGTTGAGGTCGCGGTTCTCGTCGGTGATCTCGGGGTAGTACGTCGACATCGAAGCCATCATCGCCGAGAGAATCGCCATCGGATGCGCCGAGGGCGGGAAGCCTTCGAAGAACTTCTTCATGTCCTCGTGAATGAGGCTGTGGCGCGTCAGTTTTTCCTCGAATGCATTCAACTCTTCGGTGGTCGGCAGGTGGCCGTAGATCAGCAGATACGCCGTCTCGACGAAGCTCGCATTCGCGGCGATCTCCTCGATCGGATAGCCCCGATAGCGCAGAATTCCGCGCTCGCCGTCGATGAAGGTGACCGCGCTCTCGCACGATCCGGTGTTGCCGTAGCCGGGATCGAGCGTGATCGCGCCGGTTTTCGCGCGAAGCGATGCGATGTCGATCGCCGTCTCGTCCTCCGTTCCCTTGATGACGGGAAATTCGTATTCCTTGCCGTTGAGAAGCAGCGTTGCTGTACTCATGCGTTTCTCCTTCGAATGTTCAGACCGCCGCAGCGCGCCGGCCGCAGGGGGAGCAGCGCGGGTCCACGTGAACTCCGCGCACGGCGAGCTCGGTCAGCACGACTTCCGCCGCTTCCGCGACGGCTTCGTCCACCTCGGCCGAAAGCGCGACGCCGCCTTCGAGCGACTTCGGAATGACGCCGACGAGCACGACATCGCGCGGCGCGTCGCCGGCGAAATCGAGGACGATGAGCGCATCGTTGATCGACGGCTCGTGCGGGCTGATGCGAATGCCGGGAGCGACCGCGACGATCTCGTCGCGCGTGAACGTGCGAATCGATCCGGGCGCGTCGCCTCCCGCGACCGCATCGATGAAGATCAGAACGTCGAAACCACTCAGATAGCTCGGAAGCGCGAGGCTGGGAGTGCCGAGATCTTCGACCGCGACATTCGGCGGAAAGAAGTAGTTGTCCTCGAGAAAATGGGCGACGGCTGGGCCCACTCCGTCATCGCCCAGGAGGATGTTGCCGATGCCGTAGACGGCAGCGCGAAGCGGCGAGCGGCGAGCAGTGAGCGGCGGGCGGGATTGTTCATCCCCCTGCTCGCCGCTCGCCGCTCGCCGCTCGCCCGGCATCAGAGCACCTTCACCTTCACAATGCTGTTGCCCGACGGGTCGAACATGTGAACCGCGCAGGCCATGCATGGATCGAACGAGTGAATCGTGCGCAGCACTTCGAGCGGATGCTCGGTGTCGGCGATCGGATTCTTGAGCAGCGCGGCCTCGTACGGACCCGGCTGACCTTTGATGTCGCGCGGGCTGGCGTTCCATGTCGTCGGAACCACGGCCTGGTAATTCTTGATCGCACCGTTATCGATCACGACCCAGTGCGAGAGTGTTCCGCGCGGCGCCTCGTGGAAGCCGACGCCTTCGATCTCGCCCGACGGGAACTTCGGCGCGTTGAAGATCGTCTTGTCGCCTTTGGTGACATTGTCGACGAGCAGCTGCCAGTGTTTGTACGCGAGCTCGGACAGCACCGCGGCGCGGACGGCGCGCGCGCCGTGACGGCCTAACGTCGAGTGCAGATGCGCCGGCGTCGCTTTGATCTTCGCGATCGTCGAGATGTTGTTGAGCGCCGCCGTGGTCCACTTGACCATCAGCGGATTGCCGGCGGCGACGCCGCACAGCACGTTCGCCAGCGGGCCGACCTGCGCCGGCTCGCCGTTGAAGCGCGGAGCTTTGACCCACGAGTACTTGCCGTCCGGCTGGAAGTCGGTGTAGTCGGGATCGGTCTCGCCTTTCCACGGATGCAGCGGACCCGAGCCCTTGTACCAGGAATGGGCGCTGTCTTCCGCGACGCCTTTGACCCAGAACGGATCCTTCTGACCCTTGATCGGAACGTACTTCGCGAGATCGCCGTTCGGAATGTAGCCGCCCGGCAGATCGAACTGCGTGTTCTTGCCGTCGAGCGGCAGATCGGGCACCGAGAGATAGTTCGTCACGCCCGCGCCGTAGCCGAACCAGTCGGGATACATGGCCGCGACCGCGCAGACATCCGGCACGTAGACGTTCTGGACGAACGGCACCACTTTGTCGAGCAGCGATTTGATTTGATAAAGCCGGTCGAGGTTGAGCGCGGCCTCGCTGTCGAGATTGATCGCGTTCTGCACGCCGCCCACCGCGACGTTCTGAATGTGCGGCGTCTTTCCGCCTAACATTCCGACGACCTGGTTGGCGTAGCGCTGATACTCGAGCGCCTGCAGATAATGCGTGACGGCGATCAGATTCACCTCGGGCGGAAGCTTCATCGCCGGATGGCCCCAGTAGCCGTGCGCGAACGGGCCGAGCTGCCCGCTGTCGACGAGCGCCTTGACCTTCTCCTTCGTGGCCTGCATCTCCTTCTTCGAGTTGCCCGGCCAATCGGACAGACTCTCGGCGATCGACGACGCCTTCGCCGGATCGGCTTTGAGAACCTGCGTGACGTCGACCCAGTCGAGCGCGGAGAGCTGATAGAAGTGCACGACGTGATCGTGCAGGGCGTGCGCGATCATCGTCAGATTCCGGATGTACTGCGCGTTCACCGGAATCTCGAGGTCGAGCGCGTCTTCGACCGCGCGCACCGACGCGAACGCGTGCACGGTCGTGCAGACGCCGCAGAAGCGCTGCGTGAAGAACCACGCCTCGCGCGGATCGCGTCCGACGAGAATGCGCTCGATGCCGCGCCACATCGTGGAGGAGGCCCACGCCTTCTCGACTTTGCCGCCATCGACCTCCACGTCGATGCGCAAATGGCCTTCGATTCGAGTGATGGGATCGATGACGATCTTGGTCATGCTTTCTCTCCTAATCCACCGAGAATCGGGAAGCGCTTCACGATGGCGACGTAGCCGGCCAGCTCGAGTGAGATCAGGCCGATGCTGATGAACATCTCCGGGACGGTCGGGAAGTAGTGCCAGCCCGGACCCGGCTGGAATGCCACGAGATAGGTGTCGAAGCGGTACAGCGCGCCGGCAAATGCGATGACGATCGCCTGGCGGAACAGGCTGCCGAGGTTCGGATGCGGATTTGCGAGCATCATCAGAAGCGGCAGAATCCACAGCACCGTCTCGATCCAGAACATCGTGCCGAACAGGTCGAGCTTCGTCGCATAGCGGATGTTGCCGTTCGCGATCAGATCGATGAAGCGCACGACGACAAACGCGAGGCCGAGCCACACGGCGACCTTCTGCAGGTTGATGAGCATCGGCGTCTCCGGTTTGCGATGGAACGCCGTCGCCGAAAAGACCGACTCGAACACCACGATCGAGTAGCCCATCGCCAGACAGGTCATGAGGAACAGCAGGGGCAGCCAGCCGGTGAGCCACAGCGGATGGAGCTTCGGTCCGGCGAGCATCATCAGCGAGCCGAGCGACGACTGGTGCATCGTCGGCAGCAGCATGCCGAGGGCGATGATCCAGATCAGAGCTTTGTTGAGGAAGTTGCGGATCTTCACGAGGATCGGCTTCTTCGCATTCTCGAGCAGCGCAGGAGAGAGCTCGATCCACAGCACCACGACGTAGGCCATGATGCAGAGCGCGACTTCGAGCAGCGAGGAATTGAGGTTCCAGTGCCAGAACTGAATCGGCACTTTCCACACGTTCCAGGGACGGCCGATGTCGATGATGACCGACGCGCCGCCGATGGTGTAGCCGAGGGCGCTCGTGAGAACGGCCGGCCGAACGAGGGGATGGTACTGGCCTTTGTTGAAGATGTAGACCACGAAGGCGACGGCGTAGCCGCCGCACGCGAGCGCGGTTCCGGTGACGACGTCGAGCGCGATCCAGAGGCCGAGCGGATAGCCGTCACTGAGGCCGGTCGCCGCGCCGAGACCCACCGCAAATCGCCACAGAATCAGCGCGATTCCGACGACGGCGAGCCCGAGAAGGACGTAGTAGCCGCGCGTGAAAAGCGGACCGCCGAGCGGTTGTGCTTTCGTTTCCATCAGCTCTCCTTCTCCTCTTCGGGGTTTTTCTTTCGATTGCGGAACATCACCGCGCCGAGGAGCGCATAGAGCGCCACGGGACCGGCGAAGCCTTTGTAGATGCCGTGGCTGACGGTCTGCTGCAGATCGGGAACGGAGCGCTGCTGACTGAAGCGGAAGCCGAGCTTCTCGAACTCGATGTGCGAGAGGTACAGAACCTGTGTTCCGCCGAGCTCGTGCTCGCCGTAGACCTTCGGCACGTATTTGCCGGGATTCTCGCGGAGGCGCTTGTGCGCTTCGTCGAGCAGATCGGCGTAACTTCCGAAGATCACCGCTTTGCGCGGGCAGACTTCCGTGCAGCCGGGCTCTTTGCCTTCGGCCAGGCGGTCTTTGCACAGCTCGCACTTGACGATGCGCGGCGCGATCTTCGTCCACTGGAACTGCGGCACATTGAACGGGCAGACGGCCTGACAGTAGCGGCAGCCGACGCATTTGTCGGGGTCATAAGCGACGACGCCGAATTTGCTCTTCTGCAGCGCGCCTAACATGCACGCGCCGACGCAGGCGGGGTCGATGCAGTGCATGCACTGCTTCTTGACGAACGACTCCTCGCCGGCGTTCTTGTAGAGCTGGATGACGTTCTTCGTCGTGCCGTTCAGCGAATTCGGCGCGTCGTACAGACCGCCGCCGTAACCGTCGGTATCGGCAGGAAGATTGTTGACCTCTTTGCATTTGACGACGCAAGCCTTACAGCCGATGCACTTGGTCGCGTCGTAGAGAAGACCGACTGCGTCCGCCGGCGCTTTGTGCTTCTCGCGCGCCAGCGCCGCGGTCGGAATCGCGGTCAGCGTCGCAGCCGCCGCGATGTTCTTGAAGAACCCTCGACGATCGGTGCTCATCGCCTACTCCTTCGGCTTCTCGTCGCTCGTGCCCTCGTTGAGTTTCTTCGAGGCGATGAATCCCGCGCCGACGAGCGCCCCTCCGACGAGTCCGGCCACACCGGTGGCCACCGGGCTCACCGGCCTGTGCTCCGGCGTGACCTCGGGATAGAAGTCGGGCGGCACGGGACGCTTGATGTCCACTGTAGTAAACAGCGGTACAGTGAAGGCGACGTCCTTTTCGGTGCAGCCGGCGCACGGCGCGCCGATGCCGATCGGCCAGCAGTCGACGACCTCGTTGAAGTGGCGCGTCGAGCACGGCGCATGCGTCACCGGGCCCTTGCAGCCGAGCTTGTAGAGGCACCAGCCTTTGGAATGCGCCTCGTCGCCAAACTGCGCCGCGAATTCGCCGGCGTCGAAGTGCGCGCGGCGCGGACAGTGGTCGTGGATCGTGCGGTCGTACGCGAACAGCGGACGGCCTAACGAGTCGAGCTTGGGAACCTTGCCGGTCGTCGCGTACTCGAGCACGGTCCCGAGCAGCACGTACGGATTCGGCGGGCAGCCGGGGATGTTGACCACCGGCTTGTTCTTGATGATCGAGTCGACGCCGACAGCACCGGTCGGATTGATGGTGCTGGATGGCACGCCGCCCCACGATGCGCACGAACCGATCGCAATGACCGCCGCGGCATGATCGGCGACTTCCTGCAGCTTCTCGCTGCCCTTCTTGCCGCCAATGGTCAGGTAAACGCCGGCGTCTTTCGTCGGGATCGAGCCTTCGACGATGAGGACGTACTTGCCGTCGTTCGCCTTCATCGCGTCGTTCAGCGCCGCTTCGGCATCGTTGCCCGCGGCGGCCATCACGGTCTCGTGATAGTCGAGCGAGATGATGTTCAGAATCAGCGTGCCGAGGTCGGGTTGCGATGTGCGGAGGAGCGTCTCCGTGCAGCCCGTGCAGTCCTGCATCTCGAGCCAGATCACTGACGGGCGTTTGGCCTTGCCGATGGTGGCAGCCATGGCCTGCGGAGAGAGTTTGTTCGTCAACGCCAGACCGACCGGCGCGGCGACCATGATTTTTCCGCAGAAAGTGATGAAATTCCGCCGGCTGACGCCGGCGCGTTGGAGTTGTTCCGCGATTGTGCGAGACGCGGTCATGCGGCCTCCTTCACGTGTCGATTGGCAATGTAGGCGCACTCCGCGTCGTGATTGGATCGGCCCGGTCACGAGCCGATTGTGTGGATGAGTACCGCTCGATGTGCTCGCGGTCACGCGGCGATGTTCAAACGCCCCGATGAAGTCCCGGCGCCGGGGAATTCAGAATCGTTCCGCGGGGCCGGCCGTCACGAGATCTGCATGTTTGCAGCGATCGCAAAACCCACAGGCGATTCGCACATGCCTTCTACGTTGCGTATTTGCAGTCGGAGAAAAGAGAGCGCGTTGTAGCTCGGCGTGCGAACGATGGCGTAACATGCCCGTCCAAGGTGAGTCCAAATCGGTTCGTACCAAAGGGCGCGATCGCGTTCTTTGCAGCGATGATCGTCTTCTATGCCGCCGTCTGGCTGTCGCTGATGGCGCTGATGGTGGTACGCAGGTAGACATGCTCGAACGCCGGATCGCGATCAGCGCGGCGATCTTTTTGCTGGCCCTGACCGCAGTGATCGGGCTTTCGGTCAAACTCTTCGGAATCGGACTCCCCACCTGCCTCACCGACATCCGCCCGTTCCGCGACGCATCCGTGAACGAGCAGGCGCCGAAGCGCTACGAGATCCACTACATCGCGCGGATGTGGAAGTTCGAACCGGCCGAGATCTCGATCGTCCCCGGTTCGACCGCCGACATCTATCTGAGCACCGCCGACGTCACGCACGGAGTCAACATCGTCGGAACAAACTTCAACCTCATGGCGGTGCCGGGCGCGGTGAACTATGCGCGCGTCCGTTTCGAAAAGCCGGGCGACTATCTCGTGGTCTGTAACGAGTATTGCGGCGTCGCCCACCAGAACATGGCCGGCGTCATTCACGTCACCGAGAAGGCGGCCGCACCCGCCCCGCCGCCCTCCGCGGAGCTCGGCGGCCCGCAGCTCCTCGAAAAATTCGGCTGCACCGCATGCCACTCGATCGACGGCAGTGTTCAGGTCGGCCCGACATTCAAGGGCCTCTATGGCAGCCGGCGCACGCTCACGAACGGCATGACCGTCATCGCCGACGACGCCTATCTGCGCGAATCGATCGAGAAGCCCGACGCAAAAGTGGTCAAGGGTTTCGAAGCGACGATGCCGCCATTGCCGATGTCGCCGGCCGAGGAACAGGCGATCATCGACTACATCAAGAGTCTGCGATGAAGAGCGCCACGATTTCGTACAGCCGCCTGGAAATCGAGCCCGGACTGCGGCAGATCATTCTGTTCGAGATCATCTTCCCGATGGTCCTGCTGATCATCGGAATCGTCGCCGGGTTCCTGCAGGTGCTCTACCGCTCCGGCATCCTTCACCGGGCCAGCATCCTCGGCATCGACTATTACCAGGGACTTACGCTGCACGGCACCATCAATGCGATCGTCTTCACGACGTTCTTCGCCGTCGCGTTCGGCCATGCCGTCATGCGCTTTCATCTCGGCAAACCGCTCTTGTCAGGCGCGGCATGGTGGTCGCTGATTCTGATGACCGGCGGAACGCTCATGGCCGCCGTGCCGATGCTGACCGGAAAAGCGACCGTGCTTTACACGTTCTATCCGCCGCTGCAGGCGCATCCGGCGTTTTACATCGGGCTGGTGCTCGTGGTCGTCGGATCGTGGATCGCGTTCTTCAGCTGGATCCCGGTGTATCAGCGCTGGAAGCACGAGAACCCCGGGATCAAGATGCCGTTAGGCGTTCTCGGCATCTTCGCCACGTTCATCGTCTGGTTCATCGCCACGATTCCGGTGGCGATCGAGATCATTTTCCTGCTCATCCCGTGGTCGCTCGGCTGGGTGCGCACGGTCAACGTGCCGCTGGCGCGAATGCTCTTCTGGTTCTTCGGCCACCCACTCGTTTATTTCTGGCTGCTTCCTGCGTACGTCATGTACTACACGATGCTGCCGAAGCTCGCCGGCGGAAAGCTTTACTCCGATTTCGCCGGCCGGTTCACGTTTCTCTGGCTGATCGTCTTCTCCGCGCCGGTCGGGCTGCATCATCAATACATGGAGCCGGCGATCAGCGCGAACTGGAAATTCGTGCACACGTTTTTCACGATGCTCGTCGCGCTGCCGAGCTTCGTCACGGCGTTCACGCTCGCCGCTTCCATGGAGCACGGCGCGCGCGAGAGGGGCGGCACGGGCCTGTTCGGCTGGTGGAAAAAGCTCCCCTACTTCGACCGCGAGCGCTGGATGTTCCCGTATCTGTTTTGCGGTCTCTTCATCTTCATCTTCGGCGGCATCACCGGCATCGTCAACGCGTCGTACAACCTCGACAGCGTCGTGCACAACACGTCGTGGCTGCCGGCACATTTTCATCAGACGGTCGCCGGCCCGGTGTTTCTGGCGTTCATCGGCGGAAGTCTGCTCCTTCTGAGCACATTGAGCGGCAAAGCGATCGCGTTCAAGGGTCTCAATGTCTGGGTGCCGTATGTCTGGACCACAGGCATCATGATCTTTTCTCTTTCGCTGTTCTACGGCGGCCTTACGGGAGCACCGCGGCGGACGAACATGGGCCTGTCGTACACGAATCCGGCGTCGCCGCTGTTTCGCGCCGATTGGCGTAAAGCGGAGCTGGTGGGCGCGGCGGGCGGCGCGCTGATGTTTCTTGCGATGCTGATGTTCTTCGTCGTGTTCTTCGGCACGTTGTTCAGAGCGAAGAGCGCGGCGCCCGCACTCGAGCTGCCCGTCTCGGACCTCTATTACGACGAGGACATTGCAGGCGTGCAGCGGCTCCGTCCATGGCTCGTCGGCGCAGCGATTCTTCTAATCGTTGCGTACACGATGCCCTTCGTCGAGCTCGCACAGGGCAGGTACGAAGGGGCGCCCGGATACGATCCGGCGAGCCCGGTGGCGATGCAGCGATGATCGCGCTGCTTCTATTCATGTTGAGCCGATTCTCACTCGGCTCGCGCCCGACTGAGACTCGGCCGCCCCACATCGCCTCGATTCCTTTCGTCGATGACACCGGCCGCACGCGATCCGTCGAGGAATGGCGCGGAAATCCGGCGATCGTGGTGCCGATGTACACCCGATGTCCGCTCGCCTGCCCGCTCATCGCCGAGAATCTCAGGCGCGCCACGCTGAATCTCGACCCCAACAGCTATCGCGTCATCTTTTTCTCATTCGATCCTCGCGACACACCGAGGGACCTGCACGCGTTTCGCGATCGTCATCAGCTCCCGCTCGCATGGACGATGGCGGTGGCGAATCGCGCCGATGCGCTGCGCTTCTTCGACTCGATCGGCTTCCGTTCCAGCGAGACGATGAGCCACACGAGCGAGGTCGTGATCCTCACGCCCGATCTGGACATCGCGAAGATCGCCTACGGTACGAACATCGACGCGAGCACGATCGAGAGCGGGCTGGCGGTGGCGCGCGGCGGCCGCGACTGGCTCGGCACGTTCGGCGATGTCGCACTCGCCGGTGCGCTGCTGCTCGCGATCCTCGCCTCGATCCACCTCGTCACGCTACTGTCCGCTCTTCGCAAGCGCACGATCGACGTGCCTCGCGAACGCTGAGCCTCGCATCGGCAGCGGAACCAGCGCGAGCGCCGCGAGGACCGCAATGCACAGTAGCAGGATGAGCATCGCGCCGGTCGTGGGCGCCTTGAAGATTTCAACGGACATCGCACCGAACAGAATCACCCACGCGGCCCACCAGATTCGCGGATACGAGACGCGAAACTGCACGTCGCAGCCGCCGCTTCCATTCGGCGCAAGATGCCCTTCGAGCAACGGGGCCAGCACGCCGTAAATGCCGTGCCTCGTCGAGCGGAGGACGAATCGATCGCCCTCCGCCCCTGCATTGAGCGCAGCCTTCACGGCGTCGCAGCCCTCTGCGATCCGAAGTGTGGCCTCGTAGAACGGAAAGCGACGCCGGACGATGACTTCCACTACGCGATCGCCGTTCTCGCGCGAGCCGCACGCGTGTTGCCGTCGCGACGCCGAAGGATCCAGGCCGAGACGAGCGTCACAACGAGTCCGACCGGAAACGGCTCGAGAAAGGTCACCGCGGCATTGGTCACCGGATTGTCGTAGATCGCCTTCATCTGCCGGATCTCTTTCTTCTTCGCTTCGATCGCCGCATCGCTTGCGCCTTTTTCTTTGAGCGACGCGATCGTGGCCTCGCCGAACTTCCGGCTGAAATCGGGCATCGCCTTGAAGTAGATGATCTCCCATGACACCACATAGAACACGCACGAGATCAGCGTGATGAGGATGCCGACCGAGAACGCGCGGCCGAACGAGATGACACCGCCGTGGTTTTCGCGATACGAGCGGATGCCGAAAAACACGAGCAGGAACGAGAGGAAAATGGCCGTGTAGCCGATCACCTCTCCGTTCCTGAAATTCACGACGCCGCGATTGATGAGCGGCAGCGTGAGAAACATCATCGCCGACGAGACGGCGCCGGAGATCAGACCGAAAATCAGGACGATTCGCTTCATGAGTGCTTCTCCTTGCCGCCAACATCGGCTTGCCGCGCCGTGTCGGCGACATACTTTCGGGTGATTTCGCCGTCAACGAAAGGATGATTCACACAAAGAGGACGAAGAGGACGACGGCACCTACGGGATCAGACCCAGCTCCTTTCCCTTACGAACCGCCTGAACCCGCCGCTGCACCTGCATTTTCTCGAACACGCGCGATGTGTGGGTCTTGACCGTGTTCTCGGACACGAACAGCCTCTCGCCGATCTCGCGGTTACTCAGCCCCTCGGCGATGAGGCCGAGGATTTCGTGCTCGCGCTGGGTGAGACCGACGTCGCGCAGATTCGTCTCGTTGAGGACAAAGCCGCTCGGCGGACCCGCCGCCGCCGTCTGCGGTCTCGTCCACTTGAGGCCCAGGTAGATGCCCACCGCGGTGAAGATGAGCGCGATGAGGCCGCCGTAAATGTCGGCAGGATATTCGTGCACGAAATGTTTGTACTCGATCAGCTTCAGCAGCGCGATCAGCACGCCGCCCGCTGCGCCCCACAGCGCGATCTGCCGGGTCATGGATCCCGGAATCGTAGCACTCACGCGCTCCGCTTGACGGAGACGTAACCGAGGAAGTCGCGCCCGAAACGATCGACGGACGCCCAGTCGGTGAACTCGTAATCGCGATGGACGTCGACTTTGCGCCCGTGCCTGCGCGCGATCGATCGCATCATCCAGCGGACGAAGAAGCCGTATTTCGTGTAGGGCTCGCCGCCGTGAAATGTCGCGTGCAGCTCCGGCACCCATCCGGTGCGCCGCGCGAATTCATGCACGTAACTCTCGTTCGCCGATCCGCTGACCGAGATGAATGCCGCCTCCACCGTCGAGATCACGCCGAGTTTGCGGCGGACGAAATCCTCGAGCCGCCGGTCGTGGCGACCGAAGTACACGCCGCCGGCGACGATGAGCGCGTCGAATTCCTCGATGTGGATATCATCGGCATCGGCGATGCTGACCACGCGCGCGGCCGGTCCGGCGATCGCGGCGATGCGCCGCGCGATCTTTTCCGTCTGGCCGTAGCGGCTGGCAAAGACGATGAGCAGCTTCGGGTCGTTCATGTGCGGTCCTCCGCCCGGTTATCGGCGAGCTCGAGCTCGAGCGTCGGAGGCGCCAAGGGCGCGTTCTCCCCGCTGTGCTCTTCGCGCCCGCATCCGCGGTAGCCGAGGGCATCGAGCGAATCGATGGCCTGGATGTGAACGCAGTTCGAATCGGTCGCTCCGCGACGGTCTTCTCGCGGAACGTCCACTCTGTAGACCAGCATCGTGCACCTCCGCGACACCATTGGCGCACGAATGCGGGCGCGAATCGGTGACCGTCTGCGCGCCGGTCGTGTGATCGTTGACCAACGTCAGCGCAGCGAGTGGTCGAGAAAGTCGATCATGGCCCGCCAGCTCCTGGATTGCGCGTCGAAGAGTCCCTTCGCCGAACCGCCGAGGCGCAGCGAGTCGCCCGTGGGGCGATTCGGGATCTGCAGCACGTGATGGCCGGCGTCGTCGATCGTCAGATTCGTGATCGGAAAACGAAAATGATGCTCCTTCGCGCGCGCGACGATCTGCGCGGCCATCGTTGCCGAAGGCCACAACGCGTCTTCTTTGCCGGCGATGAGCAGGATCGGTCCATTGATCGTCTCGACCGGAATCGCTGCATCGGCAGGCGCGGCGGTGAGCGTCGGTTCGTAAAGATCGATCAATCGCTTGCTCGCCGCGTACGCGCCCGTGTCGACGTAGGGCGCGAAGGGAAGCTCTTTCCCGCCGGCGGTCCACGACGATGTCTTGCCGCCTTTTCCGTACGTGATGCTTTGAAAGACGACGGAGCTCGGCGCGTAAGCGACGACTGCGCGCACCGCGGGATTCCGCGACGCAGCCACGAGCGCGAGCTCGGCGCCCTTCGATCCGCCGACGATCGCGATTTTTTTCGGGTCGACCGCCGGCTGTGCGCGCAGCCATTCGACGGCGCGATCGATCGACTCGACGGGAATGCGGTCGAGCAGGTCGGGGAGCGGATCGATCCCGAAATACGCAACGGCGAGCGTCGCAAAGCCGCGCGATGCGAGGAGCGCCGCCATCCAGCGATTGACTCCTCCTTCCGATCCGCCGAGGACGATGATGCCGGGGAGAGATCGTTTGCCGTACGGCTCGTAAAGCGTGCCGATGACCGGCCCGCGAATCTCGGTCGTCGAGATTCCGGCCGCACGCTTCCAAAGCGTGATGCGCTTCTCCGCGAGATTCTTTCCGTTCTGAAGAACGGCGACCGTGATGATGCTGCGGTCGTCATTTTCGAGCACCGATGTTGTCGACGGCATTTCGTTCGTTTTCGCCATCGACCAGATGAAGGCATGCGGATCGGCTTCGCTCCACGATCCGCTCACCGGCGCCATCGTCGACGGATCGACATTGCCGTTCGCATCCGCGACGAACATCGCGTCGGAACGCCAGATCGTGCCGCCGGGCGTCACGAACTCGGAGCGCAACTCCACCGTGGTCCCGCTTTCGAGTCCCGTGACGCGGACACGGAGATCGTCGTCGTGGAGGATCTCGCGCGGCGCGACGATCTCGACATTTGCCGCTGCGCGAGCGGCGGCGAGACAGAGGATGAGGGTGGCGATGTGCACTCGCATGGCTTTTGTCTTACGCCGGCGTGTGGCAATGGTTGCGCGCGGCTGAGCAAAAGCGACAGCATGTGCACAGATGCATTTGCTGGAAGTCCACGATTTGTCGGTCGTCCTCGATCAGCGCCGGGTGGTGCACGACGTCTCGTTCAGCGTCGACCAGGGGCAGAGCGTCGCGATCATCGGGCCGAACGGATCGGGGAAAACGGTCCTCATCAAGAGCCTTCTCGGCATTCTTCCGCACGACGGCGAAATCCGGGGGCGGCCCGGCGTGCGGATCGGCTATGTGCCGCAGAACGCTGACGACGCAGATCGGCCACCTCTCCGGCGACGCTCGATCGTTTTCTGTTCGCATCGTGTGCCGTGAGCATGGCGGCGGTCGGAATCGGCTTCGCGATCGCGTCGCACTGGCATCTGACGCTCGGCCCGACAATCGTCGGCGTCGCGTCAGCGATGTTTCTTGTGACGCTCGTGCGGCGGGGATGACCGCGTTCGAACGCCGCTACCTCACCGAGGCTGCAGCAGCGAAGGGCGCGGAACACGGCTCGATGCGAAGGAGGCAGGGTTGGAGGTGTTACGCTGTCGGCTTAAGTAGTAGTTGGAGAGACAATGCTCTACTCCTAACCGTGACTGTCCGCCGATTCTCGAATCACGAAATCGGCGTCCGGGGCTGCTGCTTTCAATAACGCGTCAAGTTTCTCCACCGTCGGCACGGCGTCGCCACGTTCATACCGTGCATACGCATTGCGTGAAGATTCGCCGAGCCGGGAAGCCACATCTCTTAGCGACGCTCCGCTTGCTTCTCGCCTGCGTCGCAGCAGAAGCGCCGTCATCGCGGCTGCATCGCTGCCGCCAATTTCGAAGGTCTTTTTCCCCGTGGAGAACACCTTTGTCTTGAAACCCCGTCGGTTCACCATGGTTTCGAGCCAGTCCGCTACCATTCGAAGTGCGTCGGCCTTCGTTCGCCCCTGAGTTATCGCATCCAGCAGCGGAATCTCGGCCAGCCAGAATTGCCCGTCTTTCGTCAGGTGCCCTTCAAATCTCATTTTTGCTCCCGGCAAGCTCGGCGCAGAATCGCTTTTGCCAAT
This sequence comes from Thermoanaerobaculia bacterium, assembly GCA_035516895.1. GTDB lineage: Bacteria > Acidobacteriota > Thermoanaerobaculia > Gp7-AA8 > Gp7-AA8 > Gp7-AA10. The sequence goes on along the minus strand of DATIZY010000334.1, from coordinate 3,199 downwards.
TGTTCGTTGATTTCGCGGTGCCTTGGAACAGCTTCTTCCCGTTCGCCATCGTCCAAACATCGTGCCGTCCGCCGGATCTCAGAAAGCGCCATCCGCGTTCGGATAGCCGCTTCTCCAGCTCACGGCGTTTCACATGGATAGTGTACACCCAAAGGTGTACAGTTATTCCGGTGGCCGCTGTCCAACTCGCCGCTGCAGCCGACGCGCGGCCGTGCGTTGGCCCGCCGCTTCCGCGGCCTGGCGCCCCGGCGTCTTCTCGTGTCAGTTATGCTTGCATGTGCGGGCCGCGCGCGGCTGAGCGCCCGATCCGCCGGGCGGACGAAATCAGATGAGATCGACTCGGCGAACGGTCGCCTGGTTTGTCACGCCACTGTTGCTCGCATTTGCCGGAATCCTTTGGATCTCACTGGTCACGACACATTACGAGCGCGCAACCGGCCGCGCATTCTATGGCCTAGCCGCAGTTATGCACTCAGTACCGGATTGGGGCACCACATACCATCCCGGCGGTCACGAGATCGAAAAGTGGGCCGTCGACGTGCCCACGTACACCACGTTGAGTTTTTTGCTCCTGTCAGCGGTCGCGGTGGTTGCCTTGCACGTCCGCGTCTGGCGAGCGATTCACCTCGTCGGCATGTTCATCTGGCATCTCATCGTCGCCGGCGCGTTCTTTCTCGTCGCCATTTGGTTCGCAATCAACATCACCGGCGTATTCATCTAGTCCGTTCCGAACGGCGCCGCGCAACTCGGGTTTGCAGCCGACGTGGTGCCGTGCCTTGGCCCGGCGCTTCCACGCCTGTTTCAGAGGTAACATGCTTGTCCTCTGGCTTCCGCCCGCGGGGGCACCGCGCGGCTCACACCCAGTTCCGTTATACGGACGCGATCCACTCCAGATTGGAGCACGCATGAAGTCGCTGGCAGTCGCCGTTGTTCCGTTCCTCCGACCCTCCGGAGTCGCGGCCCGTCACTCCGGCTGAACGCGAATCGAGCGGTGACCCGATTTTCCTCGACCATAGCGCTTTCAATATTTCTTGCGGCCGTTTGCGCTTCCGGCGCTACGTTCACCGTGATCAATACCGCCGACAGTGGCGCCGGATCGCTTCGTCAGGCCATTACAGATGCCAACGCTGCAGGCGGCGGGACCGTTGCGTTCAACATTCCGTCCGCACCACGGACGATCACGCTGTCCAGTAGCTTGCCATTAGCGGGGCCTGCGGTCGTCATCGACGGCACCGCACAGCCGGGATACGCCGGCGACCCGTTGATCGAGATCAGCGGCGCGAACATTCCGCTTCCGCTCAGCCTCTCGAACCCATGTGTCAGAACATCCGGCATCTTGCGCGGCGTGGCGGTGAATCGTTGTTATGCCGATGTCGAGGGAACCGGCGCGCCGGTCATCGCGGCGAATTGGATCGGCCTCAATCTGGCTGGCGGATTCGCAACGCCCAACATTCACGGAATCCACCTGACGCCTGGCAGCAGCGGCGCGGTCGTTGGCGGAAGTTCCTTTACGGACGGCAACATCATCTCGGCAACGAATGACGCCATCTTCTCCGACTCCGCATCGAATGTGACGATTTCGCACAACCACATCGGTACGTCGCCATCGGGAAATGTCTATGTCGGCGGTCCCACCGGAATCAATCTCGAGAACGGCTCCAACGTAAGCATCACTTCCAACACGATCGCCGCGGAGAACTACGGGATTCAGACTGCGTACATGTCCGGTCTCAACATCAAGAACAACACGTTCACGCCCGACGCCACCATCACGAACACGATCGCTGCCATCCTGTTGTTCCACACAAGTAATGTGACGGTCGGAGACGCCACGGGAGGCGGCAACACGATCACTGACACCACCACGGGTGTCCTCGTGCTCAGCGGAATCAACAATCCGATACGAGGCAACTCCATTGATCGGACGTCCGGTCTCGGCATCGACCTCTCAAACAGCGCCACGGCGGATGGCCAGACTCCGAATGATCCCGGTGATGCGGACACAGGTCCGAACAACCTGCAGAACTATCCCGTTCTGACCGGCGTCGGCACGACCGGCGCCGGCACCAGCGTCAGCGGCACTTTCAACAGCGCGCCCGGCCAGTCTTTCACGATCGATTTCTATTGGGACAATGGACCCTGCGCCGGTCGAGGACAGGCACGGAATTACCTCGGCAACATTCCGGTGACCACCGACGCAAATGGCAATGCATTGATCTACGCGACCTTGCCGGAGACTGTACCGACTGGCGCGAGCGTCAGCGCCACGGCAACCGACTCAGACGGCAATACATCCGAGCTTGCGCCATGCAGTGCGGCGGTCGCCGCAATCCCCGCCGTTTCTCCATGGACGCTGATCGCGCTTGTTGTGACGATTGCCCTGATCGCGTTGATGCGCCTTCGTTAGCGTTTCGTCATGACTCCATCCCCTACCTGAGTGCCAGTGGCGCGGCGTCACGGCCGCTGCGCCTCGCTTCCTCCGGTGCTACCATCAGTTGCGGCAGCGGCGGTGCCGCTCCTGCCGCCGGCAACTCTGGGAGTCACATGCTCCTGACGTTTCGCCTTCAAACCGTAACCACGTGGTGGGTTATCCGGCAGGCGACGTGATAAACAAACCCGAGAGTTTTGGGGGATCGGTCATGAGATCGTCGGCAATGGTTCTCCTTCTGGTTACCGCTTGTGCATCACATCCGCTCTCCAACTCACCCGTACGCGTCGTGGTTACCGCAGCCGCGGAAGCTGACCAAGGCGATGCTGCGCGACTACGCGAGCTCACGGAAAGGGCGATCGCGAGCCGGGGTGCGTCACTGCCGATGACGGTGCAGGTCGAATACTACGGAACGGCTCACGCGGTGACGCCGAGCGTGGCCGAGCCTTACCAACTCATCTTCGCCAGGTTCACGCTCGCGAACGAGCAAGGTCGCGTTCTTCACCAGGAGTTCCTGCGCGCGAAGCTGAGAGAGGGAAAACTGGAAACGCTGCGCGATGCTGCCGAAGTGATCGCCCAGCGCGTCGGAAATACCCGCGGCTAGAAGGCCTAAAACCGGTTTCGGATGTCGGGCGCGGCCAATCGGCGCCCAACTCACCGTGAAGTCCGAACGTCGCACTGGCATCTGACGCTCGTCCCGACGATCGTCGGCGTCGCCTCACCGATGTTTGTGACGACGCTGCTGCGGCGCGGCTGACGCCCGGTGCATGC
>DATIZY010000333.1:0-11448 GCA_035516895.1 Thermoanaerobaculia bacterium | reverse complement strand
CACGCCGGAGCGCACCCTGAGGCGAAAACTCGTCGAGGCGTTCATGGCGGTGATCCTCGACGCGAAGTATTCGAAGCGTGAGATCCTCGAGGCCTACCTCAACGACATCTACCTCGGACGCAATCGATCGATTTCCATCGTCGGCGTCGGCGAGGCTTCGCATTTCTATTTCGGCAAGCCCGTCGGGGAGATCACCGTGCCGGAGGCCGCGCTGCTCGCCGGGATGATTCGAAGCCCGAACAACTACTCGCCGTTCGCGAACCCCGGCCTCGCCCTTCAGCGGCGCAGCACGGTCCTCGGACTGATGCTGCATTCCCACAAGATCGATCAGGCGACGTACGACAAGGCGATGGCCACGCCGCTGCCGCACAAACCGTTCCGCGAGAAGACGGGACTCAGCTCGATTCCGTACTACGTCGACCGCGTTCTCGACGAGATGAATCGCGATTACGGCGTGAAGGACGTCAAGGGCCGCGGCCTGCAGATCTTCACGGCGATCGATCTCAGCGCGCAGGATACCGCCGCGCGCACGCTCGAGTCGGGGCTCGAATCACTCGAGCGCGGCAGCCGCTATCTGCGCCGCCGCAACAGTCCTCTGCAGGGCGTGATCATCTCGGTCGACGTGCCGACCGGGGAGATCCGCGCGCTCGTCGGCGGACGGAGCTACGATCTGAGCCAGTTCAATCGCGCGCTCAATTCGAAGCGGCAGATCGGATCGCTCATCAAGCCATTCGTCTACGCGACGGCGTTCGAGCCGAGCCTGTCGCAGCAGAACATCACGCAGGCGACACTCGTCAGCGATGCGCGCATTCCGCCGATGAAGGAGTATCAGAACTGGTCGCCGCGCAATTACGATGACGTCTATCACGGCACCGTCACCGTTCGCGAGGCGCTCGAGGAGTCGATGAACTCCGCGTCGGTGCGCATCGGACTCGCGTCGGGAATTCCCAACGTGATCCGCACCGCGCACACGCTGGGCATTCAGACCGACATTCCCGACAATCCGGCCATGCTGTTAGGCTCGGTCGGCATTCCGCCGATCGAGATGGCCGACGCGTACTCGACGATTGCGCGCATCGGCAACCGCCTTCCCCTCCGGACGATCCGCTTCGTCGAAGACGATCACGGCAATCAGGTCTCCGCGGACGATGTCGTGCAGCCGGTGCAGGTCTTTCCCGCGCGCGACATGTACATCCTCACGAACGCGATGAAAGGCGTCGTCGATCGCGGTACCGCCGCCCGCACGCGCTCGCTCGGATTCAAATTGATCGCTGCCGGAAAAACGGGAACGACGAACGACAAGCGCGACGCGTGGTTCATCGGCTTCACGCCGAAAACGCTCGCGCTCACGTGGATCGGCTTCGACGACAACGCGCCGGTCGGTTTGTCGGGCGGGCAGGGTGCGGTGCCGATCTGGACGCGATTCATGGACTTCGAAACCGCGGGCCAGCCGAACGTCGACTTCCCGGTTCCTCAGGGCATCGCAATCGCCAGCATCGATGAGACGAGCGGCGGGCTCGCGACGCCGATGTGCCCGCGCAACGTCGTCGTCGAGGAGGCTTTCAAGGACGGCACCCAGCCCACGACGCCGTGTCCGCTGCATTCGCCGCAGCCCCCGCCGCTGCCGCCGATGGATCAATTCGGGGCGCCGGTGGCGCTCGACACGACCGGAGCTATATCAACAGATACTACAGCTACATCGGCTGCGCCCGTGCCGATCGAATCGGCGCCTCCGCCGCCGCTCACGCCCACGACGACCGCGCCGCCGCCGGCCGCCACCGCCCCGCCGCCCGCCACCGAAACTCGCGAGCGTTCGCGGCCGCCCACCGCGCCGCCGCCATCGACGAACACGAGCGCGCCCGAGACTTCGACGACGGGATCATCGCCGCCGCCGACGACGACGTCGAATCCTCCGCCGTAGCGCGGCGCTATCATCCTGCAAGGATCGAAAAGCGCTCGCCATCAAGCCCGTTCGCGAGTCGCGATGGCCTGCGCCCTCTCGCAGTAGTGTGCTACCCTAACGCCACTATGAGCTCCCCGGTGCGTCTTTGGCTCGCCCGTCACCGTCGTCGATAACTACGACTCTTTCACTTACAACCTGGTGCAGCAGATCGAGCGGCTTGCCGGCCGCGCGGTTCGCGTCGTCCGCAACGACGCGTTCGATCCTGCCGCGCTGCTCGCCGAGCGTCCGCAGGCGATCGTGATCTCGCCCGGCCCCGGCACGCCGGCGCGTGCGGGTCGCATCGTCGATCTGATCCGCCTCAACGAACGCACTCCGCTCCTCGGCATCTGCCTCGGCCATCAGGCCATCGGCGAGGCATTCGGCGCGAAGATTGTTCGCGGATGCGTTCCGGTCCACGGCAAAGTGACCGAGGTGCGGCATCGCGGCGAGAGGATGTTTGCGAACTGTCCGTCGCCGATGCGCACCGCGCGCTATCACTCGCTCGTCGTCGATCGCGCCACGCTTCCGGACGAATTGGAAATCGACGCGGAGGCGGAGGATGATGCGGTGATGGCGCTGTCGCACAAATCGCGGCCGATTTTCGGGATTCAGTTTCATCCCGAATCGTTCGGGACCAGCGGCGGCGACCACATCATTCGCAACTTTTTGCGCGAGGTGCGGTCGTGATCGGCGAAGCGATCAAGAAAATCGTCGCCGGCCAGCACCTCGAGCGCGATGCGATGTACGACGTCTTCGGTCACGTGATGGACGGCAAGGCGAGCGACGTGCAGAAGAGCGCGTTTCTCGTCGCGCTGCGGATGAAAGGCGAGACCGCGGAAGAGATCACCGGCGCGGCGATGGCGATGCGGGAGCGCGTGACGCCTCTGAAGACGAACGGCGCGAACGTCATCGACACCTGCGGCACCGGCGGCGACGGACGCGGAACGTTCAACATTTCGACCGTCGCGGCCCTGGTCGCCGCGGGCGCCGGCGCAACGGTTGCGAAGCATGGCAATCGCAAGGTGTCCTCGGCCTGCGGCAGCGCCGACCTTCTGACCGAGCTCGGCGTCGCCGTCGACCTCGATGCTCCGCGCATGACCGAAGTGTTGCGCCGCACCGGCATCTCGTTCCTCTTCGCGCCGAAGCTGCATCCGGCGATGGGCGCGGTCGCCGGCATCCGCAGCGAGCTCGGCGTGCGCACGATCTTCAACGTGTTGGGCCCGCTGACGAACCCGGCGTTCGCGAAGCGCCAGGTGTTAGGCGTCTATTCCGATCCTCTCGTCGACGTGCTCGCTCGCGTGCTGCTCGCGCTCGGAGCGGAGCACGCGATGGTGGTGCACAGCCGCGACGGCCTCGACGAGATCTCCGTCAGCGCGCCGACGCACGTTTGCGAAGTCTGCTACGGCGAGATCCGCTCCTACGAGCTCACGCCCGAGGAGATCGGGATTCGCCGGCATGCGCTGCAGGCGGTCGCGGGCGGCGACTCGCGCGAGAACGCGCGCATCGCGCGATCGGTGCTCGGAGGCGAAGAGGGCGCGCCGGCCGACATCGTCGCCGCGAATGCCGGCGCCGCGCTGTACGTGGCCGGCGCGGTTCCGACGATCCGCGACGGCGTCGCGCTCGCGCAGGAGTCGATGCGCACCGGCCGCGGCATGCAGAAACTGGAGAGCCTCGTCGCGGCGACGCGGGAGCTTGCGGGGAAGTGAGCGGCGACTTTCTGGAGACCATCGTCGCGCGGACGCGCGAGCGCGTTCGCGACCTGCCCGTCGTCGATCCCGCAGGCGTGCAGCGGCGGCACGCTTTCGCGTCCGCGCTTCGCGGCGACAAGATCCGCATCATCGCTGAAATCAAATCGGCGTCGCCCTCCGCCGGTCTGATCGTCGACGATCCCGATGTCGAATCGATCGCCCGCGATTACCAGCGCGGCGGCGCGTCGGCGATCTCGATCGTCACCGAGCCGGAGTTCTTTCGCGGGTCGCAGCAGTGGGTCGCGCGCGCGGGCTCGATCGGGCTACCGGTGCTGATGAAGGACTTCGTCATCGATCGACGGCAGCTGCTTTGCGGAGTCGCCGCCGGAGCGAGCGCGATCCTGCTGCTGGCTTCGCTCCTCGACTCCGATCGCATTCGTGAATCGATCGCGCTGCTCGACGGTTACGGCGTCGACGCGCTCGTGGAAGTGCATGACGAGTGCGAGCTCGATCGTGCGATCGGCGGCGGCGCGCGCATCATCGGAGTGAACAATCGGAACTTGCGCGATTTCAAAGTCGATCTCGCGACGTCCGAGATGATCGCTGTGAAAATGCCCAGGGGTGTCATCAAGGTCGCGGAGAGCGGAATCAAAACGAGCGCGGATGTCGAGCGTCTTCGCGCGGCGGGCTTCAACGCGGTCTTGGTGGGAGAGTCGCTGTTGCGGCAGAATGACCGCGCATCGGCGGTGAAGGCGCTCACTTCGTGAGCGCGTTTTCTGTTGTCTGTTTTCGTAAGGGTGAGCCCAACTGACAACTGACAACTGACAACTGACAACGCGAAGCGATATGACCAAGATCAAAATCTGCGGCATCACGCGCGAAGAAGACGCGCTGTTCTGCGCGAGCGAAGGCGCCGATCTGATCGGCTTCATCTTCGTGCCGTCGACGCCGCGCTTCATCGAACCCGAGCGGGCTGCGGGCATCGCCGCGCGCGTTCGCGAGCAGGAGAAGCGGCCGAAGATCGTCGGCGTCTTTCGCGACGCGTCGAATGACTACATCCGCGAGATCCACGCGCTGGTCTGCTTCGACATCGCGCAGCTGCACGGCAGCGAGACCGACGAGGACGTCCGCGACCTCGGCATCCCGGTGATCAAGACGCTGCGCGTCGGCGACACGCTGCCCGATACTCACGGGTCTCCGAACGCCGCATGGCTGCTCTTCGACACGTTCGACGAACGCCGCGCGGGCGGCACCGGACGCCGGTTCGACTGGTCGGTTCTCGCAACGTACGAGCGGTCGAAGCCGTTTTTTCTCTCCGGCGGCATCGATCCGGAGAACGCGGTCGCGGCGATCAGCCTTGTGAGGCCGGACGCGATCGATCTTTCCAGCGGCGTCGAGTCGGCGCCCGGAATCAAAGACCACGAGAAAGTCGCGCGGCTGTTCGAGCGCGTGAGGCGCGGATGAGAGCTCGTCCCGACCGGCGCGGGTACTTCGGCGAGTTCGGCGGCAAGTACGTCCCCGAGACGCTCATGGCCGCGCTCGACGAATTCGAGGCCGCGTACCGGAAGCTGCGACGCGACAAATCGTTTGCGCGCGAGCTCGAATCGATCGCGCACGACTACATCGGCCGCCCGACGCCGCTCACCGAATCGCAGCGCTTCGCGCAGCTCTGCGGCGAGTTCCGGCTGTTCCTCAAGCGCGAGGACCTCAATCACACCGGCGCACACAAGATCAACAACGCCATCGGTCAGGCACTGATCGCGAAGCGCATGGGCAAGCGGCGGATCATCGCCGAGACCGGCGCCGGGCAGCACGGCGTCGCCACGGCGACCGCCTGCGCGCTGTTCGGCCTGGAGTGCGCGGTGTACATGGGCGAGGTCGACATGGCGCGGCAGGAGCTGAACGTCTTCCGCATGCGGCTGTTAGGCGCGGAAGTCGTGCCCGTCTCCGCCGGCAGCCGCACGCTGAAGGACGCGATCAACGAAGCGCTGCGCGACTGGGTCACGAACGTCCGCACCACGCACTACATCCTCGGCTCCGTGCTGGGTCCGCACCCCTATCCGATGATCGTGCGCGATTTCCAGTCGGTCATCGGGCGCGAGGCGCTCGAGCAGCTTCGCAAGCGGACGAAGAAGAAGCCCGACCTCGCCGTCGCGTGCGTCGGCGGCGGATCGAATTCGATCGGATTGTTCTACGAGATGCTGCCGCACAAATCGATCCGCCTCGTCGGCGTCGAAGCCGGCGGCCGCGGCCCGAACCTCGGCGAACACGCGGCGAGGTTCAGCGGAGGCGCGCTGGGCGTCCTGCACGGCACGCGCTCGATGGTGCTGCAGGACGAGTTCGGGCAGATCGCGGAGACGCATTCGATTTCCGCGGGTCTCGACTATCCGTCGATCGGCCCCGAGCACGCGTATCTGCAGAAGATCGGCCGGATCGAGTATCACGACTGCAGCGACTCGCTCGCGCTCGAAGCGTTCCATGCGCTCAGCGAAACCGAAGGCATCATCCCCGCGCTCGAGTCCTCGCACGCCCTCGGATGGCTGATGCGCAACGGCGATTCGATCCGGCGCAACGCGATCGTCGTCGTGAATCTCTCCGGTCGCGGCGACAAGGACGTGCCGCAGGTCATGGAAAGGATGAAGGCAGAAGGATGAAGGATGAATAGCTGTGCTGCCGGACGATTCATCTTTCATCCTTCATCCTTCATCCTTTCGTGTTCGGAGCGCATCTGATGTCCCGGGTAAAACAGATGCTCGAGCGGCTCCGGCGCGAGCGCCGCTGCGGCCTGATCGCCTACGTCACATGCGGCGATCCCGATCGCGAGACCACGGCGCGCATCGTCGAGGCGCTCGCGCGCGCGGGGGCCGACGCGATCGAGCTCGGCGTTCCGTTCTCCGATCCGATCGCCGACGGGCCGGTCATTCAGGCGGCATCACAGCGCGCGCTGAAAAATGGTACGAAAATTACTGATGTTTTCTGGATCGCCGAGCGCGTGAAATCCGTTCCGTTGATTGCGTTCTCGTATCTGAATCCGATCATGCGCTATGGCCTCGAGCGATTCGCGGCCGATGCAAAAGCGGCGGGAATTGATTCGCTGCTGCTGACCGATCTGCCGGTCGAAGAAGCGGAGCCGGTCAAAAAGAAGCTGCGGCTGCCGATGATTTTTCTTCTTGCGCCGACCTCGACGGACGAGCGGATCAAAGCGGTGAATCGCACATCGGACGATTTCATCTACTACGTTTCGACGACCGGCGTGACCGGCGCGCGGCGCGAGCTCGATCCGGCGCTCCTCGATCAGCTCGAGCGCGTTCGCAGGAACGTGAAAAAGCCGCTCGCGGTCGGCTTCGGCATCTCCGAGCATGCGCATTACGAAGCGTTGCGCGGCCGCTGCGATGCGATCGTCGTCGGCAGCGCGATCGTCCGCGCGATCGCCGATGGCGATGCCGCCGGTGCACCCGAACGCGCGGCGGCCGTCGTGCACCGGATTCTTGACAACGTGCCGCGCCGTTCGTAATGTGTGCCGGCCGTCCCGCAGAGCGGACCGGCCTCGACACATGCACCGCGCCTGCTTTTATTACGCCGATTTCAGTTAGGCGGGGCTCCAGCGCCCCGTCGCGGAGAAGGGGCGCTCGCATCGGCACATCGATCACCTCTTCTCGACACGGGAAGAGGTTTTTTTTATGAATCGATCCGATGCCGAACAGGAAATCAGCCGCATCCGCGACGCGATCGACCGCGTGGACGAAGTCATCGTCCGCCTGCTGAATCAGCGCGCGAAGTACGCCATCGAGATCGGCGAGATCAAGGGCGTCCTGGGCCTGCCGATCTACGCCCCCGAACGGGAGAAAGACGTGCTGCATCACGTCGAAAAGACGTGCGAGGGGCCGCTCGATGCCGCCACGATGCGGCGTCTCTTCGAACGCATCATCGACGAATCGCGCAGTGTCGAGCGGCGCGCGGCGAAGGAGAGATGAGCCATGGTCATCGTGATGGAAAAGCACACGGCGGAGGGCAACATCGAACGGGTGATGTCGGAGCTCATCGCGCGCGGCTACGACGTCCACCGCTCCACCGGCAGCGAACAGACGGTGTTAGGCGTCGTCGGCGACGTGGCGAAGCTCGACACGCGCGAGTTCGAGCTCTACGACGGCGTGCAGGAAGTCGTCCGCATCAGCGAGCCGTACAAGCTCGTCGGGCGCACGTTCAAGCGCGAGAAGACGATCGTCAGGGCGCACGGCGTGGAGATCGGCGGCACCGAGGTGATCATCATGGCCGGGCCGTGCACGATCGAAAACGAGCAGCAGGTGTTCGAGACGGCGCGCCGTGTCGCGCGAGCCGGAGCGCGCGTGCTGCGCGGCGGCGCATACAAGCCGCGCACCTCGCCGTACGCGTTTCAGGGCATGGGCGTCGAAGGACTGAAGCTGCTGCGCGCGGCCGCCGATGAGAATCACATGGCCACGGTGTCCGAGGTGATGGAGATCAGCCAGATCGAGGGGATGCTGCCGTACGTCGACATCCTGCAGGTCGGCGCGCGCAACATGCAGAATTTCAATCTGCTCACCGCGTTAGGCCAGGCGCGTACGCCGGTCCTGCTCAAGCGCGGCATGTCGGCGACGATTCAGGAGTGGCTGCTCGCCGCCGAGTACATCATGAACGGCGGCAACTACGACGTCATTCTCTGCGAGCGCGGCATCCGCACGTTCGAGACGTACACCCGCAACACGCTCGACATCTCGGCGATCCCGGTCATCGACAAGCTCTCGCATCTGCCGATCATCGCCGATCCGTCGCACGCCGTCGGACGACGCGACAAAGTCATGCCGCTCGCCCGCGCGATCGTCGCCGCGGGCGCCGACGGCGTGCTGATCGAAGTGCACAACGATCCCGAGAAAGCGGTGTGCGACGGCCCGCAGTCGCTCGATCCCGATCAATTCGCGCGCTTGATGGACGAGCTGCGCATCATCGTCCCGGCGGTGGGGAGACGGCTGTGATCAGTTGCGGCTGATCTGAATGCTCGGGTCCTGCGTCGTGTTGTCGGTCGTGGCGCCGTAGACGAAGAGGCTGCCCGCGTCGACGTGGATACGAATGCTGTCGTTCGCGGACACCGCACCGCCGATGAATGTCGCCGCGTCAACCTGCTCGAAGAACGTCGGCGAACAGCTCTTCTTCAAGGTCCGCACGACTGTTCCCGCCGCGTTGTACTCGGTGATTGTGATCGACGCTCCGGCCGACAGCGTTCGTGCGGGAGGACTGAGGACTGCGTCGCACCTCGCTGCCGGCAGCGAATTTCGTTCGGGGCGGGTTGATTCAGTCCTCAGCCCTGATCACTCGTTACCTTACCGGCGCCATCAAATGCTGGTACGGCGTGCCGGCCCACATCACGTACGGCATGGACGTGTCCGGATCCGCGCTCTTCGGATACGAGTCGTAGAACGCTTGATCGCCGCCGACGATCATCACGTGCGGGCCGGTCTTGATCCAGTGATTCGATGCGGCCGGTTTGGCTGCGTACGGATCGGTGTTGCTGGCGTCCGTTCCGCCGGCGAGCATGTACATGAATCCGATTTTTCCGGCGGTGGGCGTCTGATGACTCATCCACGCCTTTGCCCATTCCATGGCATTGGCGTCCATGCACATCGGATCGGGGCCGGGCGTGGCCGGATTGTCGGGCATGCAGGTCCAGCCATTCGTGCCCTGACGCAGCGTTTTCATCGAGCCGTCGGCGCCCATGGCGACGATCGTGGCGTTCTTCGACAACTTCGCCGGCGCGGCTTTCTCCGCACTGGCGATGAGCATATTGTTCGGGACATCGGATTGTTTTGCGGCGACGAGGAGAAGACACACGAGGAGCGCGAGTCCGTACTTCATACTTCCTCCTGATTGTTCTGGACCGCGCGATCCTATCCGGAAGGAGGAGCCATGGCAAACGAGATCCGTCGCTTGCCCGCCGCTGTGAAGTGTGAGGGGTCGGCTTCAGCCGGCCTGACCGGCGAAAGCCGGTGCCACACGAGAGACGTTGCGATCACTGCCGGAGTAAGTGACCGGCGAACCATCATTTCATTTGCTTCTCTTTCGCGATCCACTGATCGACGTTCGATTCGAGCACGTCGAGCGGGACCGCGCCGCTGCCTAACACCACGTCGTGAAATTCGCGGCGGTCGAAGCGGGTGCCGAGCGCGGCTTCCGCCTTCGAGCGCAGCTCGCGGATCTTCAGCTCGCCGAGCTTGTACGAGAGCGCCTGCGCCGGCCACGAGATGTAGCGGTCGACCTCCGTCTCGCACTCGTGCAGTGGAAGCGCGGTGTGAGACGCGAGATAGTCGATCGCCTGCTGCCGTGTCCAGCCCATCGAGTGGATTCCGGTGTCGACGACGAGGCGGCACGCCCGCCACATGTCCCACGACAGCCGTCCGTAGTCGGAGTACGGATCGGTGTACACGCCCATCTCCTTGCCGAGCCATTCGCAGTAGAGGCCCCAGCCTTCGCCGAACGCGGAGATGTAGGAGAAACGGCGGAAGTTCGGCAGGTCTTTGAGCTCGCGGCTGATCGCGATCTGCAGATGATGTCCGGGGACCGCTTCATGCAGCGTCATCACCTCGAGGTCGTAGAGCGGACGCGTTTCGACCTTGTACGTGTTGACCCAGTAGATCCCGGGCTGCGTCGATCCCTCCGGAGCTCCGACGTAGCGGCCGCTCGTGTATTTCGGAGCGATGTCCGCCGGCACCGGCTCGACCGTGTACGGCAACCGCGGCAGAGTCTTGAATTCCGAGGGGAGTTTGCCGTCGATGGTCTTGGCGATCCAGGCGGCGCGCTCCAGCAGCTCTTGCGGTGTTTTCGCGTAGAAGCGGGGATCGGTCCGCAGGAACTGTACGAAGGCGGCGCGATCGCCCGTGAAGCCGGTCTGCTTCTGCACCTCGTCCATTTCCTTCGAGATGCGATCGACTTCATCGAGTCCGATTTTATGGATCTGCTCCGGCGTGAGATTGAGCGTCGTGAATTCGCGGATCTTGAACTGGTAGTACGCGCGCCCGTTCGGCAGCGCCGATGCGGCGAGCGTCGTGCGCGCGCCGGGGAGATACTCATTGCGGAAGAAGTCGAGGAACTCCTTGTAGCCGCTGACGGCATTCATGACGGCGGCGCGGCCTTCGCTGCGCAGGCGATCCTGATCGGCCGCCGGCACCGTCGTCGGAAATTTGTCGAATGGGGGCCAGAAGACGCTCTTCGTCGGATCGTCGACGACGTGCACCTCGATCGTTTTGTCGACGCCGTCGAGCGTCGCACGGGGCACGGTCATTCCGCTTTTCAGGCCCAGGCGCATGTTGGCGATCTGTTCGCGCACGTAGCGCGGCCACGCATTGAGCCGGCTGATGTAGTTCTCGTAATCCTTCGTCGTCGCGAGCGGCATCTCCTTCGCCAGACGCGCGAATCCCGAGTGGAATCCGGAGTCGGCGTTGAGCGGCATCTCGTAATCGCCGAAGTCGTACGACTCGATGCCTTCCTCGAGGTCCTCTTTGAAGATGTCGTAGTTGACGCGCTCGGACGGCGGCAGCTTCGCGCGATCCACCTTCCCCAGGTCGGCGAGCGTCGCTTTGCGTTCTCGCTGACGCCGCGCGAGATCGGCGGGTGTGATCGACGGGAGCTTGTCGTCGTATTCGTGGCGGCCGACGGATGTTGCGAACATCGGACTCTCGCGGAGCTGACGTTCCCAGGTCTTGTCGAAGATGGCGTGAAGCTTCACGACTTCGGAGGTCACGGCGAGCAGAACGATTGGTGCAAGCATTCGCGAGAGCTTACCTTATCGGCGAGCGGCGAGCGGCGAGC
>DATIZY010000332.1:0-4872 GCA_035516895.1 Thermoanaerobaculia bacterium | reverse complement strand
CGACGATGTTCGCAACCGGCGCGCAGGTTCCGTGCGCGTTGCAGGCGAACGTCTGCTGCAGCGCGGGTTGGTAACCGAGGGAGCGGAATTGATCGAGGATGCGGTCGCGCACGATGTCGTGTGCGGCGCTTCCGATCGGGTGCGGCGGATTGCCGGCGAGAATCCCATCGAGCATGGCGATTGCGCGCGCGGCGGAGAAACGATCGGCGGGAGCGCTCGCGGGCTGCGGCGCCGGCCCGTGGCTGCGCAGAATCGCCACCGCGAGGATGGCGGCCAGGACAATGAGGACGACCGCCGTGCTACGGCTCGCGGACATCGCCGTGATTCTAGTGAGGATTTTCCTCATAAAGGAGACGAAGGTTCTTTTTTCCCCTTCGTCGCCCTTCGTCCCCTCTTGCCGAGAGCAAACGACGTCCTCCGACAAACATCGGCGCTGCAACCCTGCGGACGGGCCGACGTATGCAGCGTTTATGAAACGCAATCTGCTGCTTGCCCTTGCCGCCCTGCTCATCGCGGGCGCCGCGTCCGCGGCGACGCTCCAGGAAACGTACGACCACACGTTCGACGTCCGGCCGGCAACGCTGTTTGCGCTGACGAACACGAACGGTCACATCACGATCCACGCCTGGGACCAGCCACGCGTCCAGGTGCACGCCGTGAAAAAAGTCGACAGCCGCGATTCCGACGCGGCGCGGACCGCGATGGCCGAGCTCAAGATCGAGCCGTCGCTCGGCGCCGACGGCCTCCGCATCAACACGGTTTATCCGAAGCAGAACGGCGGGGGCGGATTCCTGGACTGGCTCGCCGGAACGAGCGTCAGCATGGGCGTCGAATACGACGTCACTGTGCCGCGCTCGATGAACCTCACCGTCGACGACACGAACGGCGCGATCGAGATCAGCGACGTCCGCGGCTCGCACCAGCTCTCGACGACGAACGGCCACATCAATCTGCTGCGCAGCGCCGGAAGCGTCGACGCCGAAACGACCAACGGCGCGATCCGGGCGGAGCTCGCCGAGGTCATTCCCAACAAGAGTCTGAGGCTGGAGACGACGAACGGCTCCATCCGGCTGCGCCTGCCGAAATCCATCGCGGCGCAGGTCGACGCCGAGACGACCAACGGTTCGATCAGCAGCGATCTGCCGGTGACCACGACTTCGGTTCACCATCACGCGCTGCGGGGAGCGGTCAACGGCGGCGGAAGCGCGGAGCTGCGCCTCCGCACGACGAACGGCTCGATCACGATCGAAGCGCAGTAGTCGGAGGGCTCCTCGCACCCACGGCCGGCGAAACCGGCCCAACCTTTGTGCTGAGTGTGTGAGGTCCGGCTTCAGCCGGCCGCCGGCTCCGACACTGTAGGATGACGCAATGTTCGCGGCCGCGCTCGTCATCGTCATGCTGAAAGTGCCGAGCGGGAAAACGGCGGCGATCGCCGCCGCGCAGGAAAGCGTCCTGCAGCAGCTTGCGCCATCCGAGTCCACGCTCATCGCGCGATGGCACAACGTGCCGGGATTCGCGGCTTTGATCGAGCCGGAGGCGATCGAGCGGTTGAAAGGCGACCCGCTCGTTGAGCGCGTCGATGCGGACGTCGGCGGCTCCGGCAGCGATGCCGAGAGTCTGCCGCTCATCGGCGGCGACAAAGTTCACCTCGCCGGCTACACCGGTCGCGGCGTCACGGTCGCGGTGCTCGACACGGGCATCGATGAATCGCATCCGGATTTCGAAGGACGAATTGCCGGCGAGGCGTGCTTCTGCCGGAACGCCGACGGGACGGGATGCTGTCCGAACGGCCAGATGACGCAGCTCGGCCCGGGCGCCGCGGCCGACGATCACGGTCACGGCAGCAACGTCGCCGGCATCATCGGCTCCGGCGGCGTCGTCGCACCGGCAGGGGTTGCGCCCGGCGTGAGCTTCGTCGTCGTCAAAGTCCTCGATTCCAACAGCCGCTTCTCGTCGACGGCCCAGATCGTCTCCGCGCTCGACTGGCTGATCGACAACCATCCCGAGGTCCGGGCGATCAACATGTCGCTGGGGACGGACGCGCTGTTTCCCGGCGATTGCGATTCGACCGCGTCATTCACGTCGGCGTTCGCGTCGGCCATCGACACACTGCGCGGCGGCGGCGCGCTGACCTTCGTTTCCAGCGGCAACGACGCCTCGGCGGTGTCGATGGAGGCGCCGGCGTGCGTGCACGACGCGGTGTCGGTCGGCGCGGTGTACGACAGCAATGTCGGTAGACTAACGTTCCACTGCACCGACGCGACGTCGCAGGCGGATCAGATCACCTGCTTCTCGAACAGCGACTCGACGCTCGATCTGCTCGCGCCGGGTGCCATCATCACCTCGGACTGGCTCCGCGGAGGCACGTCGAACTTCTACGGGACATCGCAGGCGGCGCCGCACGCGACGGGATCGGCCGCGGTGCTTGCGTCGATGGACCCATCGCTCGGCCCCGACGACATCGAATCGCTGCTCAAACGCACGGGAAAGCTGATCGCCGATCCACGCAACGGCGTGGTCACGCCGCGGATCGATCTGTGGCTCGCCGTCTCCGCGCTGCTGCCTCCGCCGCCGCGCCATCGTGCGGCGGAGCATTGATCGTGTGTGGACCGGCGGAAGCGGGCTCCGCACTCATTCCGGCGTGATGTAGGCGCTCGTAATCCCACCGTCGACGAGGAATGTCGAGCCGTTCACATACGACGATTCGTCGCTCGCGAGGAACAGCGCGGCGCTGGCCATCTCCTCCGCGCGCGCGAAGCGCCCCATCGGAATGTGCACGAGGCGGCGCTGACGCCTCGCGGGATCCGCGAGCAGCTCCGCGAGCAGCGGCGTCTCCACGGGACCCGGGCAGAGCGAATTCGCGCGGATCTTCTTGCGCGCGAACTCCACCGCGATCTCGCGCGTCATCGCCAGCACGCCGCCCTTGCTCGCGGTGTACGCGATCTGCGGCACCGCCGCTCCCATCACGGCGACGAACGACGCCGTGTTGATGATCGACCCGCCGCCCGCGCGCAGGAGCGCCGGGATCGCGTACTGACATCCGAAGAACACGCCTTTCAGGTTGACGTCGATGACCATGTCCCAGATCTCCTCGGGAGTGTTGGTGACCGATTCGTCCTTCGGATGAAACACGCCGGCGTTGTTGAAGATGACATCGAGGCGTCCGAACTCCTTCTCCGCGAACTTCACCATCCCCTCGGCGTCTTTCGCTTTGGAGACGTCCGCGCCAAACGCTCGGGCGTTCGAGCCGATCTCCTTCGCGGTCGCTTCCGCCGTCTCTTTTTTCAAATCGACGACGACGACCTTCGCGCCTTCTTTCGCGAAGAGAAGACAGGACGCTTTGCCGATGCCGCTGCCGCCGCCGGTGATCAGGGCCACTTTGTTCGCCAGTCGCATTTCACCTCCGGTTCGCAGCTCGCGGTTGGCAGTGGCTGCGACTGCAAACCGCGAGATTCGAACTACGCCATTTCGAAATACCTTCGCCGCTCCCAGTCGGTCACGACGGCGTCGAATTTTCGCTGTTCGGTGCGGAAGAAGTGCAGATAGTGCTCGATGACGTCTTCGCCGAAGACGCCGCGGGCCCAGTCGCTTTCCTCGAGCGCCTGAATCGATTCATTCAACGTGTGGGGCACCTGCGGCAGATCGCGCGCGGCGTAGACGTCGCCGTCGAACGCGGGCGGCGGCTCGACGTGATGCTCGACGCCGTCGAGTCCCGCGGCGATCGTCGCTGCGAACGCGAGATACGGATTCGCGTCTGCGCCCGGCGCGCGGCACTCGATCCGCAGCGAGGGTCCATGGCCGACGATGCGAAAGCCGGCCGTGCGATTGTCGACGCTCCACGCGATGCCGGTCGGCGCGAACGATCCCGCGACGTAGCGCTTGTACGACGCGGGATACGGCGCATAAAACGCAAACAGCTCGCGGATGCGCTTCATCCAGCCGCCGAGGAAATAGCGGAAGTTCGGGGAGCAGTGAATGGGGCCGAGCGGCTCTTTGCCGTCGAACGCCGATTTCTTTCCGGCCGCGTCCCACAGGCTCATGTGAATGTGGCAGCTCGATCCGGCGTAGCGCTCGTCCCACTTCGCCATGAACGTCACCGCGCAGTTGTGCTTCCACGCGATCTCTTTCGCCGCGTGTTTGTAGAGCACGTGCCGGTCGGCCATCTCGAGCGCGTCGGCATACTGCAGGCCGATTTCCTGCTGGCCCGGTCCCCATTCCCCTTTCGACGACTCGCAGGGGATGCCGCTGCGCTCGAGATGCGAGCGGATGTCGCCGATGACGAACTCCTCCTTCGTGCCCTGGAGGATGTGGTAGTCCTCGATGCGATTGCCGATCGGCTGCAGATGGATGAAGCCTTTCTCCGCCGCGCTGTCGTACGTTTCCTTGAAGACATAGAGCTCGAGCTCCGACGCGGCCATGACCGAGAATTTCTCTTCGGCCGCTCGCGCGAGTTGTCTTCGGAGAATGCTTCGCGGCGCGAGCGGCACGAGCTCGTGGCGGTTCTCGAAATAGACGTCGCAGAGGACGAGCGCCGTCTTCGCGTGCCACGACGCGATGCGCAGCGTGTTGAAATCGGGAATCGGGTGGAAGTCGCCGTAGCCTTTCGCCCAGCTGGTGAACGCATAGCCGGGAACGGGATCCATGTCGACGTCGCACGCGAGCAGGTAATCGCACGCGTGCAGACCGTGCGTCATGACTTCATCGACGAAGTAGCGCGCGACGAGCCGCTTGCCGACGAGGCGGCCGTACATGTCGGGAAACGCGGCGATGACCGTGTCGATCTCGTCGTCGGCCACCATGCGCTTCAGCGTGTCGCTGTCGATTCGTCCAATCATGGATCAAAGTCTATTCTGAGCGAAGCGAAGCATCTCC
>DATIZY010000331.1:0-3188 GCA_035516895.1 Thermoanaerobaculia bacterium | reverse complement strand
CGGGCGCATTTGCTTCGATCGTGTACACGCCCTCATCCATCATGCGAACGTAGCGGCCGCGATCGTCGGTCGCGCCGCCGTTGACGATCGCGGACGACAGAGGCCGGCCGGTCGATGCGTCGTAGACGGCGCCAGTCACGTAACCCTGACCGGACGCTTGCGTGCTGCCGTCGATCGTGAAGACTTGTGAGTAATCGGCGGCCATCGGCAGGCCGGTCGTGTCGAGAACGCTCTTGCTGACCGTCATCGTCAGCGGCGATGTTCCGAGATCCGAGTCGTAGAGAATGGTCGCCGTGTCGCCGGAGCCGTTCAGAGCGATCGAACCGCTGAACGAGCCGAGGAGGATGGTGCCGCCGGGAGCGGCGACGAGAGTCGACGCCTGCACGGGCTTCGAGAATTGAATCGTCAGGCGTTTGGCGGCGCGATCGAGCGACGCGGCAAGCACCTGCGGTCCGCTGCAGCTGATGCGATACGAGACAGTCGCTTCGGGCGAGAGCGAGCCGTCGCCGCCGGCTTCGCGAATGCGCGCGACGTGGAAACCCGACGCGCCGGCGAAGGCGACGTCAAAGCGGAACGTGCCGTCACTCGCCGCGGTGGTGCTTCTCGACGCGCCGTCCAGATCGAGCCGCACGCGGGCGCCGGGGACCGTCGCTTTGCCGGTCATGGTCGCGGCAGTGATGCAGCCGGCGGTGTCGGTTTGATCGACGACTGGCGCCACCGCGGGCGCGCTCGTCGACGTCGTGAATGTCAGCGTCACCGGCTGAGAGAGCGCCGATCCCGACCAATCCTTCAATGCGATGGAGATCGTGAGCGTGTAGCGCACGCCGGAGGCCAGCGGAACGTTGGGCGCAACGCTGATCGCGTCGTTGTCGGCGTAGATCGTCGTGCCGACCGGCTGTCCTGCAGCATCAGCGAGAGTGACTGCAGAGCGCGCGGAAGAACCATCGACCGGGTTCGTGAAGAGCGCGACCAGTAGAACGCCGGGATCGACCTCAGTCGCATCGGCGGCCGGGAACGAGTCGCGCACGCTGAACGGAGAGCTGAAGCGCAGAAGTCGAATGCTGTCGCTGGTGTTCTGTCCGTCAGGCGTCGAAACGCGCGCGATGACCGGCATGACGCCGCTGTTCAGCGCTACCTCCGCGGAAAAGTGATTCGAGCCGTCGACAGTGACCTGCGTCCCGTTGACCTGCACCACTGCGCCGGGCGAAGCACTGATGCTGCCGCTGATCGTGACACTGCTTTGCGATGATCCGAATGCGGTGTCGTCTGCCGGGGAATCGATCGCGATCGACGGCGCTCCGGCCACGCTTTGCACATCGACGGAGGCCGTTGCCGTCAGGCCAGCCGAGCTGCGGCCGGTTACGCTGATCGTCGTCGAGCCCGAGCTCGAGAGCGGCACGCCGGACGAGATGAACGTGCCGGTCGTATCGGAGATCGCGTGCACGCTGAGGGCGGAGGTGCCGGCTGCGATCGTCGAAGGATCGACGTTCGAGTAGACACCGCTCACGTCGATCGCCGTGGTTCCGGTCCGTGCCGACGGCAGCGGCGAGGTGATCACGATCTGCGGCGCGGCGGGACGGATCACGTACGTGGTCGCGATGCCGGCACGCCCCGCGTCGTTCCGCGCGTGCGCGGTGATGATGTTCGCGCCGTTCGCCAGCGCGACATTCGGCACCGAGTACGTTCCATTTGCAGGCGTGAACGGAATGCCGTTCACGTCGCCCGATACGACGTCGGAGCCGACCGTGCCGCTCACGGTCACGGTATCGGTCGACAGGATCGCGTTGCGCGCCGGAGCCTCGATCGTGATCGATGGAGTTCCGGTCACACGAAAGAGCGTGAGCGTCGCGCTCGCTTCACCGCAGGTGATCGAAATCGGATTTGCCCCTTCCTGCGAAAGCGGTACTTGAACGATGAAAGAGCTGTCGCCGACTGACGCCGCGATGCCGTTTACCGTGACGGAGCTGGCGCCGGATGCACGGCCGGCGAGCCATACGCTGTTCGCAAACAGTGACGAGCGATCGGGCGGATCGAAATCCGAAAGCACGCAGGCACCGGCACCTCCGCTGCCGACGACGAACGAGCGCTCGACGCGCGTCTCGTTTCCGGCTGCATCGCGCGCGATGGCGACGAGCGTGTGGCCGCCGGTCGCGATGTTCTGCAATGCCGCGTCTCCGCTTGCGCCGTCGACGGTCACGGTCGTTGTGACGTTCGAACGGTCGTCGCTCGCCTGGAGCGCGATCGATGGAGACGCGGCAAAGCGATCGCCGTCCTGCAGCGCGACTCCGTTCGCGGTCACCGTGAGCTGCGGCGGCGTCAGATCGGCAGTGACGTGCGCGGTGGCAGCGGCCGGCGAAGAAGCGCTGACGAGCGTCGCCGTGATGATGTTCGCCCCCTCGACGAGCGGGAAATTCGCGACGCGAAAGGCGCCGCTCGCATCGACGGACACTTCGCTGCCGTTGATCGAAACGCGAACTCCGTCGCCGGGCGTGAGCACTTGACCTGCGACGGAGATCACGGTGCGATTCGTGATCACGTTGTCGGCAGGCGCCATCAGCACGATGCCCGAATGCGCGTCATCGCGCGTGACGACGACCTGATCGGAGGCGACATTGCCCGCTCGATCGCGCGCGACTGCGGTGATGAGGTTCGCGCCGATGTCGAGCGGCATCGTGATCGTGCCGCTCACGGTGGTTCCGTTCACAAGAATCGAATCGGCGCCGGACGAATCGACGTGCACTTCGACGTGATCGCCGCTGATCGTGGAGCCGTCGATCGGAGCCGTGATCTTGACGCTGGGCGGCGTGCGGTCGATCGAGAACGTCGCGGTCGCGGTGGAGGAGTGTCCGAGCGAGTCGGAAGCGGTGGCGGTGAGTGAGTAATCGCCGTCGGCGCCGATCGTCGTGCCGGAAGTGAACGTCGCTCCGTTCAGAGTCGCTGTGACGGTCGAGCCGGATTCATTCACACGCACGACCGGAGTCACGGCGCGGTTGAAGATGGCGTTTGCCGCAATCGGCGATCCGTTGTCCAGAATCGCGACATCGGGCGTGGTCGATTTCACGTTCAGCGTGTACGCGACTCGTGTGGAGTTGCCCGCAACATCCACCAGCACCACCGTCAGATGGTTCGCCCCCTCGGACAGCGCGACCGAGCTGATAACGAAATCGCGACCGTTGATAGAGGCCGTG
>DATIZY010000330.1:0-42150 GCA_035516895.1 Thermoanaerobaculia bacterium | reverse complement strand
TTCATAAGACGCCTGAGCTCGTCACTTTGTTCAGTTGCATCGCCGCTGCAATCGCGATTTACGGTTCGCTCGGTCAGCTGTTTCGCCAATGCTATGACGACCGCGACGACGATGTCGGGCCGTCGCTCGCGAGATTTGTGGAGAAACTGATCGTCTGTCACCCCGGCGGGCGCGGGGGACGTCGCTCCGCCAGGAGCGACAAAGCGTTGCGTTACCTCCTCACGTCTCCGAAGGACGGCAGCGCTTGCAAACGGATGAACCTCTTCCTCCGCTGGATGGTCCGCCGGACGCCTCCGGACCTCGGCATCTGGGATTTCGTCGATCCGGCGAAGCTCGTCGTTCCGCTCGACACGCACGTGCACCGCATCGCCACGTTCCTCGGTCTCAGCGATCGAAAAACGCCCGATTGGAAGGCGGCCAGGGCGATCACGAACCGCTTCTCGAAATTCGATGCTGCCGATCCCGTCCGTTACGACTTCGCCGTCTGCCGCCTCGGTATCCTCGACCTTTGCAGCCGCAAGCGGCGAAAAGAGAACTGCGATGTCTGCCTCTTGCGCGACGTCTGCCGCTTTCCGGTTCTTTGAATAACGCTTCAACTTTCCGTGCGGCCGATTCAATCGCTTGGAATTCCGCACTTCCTGCCCGAGCGCTTGCGAAGCCGTGGGCGTTCAGAATCATGAAGTTAGGCGCCACTCGACCGCGGCATTTCCGTTGAATGTTGCGCTCCGGTACCCGATGCGCAAGTCGATCATCGCCAACATTCTGATCCTCGCGGTCACCGTTGGGCTGGTGGTCGGTGCGTTCGCCTCGTTCCAGCGCAAGCGCTCGTCCTTCGAGCGCATCGACTTCACGTTTGCGCGCCGCAACGGCGTGATCGTCGTCAAATCGGTCGACCCCGACAGCAACGCTCAGCGAGCTGGACTGCGTGCCGGAGACGAGATCTGGCTCATCGGCGACACGCCATCGACCGAGGTGGAGGGACTGCAGAAGACGCTGCGGCGGATCGGCGCTCCGGTGCCGATGATCGTCCAGCGCGGCGGTCAGGCGATGAGGCTGACCTACCGAGTCCCCGAGCTGAAGATCGACTATCCGTATCTGATTCTCAGCTTCATCGGATTTCTCTACCTGGCGATCGGTCTCTTCACGCTTTTTCGTGGCGACCGCCGCGAGAGCACGTTGTTTTTCTTCGTCACGCTGCTCTCGTTCGTCGTCTATGTCTACACGCCGGCGGGCGACATCGACTTCACCTACAAGTTGCTGGAGCTGATCGAAGACTTCGCGACGATTCTTCTGCCGCCGCTGATGCTCAACTTCTTTCTGCTCTTTCCGCGGCCGATCGTGCGGCACAAGGGCGTTCTCGCGGCGCTCTACCTTCCGCCGGCGCTCCTCGCGCTGTGGAACCTCGACGTTCTCGTGTTCAGCAACCGCGTCGCGATTGCCGGCGCGTACCGCTCGCTCGAATGGATTCAGAAGTGGGAGATCATCGACTTCGCGATCTACCTCACGCTGGCGGTGGTCGCGCTCGCGTACACGTATCGCACCGCCGCCGCCGTCGGAAAGAAGCAGATCAAATGGATCTACCTCGGCATGGCGCTGGGGTTCCTTCCGTTCCTGCTCGTCTACATCATCCCGTATCTCGTCGTCGGCTCCGTCAAGCCGATTTACTCGACGATCTCGATTCTTCCGCTCGCGCTGATTCCGCTCGCGTTCGCGGTCTCGATCCTCAAGTACAAGCTGTGGGACGTCGAAGTCGTCATCAAAGAGGTGCTCGCCTATTCGGTGACGTTCGCGTTCGGCATGATCGCGTTCTCCACCGTCAACCTCGTGTTGTCGCATGTGATCGAGGAGCAGTCGGCTCTCGAGCGCAACTTCCTCGCGTTCACCTCCGGGTTGATCATCGCCGGCGTTCTGATTCCGGTGAAGGGGCGCATCGAATCGGTCATCGAGATGTTCGTCTACCGCGAAAGCTACCGGCATCGCCGCGCGATGGCCGACTTCGCTCAGGAGCTCGCGACGTTTCACGACGTGCACGAGCTGATCGCGATGATGCGCGAGCGGATGCGCGCCGCGCTGGACATCGAGAAGATGAACCTCTTCACGCGCGAGGGACGCTCGCTCGTGATCTACGAAACGGAAGACGTTCTGCCGCGGCGTGTTGCCGTCGCCGATTTCGGTTCGCTGCCGGCGAGCGGTCCGATGATGCTGACCGAGCCGCGGCTTCCCGACCGCAGCGATCTGCCGTGGCAGCTTCTTCGCGCGGGATATCGCTACGTTCTGCCGTTGCCGAACCGCGGCGATCTGCAGGGCGTGCTTCTGTTAGGCACGAAGCGCGGCGAGGAGCCGCTCTCGCGCGACGACCTCCATCTGCTCGAATCGCTCGCCGCGCCGCTCGCGCTGGCGATCGAGAACTCGCGCCTGTACGGACGGCTGCGCCGTCAGCTCGACGAGATCCGCGCGCTCAAGGAGTACAACGAGAACATCATCGAGTCGTCGTCCTCCGCGATCGCGGTCATCGCCGGCGATGGCACCGTGCTCACTGCCAACCGCGCGTTCTGGGACCTCGTCGGAGGCGAAGGGCTGGACGAATCGATCGGCGACATGTTCCCGCCGTACGACGAGCTTCGCCGCTCCAGCGCGCGCTCGCTCGAGACCCGTTTTGTCGACCGCCACGGAGAAGAAAAAGAAGTCACCGTCACCGCGAGTCCGCTCAATGCCGCGGACGTCGCCGACGGCGCGCGCGTGCTCGTGATCGGCGACATCACCGATCGCGTTCGCCTCGAGCGCGAGCTGCAGGAGAAAGAACGCCTCGCGTCGCTCGGTCTGCTCGCCGCGGGCATGGCGCACGAGGTCAACACCCCGCTCACCGGCATCTCCTCGTACGCACAGCTGCTGCTCAAAGACGTTCCGCCGGACGATCCGAAGTACCGGCTGCTGAAAAAAATGGAGCAGCAGTCGTTCCGCGCCTCGACGCTCGTCAACAATCTTCTCGATCTCATTGCGAACCGGCCGAGGACGAAGGAGATCGTGAATGTGGCGTCGCTGGTCAGCGCGACCGTCGCACTCCACGAAGACCTGCTCAAGCCGAAACAGATTGCGGTCCATGTCGGAGACATCGCCGATTCGCTGGTGTGCGGGAACTTTCAGGATCTGCAGCAGGTTCTCACCAACGTTCTCCTCAACGCTCGCGACGCGGTGAGCGAGCATGGCAACATCTGGATCGATGCGGCGGAGAACGGAGAACGCGTGGAGATCCGGGTGAAGGACGACGGCAAGGGAATCCCGCCGGAGATCGCCGGCAGGATTTTCGAGCCGCTGGTCACCACGAAGCGAGGACAGGGCGGAACGGGCCTCGGTTTGGCCATCACCCGCCGCATCCTGCACGCCAGCGGCGGAGACATCAGCGTGCAGAGCACACCGGGGCACGGCGCGGAGTTCACGATATCGTTGCCGCGAAGCCGCTCCACGGCGAAGGACACTGGGACCGAAGCAAATGCGCATTCTCATCGTTGACGACGAAGAAGTTCTGCGGGACGTGCTCGACGCCGTCCTGCGGCGCGAAGGCTTCGACGTCGTCATGGCCTCGAGCGGCGAGCAGGCGCTCTCCATTCTCGACGGCGACGACGCGATCGACCTCGTCATCCTCGACGTGATGCTTCCCGGCATCAGCGGCATCGACACGCTCCGCGCGATGCGCATCGCCAATCCGCATCTGCCGGTCATCGTCATCACCGCCTATTCGTCGATCGACGGCGCGATCGAGGCGATGAAGCAGGGCGCTTTCCACTACATCCCGAAGCCGTTCAAGAACGAAGAAGTCGTGCTCACCGTCAACAAAGCGCTCGAGCAGCGGCGGCTGTCGCGCGAGAACGAGCGCCTCAAGGCGGAGCTGTCGCAGAAATACGCGTACTCCAACATCATCGGCAAATCGGAGCCGATGCGAAAAGTCTTCGAGCTCATTCGCCTCGCCGCTCCGTCGCGATCGAACATTCTGATCGCCGGCGAGTCCGGCACCGGCAAGGAGCTCGTCGCGAAAGCGATCCACCACGCGTCGCCGCGCGCGCGCAACGCGTTCGTCACGGTCAACTCCGGATCGCTTCCGCCGGAGCTGCTCGAATCGTCGCTCTTCGGCCACATGAAGGGCGCGTTCACCGGCGCGATCGCCACCAAGCGCGGCCTCTTTGAAGTCGCCGACGGCGGATCGATCTTTCTCGACGAGATCGGCAACATCAATCTTGAGACGCAGGCGAAGCTTCTTCGCGTCATTCAGGAGCGCGAATTCATGCGCCTCGGCTCCGTCGACACGATCAAAGTCGATGTGCGCATCATCGCCGCGACGAACGTCGAGCTTTCGAAGCTGATGTCGGACGGGCGCTTCCGCGAAGATCTCTACTACCGGCTCAACGTCATCACCATCACGCTTCCGCCCCTGCGGCGCCGGCGAGAGGACATTCCTCTGCTCGTCACGCACTTCCTCGAAAAATATTCGGAAGAGAACAAGCGCAAGGTCCGCGAAGTCACGCCGGACGCGATGCGCATCCTCATGGATCATTCGTGGCCGGGCAACGTGCGCGAGCTCGAGAACACGATCGAGCGCGCCGTGGTGCTCTGCACCGGCGATCGCATCGGTCCCGATCTTCTGCCCGAGTATCTGCGCTACCCGGTCGACACCGAGCAGCCGGCGACCGTTGTTCCGGCCGAGGGGCTGTCGCTCAAAGATGCGGTGTCGCGATACGAGCGCGCCATGATCCTGCAGTCGCTCGAAATGGCCAATGGCGTTCAGAAGCGCGCCGCGGAGCTCCTGCAGCTCAAGCCCTCGACCCTCAACGAGATGATGAAGCGCCTCGGCATCCACGCGAGATCGAGCGCCGCCATCGAAGACGAAGTGACCGAGCCGGTGTAGGCCGCTGCGCGGCGCGGTCGCGCCCTACATTACAATCCCCCGCCATGATTCGACGCCTGATGGTGATTGTGGCGCTGATCGCCGCGCCTCTTTTCGCCCAAAACGTTCCCACGCCCGACCAGTTCCTCGGCTACAAACTCGGCGAGCGATTCACGCCGTACGACAGGATCCTCGATTACTTCAACGAGCTCGCGCGAAAATCGCCACTCATTACCATCCATCAATTTGGTGAAACATATGAGCACCGTCCGCTCGTGCTGGCGGAGATCACGGCGCCGAAAAACCGCGGCGTCAACGCTCTCGATTTCTCGCGGAGCGGCCCGGCCGTCGCGTGGCTCGCATTCGGCGTGCACGGCAACGAGACCTCGTCGAGCGAGGCGGCGATGGAAGTCGCCAGCACACTGCTGAACGATCCCGCATCGGCGAAGATCCTCGACAACCTCATCGTTCTGATCGATCCGCTGCCGAACCCCGACGGCCGCGAGCGCTACGTGCAATGGTTCATCCGCACGCGCGGCGCGAGCCCCGACGCGAATCCCGAGTCGGCCGAGCATCAGGAGCCGTGGCCCGGCGGCCGCTACAACCATTACCTGATCGACATGAACCGCGACTGGACATGGACATCGCAGCGCGAGACGCGCGCGCGCGTCGCGGAATATGCCCGCTGGTATCCGCAGGTCTTCGTCGATTTTCATGAGATGGGCTCGAACTCGACGTACTTTTTCCCGCCGGACGCGAAGCCGATCAACGCGAACCTGCCGAAGGACGTCGAGAAGTGGCTCGACGTCTTCGGACGCGCGAACGCCGCCGCGTTCACGGCAAAGGGCTGGCCGTTTTTCGTCGGCGAGGTCTATGACCTTTTCTATCCCGGCTATGGCGATTCCTGGCCGGCGCTGCATGGCGCGATCGGGATGACATACGAAGTCGCCGGCGGCGGCCGCGGCGGATCAGCCGTCGTTCGCGAAGACGGCACGACGCTCACGCTCGCCGATCGCATCGCGCGCCACTACACGACCGGCATGGCAACGCTGCGCACCGCGGCCGATCATGCCTCCGAGCTCGTCCAGTACACGGCGGAAACGCTTCACAGCGGGA
Organism: Thermoanaerobaculia bacterium; assembly: GCA_035516895.1. Taxonomy (GTDB): domain Bacteria; phylum Acidobacteriota; class Thermoanaerobaculia; order Gp7-AA8; family Gp7-AA8; genus Gp7-AA10. Next base: position 36,155 of record DATIZY010000330.1, on the reverse strand, counting down.
CCGCGAACCCTCAGAACACGTATCTCGTCCTGCCGTCGTCTCCGAATTTCGAGCCGATGCTTGACATGCTCGAGCGCCAATCGATTCAGATCGGAGCCCTCGCCGCGCCGCTCACGATCCGCGCGACGCCGATCGACGGAGATACCGCCGACTCGGAGACGTTTCCCGCCGGCACCGCCGTCATTTCCACAAGGCAGCCGCTGGGGCGCCTGGTCCAGACGTTGATGGAGAAGAGCCCGGCGTTCACGAAAGGCTTCATCGAAGCGCAGCGGCAGAGGACCGAAGCCGACGAGCCGACCGAATTCTACGACTTGACGTCGTGGTCGGTGCCGCTGGCGATGGACGTCGAAGCGTTCGTGACAAACGCGCCGATCACTGCCGAGGTCAAACCGCTGCAGCGCTCGCCCGCGCCGGCGTTTCAACCGGCGTCATACGCATATCTCATCGACGGCAATGATCCCGACATCTACCGCGCGGCGGGCGAGATGCTGCGCGACGGCGTCCGATTCAACGTGACCGAAGAGCCGATCACCGTCGGCGATCGGACCTTTGCGCGCGGGAGCGCGATCGTGCTGAAGGGCAACAACAACACGGACCTCGACGCGACGCTCACGCGCATCGCCCACGACGACCGCGTTGCGTTCACGCCCGTCGAGTCGGGATGGACGGGCGGCATGGCGTTCGGCTCCGAGCGCATCCATCCGGTTCTCGATCCGAAGATCGGTCTCGTCGGCGGCCCCGGCGTCGGCGCGACGTCGTACGGCATGCTGTGGCACACGCTCGACATCGACACGCCGGTGCCGCATTCGAATCTGACGCTCGATTCGCTGCGCAATCTCGATCTGTCGCGCTACCGCGTGCTGGTGTTTCCGGACGGCGGCGGCTACTCGCGCGCGCTCGGCAAAGACGGCGTCGCGAAGCTGCAGACGTGGGTGCGCGGCGGCGGCACGATCGTCGCTGTCAAGAGCGCGAGCGAATTCCTGCGCGAAAAAGACGTCGACATCTCGAAGATCAAAGCGTGGGAGCCGCCGAAGAAAAAAGACGATGACAAGAACGCGACCGACGAACGCTACAACGACTATCGCATCCCCGGCGCCGCGTTCCGCACGACGATGAATGATCGCTCGTTTCTCACCTTCGGCGTCACACGATCGCCGTTCGTGCTGATCGAGGGCAGCCGCGAAGAGGCGCTGCTGCCGGTTGCGCACAAGGTCGACAACGTCGTCACGATCGCGAAAGACAATCCGCTCGTTTCGGGCGTCGCATGGCCGGAGTCGATCGACCGGATGAAAGGTGCGGCGTACCTCGTCGATGAGCCGGTGGGGCGCGGTCAGGTGATCACGTTCGCCGACGAGCCGCACTTCCGGCTCTTCTGGCGCGGAACGCTGCCGCTGTTCATGAACGCCGTGCTCTATTCGCCGAGCTTCCAGCGCGATTAGTGGACCGGGAATGTGACGGGGTTGCTGAATGGTGTGCCCGCGGCATGCCCGACGATCGACCCGGTCAACGACGGGTACGGGTAGTACCACGCGCCTCCCGCGATCAGGATCAGTTCGCAGCGCCCGGCGTTCACGCTCGATAAGGCGCTTAACTGCGACGGCACGAAGTCACTGTTCGTGAAAACGATGGTGGCCGTTCCCGTGTAGGCCCCTCCGACAGGCGTGAAGAACTGCGACTTTCCGCCGACCGGGCCATACGTCGTGAGCGAGCCCGTCGCCGGATTCGGCCCGTTGAGCGTGCAGCGGACCCCGATTTGAGTCACGGATGGATGCAGACGACTCACTTGCACCGGAACGTAGAGAGTAAAGAGGTCCTCGGCAAACAGCGAAGTCGCCGAAAGAATGATCGCAATCAACAGCAGTCGTCGCATTTCAGTTCACTCCTGTCATCCGGATCGCTGGGACCATGATTTTCTTTGGGCTGAATGGCGGCGTCTCCGGCGGAGCGCCGAGGCCGGTCATCTGAATCGCTGGGACGGTGATCTTTTTCACCGTAAAGGCGGGCGCAGGCGGCGGCGCACCGAGGCCGGTCATCTGAATCGCCGGCACGGTCACCTTCTTCGGGGAAAACGTAGGCGTTTGTGACGTCGCAAAAAGGACGATCAATGCGGCCAGCCCCGGGCGAAGCAGCCTCATGCACAGCGAGCCTATCAAAGTCATAGACTTTGCGCCATGACCACACGTCCGCCCGCCGTGGCAGGGCAGTTTTACGAAGGCTCCGCCGCCGGTCTCAAGGCACAGGTGCAGCACTGCTTCGACGAGAATCCGGCGGCAACCGACAAGCAGCGCTTCATCGGCGCGGTCGTTCCCCATGCCGGCCTGATGTACAGCGGCCACGTCGCCGCCGCGTTTTACGCAATGGCCGAGCTGCCGAAACGCTTGATCATCCTCTGTCCGAACCACACGGGGCTCGGCCACTTCGCCGCAATCAATCGCGACGGCGAGTGGCGAACGCCGCTCGGCAACGTGGCCGTCGACACCGAGCTCGCCGACGATCTGTTGTCGAGAACGAAGCTGTTAGGCGACGACTGGCGCGCCCATTCTCGCGAGCATTCGCTCGAAGTTCAGCTCCCGTTTCTCCAGCAGCTCCTCGGCTCGTTCACCTTCGTCCCGATCTGCCTCGCCGCGCCGCGCTATGCGTTTTGCGAGGAGATCGGCACGGTGATCGCCGACGTGGTCCGCGACCGGCCGATCGGCATCATCGCCAGCTCCGATCTCAATCACTACGAGAGCCAGGAAGTCACGCTGCGCAAAGATCAGCGCGCGATCGACGCTGTCCTTGCGCTCGATCCGGAGCAGCTCTGGCGCGCCGTCGACGAGGAGGACATCTCGATGTGCGGCTTCATCCCGACGACGACGATGCTCATCGCGGCGAAGAAGCTCGGCGCCACGAGCGCGCGGCTTCTCAAGCACGCGACTTCGGGCGACGTCAATCACGATTACTCGCACGTCGTCGGCTACGCGGCGATTCTGATCTCCTAAAGGTCGTGCTCGACCGAACCCCGGGTTCTTGCGATGTAGGGTCAGCTGCGCTCGACCGAACCCCGGGTTCTCGCTATGTAGGGTCAGCTGCGCTCGACCGAACCACGGGTTCGGCACGGCGCAGCCGTGCCCTACACTGTTCGTGGCAACGTGAAGCTGTCCGTCATCGTCCCCGCCTTCAACGAGCAGGCGTGGCTTCCGCACACGCTGCGCCGCATTCAGCGCGCGATCGACATCGCCGGTCGCGAGGACTTCGAGCTGATCGTCGTCGACAACGCCAGCACCGATCGCACGGTGCAGGTGGCCGAGGAGAATGGGGCGCGCGTGGTGCGCGAGCAGCACCGCGTCATCGGGCGCGCGCGCAACCGAGGCGCCGCGGAGGCGAGGGGCGACGTACTCGTGTTCATCGACGCCGATACGCTCGTTCCCGATCCGCTGCTCGTGCGCATTCGCGAGGCGGCCGCATCGGCGGGATGCATCGGCGGCGCCGTCGACATCGAATACAAGCCCCGCCGCCGCGCGGTCGCGTGGTACCTGAAGTACGATCGCTTCCTTTCGATGCTCACGCACCTGACCCGAGGCGCCACGCAGTTCTGCTGGCGCGAAGTGTTCAACGCGTTGGGCGGATACGACACGAGGCTCTGGATCGGAGAGGACATCGACTTTTACCGGCGGCTTTCGAAATACGCGCGCAGGAACGGACGCGATGTCGTGTTCATCGACGACATCCGCGTCGAGACCTCGGCGCGTCTGCTCGATCGCTGGCCTGTGCCGCGCATGATCACACGACTGAACCCGCTTTCGTTTCAGCTCGACGGCCGCAAACGGGAGCTGTGGAGCGACTGGTACGACCATCCGATTCGATGACGTCACATGCGTTTCAAGTCCATGCCGAGGCGAAACATCTTCGCTGGCAAAGGCACGCTCGAGATCGCTACGTCTCCTCGCCCGGGATGCCCTGATGATTCGATAAACTCGAGTGGGCAAAATGCGCGTCGTGTTCGCAACCGCCGAAGTGTCCCCGATCGCGAAGAGCGGCGGGCTCGGTGACGTTTGCGGATCGCTGCCCAAAGCGCTCCGGAAGCTGGGCCACGACGTCACGATCTTCATGCCGCTGCACCGCCAGGCGCGCGAATGGTTCGAGCGCAGCGGCGCGCCGATCGAAGAAGCGCTGCCGACGACGCAGGTGATCTGGGCAAACTGGGCTGCGGAGGCGGCGTATCTGCGCGCGGAGCTGCCGGGGACCGACATTCCGCTGTATCTCGTGGCGAACGATCGCTTTTTCAATCGCGAGCAGATTTACGCGCCCCGCGCCGACGGCTACGACGACGGCATCGAGCGCTTCGCATTCTTCTGCCGCGCCGTCGTCCGCGGCTGCGAGCTCCTCGGCCTCTCGCCCGACATCGTGCACGCGCACGACTGGCACACCGCGCTGCTGCCGCTGTATCTCCATTCCGGTTTGCGCGGCAGCGCGCCATTCGCGTCGGCGCGATCGGTCTACACGATCCACAACTTGAATTACCAGGGCATCGGCCGCGCATCGCAATTCGCCGCGCTCGGCCTGCACAGCCGCTACGGGTCGCCTGACGCACTCGAGCACTTCGGCGAGATCAATCTGATGAAGGGCGGAATCATCTTCGCCGACGAGGTCACCACCGTGTCGCCGCATTACGCGCAGGAGATCCAGACGCCGGAGCACGGCGCCGGGCTCGACGGAGTGCTTCGCAGTCTGTCATTCAAGCTGAGCGGGATCCTGAACGGCATCGACATCGACGAGTGGAATCCCGACGACGATCCCAATCTCGCCTCGAACTACAGCGCGGAGAAGATGAGCGGCAAAGCGCTCTCGAAACGCGCGCTGCTGCGCGAAGCGAAGTTGACGCATCGCGCGAAGACGCCGCTCATTTCGTTCATCTCGCGTCTGGTCGATCAGAAGGGCGTCGATCTGCTGGTTCCGGCGCTCGCCCGCATTCTCCGCGCCGGCGCGCACGCCGTGATCCTCGGCAGCGGCGAATCGCGGTACGAGAGCGCGCTCAAACGCATTGCCGAACAGCATGCCGAGCGCTGCCGGGTGTGGATCGGCTTCGATAACGCGCTCGCGCATCGCATTTACGCCGGCTCCGACATGCTGCTGATGCCGTCGATCTATGAACCGTGCGGGCTGAATCAGATGTACGCGCTTCGCTACGGCACGGTTCCGGTCGTCCGCCTGACGGGCGGGCTCGTCGACACTGTGATTCCGTTCGACGCGACGAATGTCCAGGAGGCGAACGGCTTCGGTTTCGCCACGCCTTCGGCGGACGATTTGTTCGTCACGACGTGGCTCGGCATCCTCAACTACCGCGAAGCAAAGGCGTGGAAGAAGCTGCAGGCCAACGGAATGGCCGCCGATTTTTCGTGGGACCGCTCGGCGGGCGAATACGATGTCGTGTACCGCCGCGCGGCCGCGGCGTGATGGCACCTCGAATGCAAAATAAGCCGGCGGAGAACATCAATGCTCGCAATCATCCTGGCGATGTTCGCGGCGCTGCTTCTGATCGTGGCCGGCAGACGTCCTCGTCCGATGCCGCAGCCGGTGCGCGTTCATCGCAAGCGTCGTTGAAATCGGCCGCCTACGACGAGTGCTGCGCCGCCATCACCGCGATTTGGCGCGATGAAGGCGGATCGACGCTCGACGACATCGCGCTGATGTCGACGATCAACTCCGTCCTGGCGAAACGGTTTCCGCACTTTTTCTGGACGGGCTTCTACCGCGTCTGCGGCGAGCGCCTCGTCGTCGGTCCGTACATCGGAACCGTCGGCTGTCTGCAGATCGAATTCGGCCGCGGCGTTTGCGGAACGGCGGCACAGAAACGCGAAACGGTGATCGCGCCCGACGTGAATCTCTTTCCGGGTCACATCGCCTGCGATCCGCATTCGAAGTCCGAGATCGTCGTTCCGGTGTTCGGGCCCGCGCATGAGCTGATCGCAGTGCTCGACATCGATTCCGACCGGCTCGACGCGTTCGACGAGGAGGATGCGCGAGGCCTGGAGCGGATCGTCGGGTTGTTTGAAATCGTGTAGGGACGACCGCGTCGTGCCGCGGCGCGGCCTACGCCTTCAACAGATCCAAAATCGCGCGCAGCTCCTTCCGCACGTCCTGCAGCGCCTTCGTTACATCTTTTTGCGGAGCGGACGGCGCCGGCGAATCATCTTCCCGCTCGAGCTGCTTCTTCGCGCCGGCGATCGTGAAGCCTTCCGAATAGAGCAGCTGCTTGATGCGCAGGATGATGTCGATTTCGCGCTGCGAATAGAGCCGCTGCCCGCCGCCCGATTTGTTCGGCGCGAGCGCGGGAAACTCCGTCTCCCAGTAACGCAGCACGTACGGCTGCACGTCGGCGATCTTGCAGACTTCGCCGATTTTGTAGAGGCGGCCCTCTTCGGCCATCAGTGGCGATTATAGGACGCACGATTCGGCCGCAGCGCGTTTGCCGTCTGCCGCTCGCCGCTCGCCTGCTACAGCACCCGCACTTCGCTCGCCGCGACTTCCTGCAGCAATCCCACCGCGGCGGTGTAGACCTCGTCGACAGAGATCTCCTTCATGCAGCGATGGTCGCGCAGCGGGCACTCGCGTTCGTAGCACGGGCCGCACGACACGTCTCTCCGCACGACGCGCGTCGCGCCGGGGATGACGGTCCGCGCGGGATCGGTCGGTCCGAAGATCGAGACCGACGGGACTGCCAGCGCCGCGGCGAGGTGCAGCGGACCGCTATCGTTGGTGACGATCACCGAACAGTGCGAGATCGCCGCCGCCAGCTGCAGCACATCGCCGTCGCCGCCGACGACCGCGATTCCGACGCCGAGCGATCGCGCGATCGTTTCGGCCTGCGCGCGTTCGCCCGGTGAGGTGAGCAGAATGATGGAGTAGCCGCTCTCGCGCAGGCGTTCGGCAAGCAGCAGGTAGCGATCGTCGCCCCAATGCTTCGCGCGTCCGTACAGACCGCCGGCATGCAAACCGAACAGCGGGCGGTCGAGGCGAACGCCGGTCGCGCGCATTTTCTTGCGCGCTTTCTCGCGGACGTGGACGGGCAGCTTGATCGACGGAATCTCATCCACGACGCGCGGCGCGTTCATCGCCGCGAGCAGCGCTGCGTAGTCGTCGAGCTGGTGTCCGCGCTCGCGATCGCGCTTCACGCCGTGCGTGAGCAGCACTCCGCGCGCGTCGCTCGAGTATCCCCACCGCTCGCCGATGCCCGCCGCGTACGCGATCATCGCCGCTCGGAACGAATTCGGAAGGATGATCGCGCGCCGGAACCGGCCCGATTTCAGCACGCGCACACGGTTGCCCGTCGTGCCGTTCCACGGCAGCACCTTGCGGAAGAGTCCCATCGACGCCAGCAGCGACGCGATGTGCTCCGGAGCCGCGACGGCGATGCCTCCCTCGTTTCGAAAACGATGATGCAGCGCGCGGTATGTGGGGAGGGCCAGCACGTTGTCGCCGACCCAATTGAGGCCGATTATGACCGTGTCACTCGCCATTCGCTCCTTCGCTTTCCCCCGTCGCCGTTCCCTTCCAGCGATCATGCATCCACAACCAAAGCTCCGGGTGGGCCGCGATCCGAGCCGAGATCACGTCATTGATCCGTCTCGTCAGCACCACGGGATCACACTCCGCCTCGGTCAGTTCATCGACTCGAATTGGATCTCCGAATTCGAGCCGGTGCTCGGAACCGTGCGGTATGCAAAAAGTGAACACAATGCTCGAGCCGCGCCGGACGGCCATTTTTGCCGGGACAGGAGTCGTCCACGCCGGTCTGCCCAGGAACGGGGAAAGAATACCCTCTCTGGGGAGGACCGCCTGGTCCGGAAGCAGCACCACCACGGCATTCTCGGAAAGTGCCCGGATGATTTCGCGCGCCGCACGCCTGCGGTCGAGCACCGCCGCGCCGGTGCGGCTGCGGAAACGCGCCAGATCGCGCTCCAGAAACTCGTTGTCGAGCGGCCGCGTGATCGTGCGTACGTTGTTTACGATCGACATCACCGCGAGCCCGGCGATCTCCCACCCGCCGTAGTGCGCGCTGATCAGAATCGTCCCCTTGCCGCGGGCGATCGATTCCTCGAGCACCTCTTGATTGACCATCGCGACGTGGGGCGCGATCTCGTCGAGCGTCATCTCCTGCGCCCGGAGCGACAGCAGCGCCTCGCGGCCGAAATGCCTCCAGCAGCTGTCGAGGATCGCGCGCAGCTCGTGCTCCGGTTTGTCGCGCAGCGTCTCGCGAAGATTGCGCATCGCGAGGCGGTCGCGTTTTCGAAGAATCCGCCGTGCGATGTTGCCGAGGCGGTCGCCCCAGCGGAGGACGGCGCGATCGGAAAGCCGCCGCGCGAACCAGGCCACCGCGCGATACAGCACGTACTCGCTCCGCTGCACGACGGCGCTCTTTCGTCTGCGGCTCATACGCTCGCCAGAATACGATCGAGATCGTCGATCACGAACTCCACCGGGATGGCCATGATGTCCGGGTCGTCGATCTTCACCGCATCTTTTTCCGTCGTGACGACCGGTGCGCCGGCCGCGTCCCGCTTGACGCGTTCGATGTCCTCGCGCGAGTAGCGATGGTGGTCGGGGAAGGACCGTGTTCCGGCGAGCTCGAGGCCGAGCGAATCGAAGAACTGACGGTTGTCCGCGAGTCCGGCAAACGCGAACACGCGCTTGCCGCGCAGCGAATCGGGAATTGCCGGTTGGATTTTTCGCGGGATGACGAAATCGGCGAATTGAAGCGCGCGCGGACCCTCGCGCAAAAAACCGCGCCGATGGTCGATGACGACGTCGATGTCGCGATGCAGCTGCAGATGCTGGAAGCCGTCGTCGAGCACGAAGACGTCGGCCGGAAATCGTATCGCATTCTCGTATCTATTTTTTCCGACGATGACCTCGGCGCCCGGAACACGTTTTTTGATCAGCACCGGTTCGTCGCCGAAGCGAGCGGGATCGAGCTCCTTCACCACGCCGCCCGCCCCAGCCCGCCCGTACCCGCGCGTCAGCACCGCGACGCGTTTGCCGCGCGCGACGAGCGCCGCGGCGATCGCGATCGTCGCCGGAGTCTTGCCGCTGCCGCCCGCGGCGATTCCGCCGACCGAGATCACCGGCACGGGCAGCCGCTTCGCTCGCAGAATGCCGGCACGATAGAGCGCGCGGCGCACGCGGTTGATGCCGCGATACAACAGCTCGACGATCTTCGTCACGCGAGCAGCTCGATGATGCGTGCAGCCGTTCGCGCGGCCGCGCCGCGATTCTGCTCGACGGTTTTGCGAGCGCGGTCGCCGTACGCGCGCCGAGCCGCTTCGTCGTCGAACATGCGCGCGGCGAACGCGAAGAGCTCCGCCGGCGTGTGCACCTCGACCGCCGCGTCGTTCGCCAGGAACGTCGCCGCGATCTCGCGGAAGTTCGTCATGTGCGGGCCGAAGCAAACCGCCACGCCCGCCGCGGCGGGTTCGATCGGATTGTGCCCGCCGGTCGGAACGAGGCTTCCGCCGATGAATGCCGCGTTCGCGAATGCGTAGATGCGCGCGAGCTCGCCGACGGAGTCGAGCAGGAGGCAGTTCGCGGCTCGCGGTTCGCAGCCCGCGGCGATTTCCGTTCGCCGAACCAGACTCGTGCCGCGCAGCATCGTTGCCGCCGCATCGAATCGCTCCGGCTTTCGCGGCGCGACGATGACGAATGCGTTCGTCTCCTCGATGAACTTCGCGACTTCGGGCAGGATCATCTCCTCTTCGCCTTCGCGAGTGGAACCGAGGATGAGGACGGGGCGGCGGGCGATGAGGGAGTCGAGCGCGCTGGTGATTTCGAGCGGCGTATCGTCGACGTCGTAATCGAACTTCACGTTGCCGGTCACTTCCACCCGTTCGGGCGCGGAGCCGATCGCAATGAACCGCTCGCGATCCTTTTCCTCGCGAACGAGCACGCGATCGTAATGGCGAAGGATGCGGCGCGTGATCGGCCGAAACAACCGATAGCGCGGGAACGAGCGGTCGGAGAGCCGTCCGTTCGCCAGCATCAGCCGCAGTCCGCGCGCGCGGGAGAGGCGCGTCACGTTCGGCCAGATCTCCGTTTCCATCGCCGTGAAGACGCGCGGGCTGTGATGATCGAGAAACGACTTCACCGACGCGGCGAAATCGAACGGAAAGTACGTCACTGTTGCGCTCGGAAACAGCCGCCGTGCCTGCGCCTGACCGGTGATCGTCGTGGTGGTGAAAACGATCGAGGTGTTCGGCCGCCGACGCAGAATCTCGTCGACGACGGGCTTTGAAGCCAGCGTTTCGCCGACCGATACCGCGTGGATCCACAGATCGTGCGCCGCCGGCGGCGTGCGATAGAAGCCCATCCGCTGAGGAAAATTGCTGAGGTACTTGCCTCGCAGAAGGCCGGTAATCAGAAAAAAAGGAATCGCCAGAACGAACACGAGGTACAACAGCACCTCGTAGAGGACGAACATGCGGCGGATCATACAGAGTTCGCCGTTGAGGATTGGCCGTGGGCGTTTGGCCGCGGTGTGTCTCCCGGCTCCTGACCCGGCGAATGGCCGGCCTGAAACTCGAGAGCGAAGACGGGAATCCGCAGCGCGGAAATGATGTAAGAGCAATTCGCAGAGGACGAACATGCCGCCGGTCGCGCCGAGCCCGCCGTTCGCCGTTGACGCTTCGTCGAGGAGCGGGCACGGCCGATGGCCAGCGCTCATCGGCCAGCCTCTCCTTCTCTTCGCGATCAACATCGTCGCGCTGTCGCTGCTGCGCGTCGCGTTCTGGCTCGCGTTCCGTCCGCACGCGATCCCCTCCGCTGACCTCGCGCACGCCTTTTACCTCGGCCTCAAGTTCGACGCGCGGCTCGCCGCGATCCTCAGCTTTCCGCTGCTCTTTTTCTCGTCGGCGATTTACGTGGCGATCGTCGAGACGCTGCTGGCGATCGTCTACGCGGCCGATTTCGCCTCCTACGCATACATCCGCCAGCGGCTCAACGCCGACCTCATCGAGTTCCTGCGAAATCCGCTGATCTCGCTGCACATGGCGTGGGAGAGCTATCACGTCGTCTATTTCGCGATCGCGGTCATCGCATTCATCGCGCTCATCGTGGCGCTTGCAAAAAAGACAACGGACAACAGACAACCGAGAACGAAAAGAATCGCGACAGCCATTTTTTTCCTGGCCTGCATCTACGGCGAGCTCTCGCGCTATCCGCTGCGCTGGAGCGACGCGTTCTTCTCGACCGATTCCTTCGTCGGCGAGCTCGCGCTCAACCCGGTGCAATACCTCTTCGAGACCATGCGCGAGGAACCGCCGCGATTCGACGTCGCCGCCGTCCGCCGGCTTTACCCGCTGATGACGGGGTATCTCGGCGTCGACCATCCTGACCCGCGCACGCTGACGCTCCTACGCACGCCGCCGCTCTTCCCGCAGGTGCGCGGGACGCCGAATGTCGTCGTGATCCAGCTCGAGTCGTTCGCCGCATTCAAGAGCTCGTTGTTCGGCAACCGCATGAACGCCTGTCCGAACTTCGACGCGGTCGCGCGCAACGGCATCCTCTTCACGAACGCCTACTCACCTTCGGAGAAAACCGCGCGCGCTCTCTTCGCCGTTGTCTTCGGCATCCCCGACGTGAGCCCGTGGCAGGCCTCAGCGCACAATCCGTTGACCGTCGACCAGTCGACGATCGTCAACGCCTTCACCGGCTACGACAAGATGTACTTCCTCGGCGGAAGCGCCAACTGGAGCAACATCCGCGGCATGCTCGAGCACAACATCGCCGGGCTGCGGATGTACGAGGAGGGTTCGTACAAAGCGAAGCCCGTCGATGTGTGGGGCATTTCCGACGACGATCTCTTTCTCGCGGCGAACGACGTCTTTCGCAACGAGCGCAGGCCGTTCTTCGCAATCGTGCAGACCTCAGGCAATCACCGGCCGTACACGATTCCCGCCGACGCGCACGGATTCAGGACGGTGCACGAACCCGACGGCGTCCTGCACGCGAACGGCTTCGAGAGCAACGAGGAGTTCAATGGATTCCGCCTGCTCGATCATTCTCTCGGCATGTTCTTCGATGCCGCGCGCAAAGAACCGTACTTCGCCAACACGATCTTCGTTCTTTACGGTGACCACGGAACGCGCACGGGCGCGCCCGCGCGTGCTCTCGCGCTCGGCGATCTGGCGCTGCTCGTGTATCACGTTCCGCTCGTGATCTACGCACCCTTTCTGCAGCCGCGGCGGATCGAGATTGCAGCAAGCCATGTCGACATCCTGCCGACCATCGCCAGCCTCTGCGGCCGTCCGTACCGCAACCAGACGCTCGGCATCGACCTCTTCGATCCCGATCGCGCGAAGCAATCGGCCGCGTTCGTCTTCACGACCTTCCACGAGCCGCCGTCGCTCGGGGTCGTCCAGGGCAGTCGTTACACGATGGTCAAATCGGGCGAAACAGAGTCGCTCGCCGAAGCGTTCTACGAATTCTCCCGATGGCTCCTCTTTCACAACGCGCCGTCCCCAAAGCTGCGCCAATGAGGCCCCGGCGTCAGCGGCAATGGAGCCCCGGCGTCAGCGACCGATGGAGCCCCGGCTTCAGCCGGGCAATGGAGCCCTGGCGTCAGCGACCAATGGAGCCCCGGCTTCAGCCGGGCAATGGAGCCCCGGCGTCAGCGACCAATGGAGCCCCGGCTTCAGCCGGGACCGGCTCAAGCCAGTGCTCCATCACAAGCCACTGCTCCACGAAGTGTGTATGATTCATGTCCAACAATAAATTGACAGAAAAGGTCATCGCCGTCGGCGTCGTCCTTCCCGATCGTAGCCGGCATGTTGCCGAGGAGCATCTCGAAGAGCTGGGGAAGCTGGTGGAATCGGCAGGCGGCGCGATCGTCGCGTCGATGCTGGTGAAGCGCGACAAACCGGATCCGGCCACGTGGATCGGCAGCGGGAAAGCGGAACAGATCAAAACGCTCGCGGCTGCCGAGCGCGCCACGCTGATCGTGTTCGACGATGATCTCTCGCCGGCGCAGACGCGCAACCTCGAGCGGATCACCGACGTGAAGGTGATCGATCGCAGCGCGCTCATCCTCGACATCTTCGCGGGCCGTGCGCGGAGTCGCGAGGCGCGCACGCAGGTCGAGCTCGCGCAGCTCGAGTACATGCTTCCGCGCCTGACGCGTCAGTGGTCGCACCTCGAGCGGCAGGCGGGAGGCATCGGAACGCGAGGCGTCGGCGAAACGCAGCTGGAAATCGACCGCCGCATCGTCCGCAACCGCATCGGTCAGCTCAAAGGCGAGCTCGAAAAAATCGAGCGGACCCGCGAGACGCAGCGGAAGTCGCGCGCGTCGGTCTTCACGATCGCGCTCGTCGGCTACACGAACGCCGGAAAGTCGACGCTGTTCAACCGGCTCACCGGCGGCAGCGCACTGGCCGAGGACAAGCTGTTCGCGACGCTGGATGCGAAGACGCAGCGCGCGGCATTTCCGGCGCCGCGGCCGACGGTCGTCATCGACACCGTCGGTTTCGTCCGCAAACTTCCCCACCACCTGGTCGCGTCATTCCGCTCGACGATGGAGGAGGCGGTCGCCGCCGATCTCGTGCTGCACGTCATCGACGGCAGCCATCCGCAGGCCGACGAGCAGCGCGTGGTCGGCGAGGAAGTTCTTCGCTCCCTCGGCATCCCCCAGGAGCGGGTCATCGACGTCTACAACAAAGAGGATGTGTGCGGGCCGATTTTCGACGGCCATGACCGGCTGAAGCCGGTCCTCACACTCTCCGCCCTCACCGGCCGCGGCATCGAGGAGCTGATCGAGACCATCCGCGAGCGCGAGCTCGCCGGCGGCGAGGTGCTCGAGCTGCAGATTCCCCACGGACATTCGCGCGAGCTCGCGAAGCTCCACGAACTCGCCGTTGTGTACGACCAGCGGGTGGACGACGGGGCCACGCGCGTCACGGCATGGGTGCCCAAATCCTCGGCCGTGCTTTTCGAGAAATTTTCTATTGCGAATTTGCTCGAGCGCGCTAAAGTAAGTTGAAGCATGAAATCGCTGGCATTTCGTCCAGGACCCTGCTTGATCCGACTGCGGAAGATTCCCAGTCCCGGAAAGAAAGGATGTGCGCCATCATGAGCTCTATCCAGATCTCTGACGAGCCGCCAATATCCGCCTCACCATCGTCCAATCCTCCCCGCAAAAACCATCTTCAGATTGCCGCCGCCAACCGCGCGCGTCTGTATCCGAACGTCACCGAAGCCCAGTGGAACGACTGGAAGTGGCAGCAGAAGAATCGCGTCACAACGCTCGAAGAGCTGGCGCGTCTCTTTCACATCGATGACCTGACGAGCGAGCGTCTCGGCGGCGTCTTCGAGCTCTATCGCACGGCGATCACGCCGTACTACCTCTGCCTCATCGACTTCGACGACCCGAAAGATCCGCTGCGGACGCAGTCGGTGCCCGCGGTCGAGGAGCTGCTCAATCCGGGCGAGCTGACCTGGGATCCGCTGAACGAGGAAGGCGATTCGCCGGTCACCGGCATCGTCCATCGCTATCCCGATCGCTGCCTGTTTCTCGTCACGTCGTACTGCCCCCTGTACTGCCGCTACTGCACGCGCAAGCGGAAGTGGGTCGACGAGGACGGCACGACCGGTCAGCGCAAAGTCGAGAAGATGATCGAGTACGTCGCCGATCATCCCGAGATCCGGGACGTCATCGTCTCGGGCGGCGATCCGCTGTCGCTGTCGCTGACCTATCTCGAAAAAATTCTTGCCGGACTCCGCGCGATCCCGCACGTCGAGATCATCCGCTTCGGCTCGCGCGTCCCGGTGTTTCTGCCGCAGCGCATCGACAGCGAGCTCTGCTCGCTCCTCGAGAAATATCACCCGATCTGGATCAACACGCACTTCAATCATCCGCACGAGATCACGCCGGAGTCCGCCGCAGCGTGCGATCGCCTTCTGCGCGCCGGCATTCCGGTCAACAACCAGGCGGTGCTGCTGCGCGGCGTCAACGACTGCCCGTACACGATGCGCGACCTCGTGCAGGGGCTGATGAAAATCCGGGTGCGGCCGTACTACCTCTATCTCTGTGACCAGGTCATGGGCGCGGAGCACTTCCGCACCTCGGTTGGCGAGGGCATCGAGATCATCGAATTCCTTCGTGGACACACGTCGGGCCTCGCGGTCCCGCAGTTCGTCCTCGACGCGCCGGGCGGCGGCGGGAAAGTCCCGCTGATGCCGAACTACATGTTGGGCCACTACGGCGACTCGATGGTCTATCGCAACTTCGAAGGCGTCATCGGCCGCTACGACGATGTCCCGCGTCAGCCGCATGCGTGCGACCGCTGCAACGACCGCGAGCACATCGAGGAGCGCGGCGTCGCGAAGCTGCTCAACCGGACGGCGGATCGCTTCGAACCGCAGCCGGTGCGCGACACGCCGCGCGGCGTCAACATCAAAAAGAGAGTACGAGAATCGTGACAGGCAGATGTCAGGCCTCAGGCCTCAAGGCTCAGGCCTCGGGCGTCAGGCCTCAGGCGTCAGCACAACGAAGCCTGATTCTCCTTACGCGTGACACCTGAAACCACCCGACACCTGACACCTGACGCCCGACGCCTGACGCCTGACACCTGAAACCCGACACCTGACGCCTGGATGCGCATCGGCCTGACCTACAACCTCAAACCTGAAGGAGCGGCCGGAGACCGCTTCGAGGAATTCGATTCGATCGAGACGATCGAAGCGCTCGAGTCGTCCCTCCGCAAGTGCGGCTACGACCCGGTGCGCCTCGGCTGGGGCGTGCCGATGCTCGAGAAGTTGTCGGAGAACGGGATCGACCGTGTCTTCAATCTTGCCGAAGGCATCGGCGGCCGCGGCCGCGAGTCGCAGGTCCCGGCGACGCTCGAGATGTTAGGCGTGCGCTGCACCGGATCGGACGCGGTGGCCATCGGCATCACGCTCGACAAGGCGCTCGCCAAACTGCTGGCGAAAGGGAACGGAATCGCAACGTCGCCGTGGGTGACCATGGCCAACGGCCAACACCCAGCGGCGAATGGTCTCCGCTTCCCCCTCTTCGTCAAGCCGTCGTGCGAAGGCTCGTCGATGGGAGTCACCAAAAAGTCGCTCTGCCACAATGATGCGGATCTCGACGAGGCGATCGCCCGTGTCAGCCGGTACGGACCCGTGCTCGTCGAAGAATTTCTTCCCGGCAACGAGTACACCGTCGGCATCGTCGGCGGGAAGGCCATCGGTGTGATGCAGGTCGTGCCGAAAACGAATGATGGTCATTGGTTCTATTCCATCGAGGAGAAGCGCGATTACAAACGCCGCGTCGAGTACCGCATCGTCGACGACGCCGATGTCGCTCGGGTGGCGCTCGACGTCTGGAACGCGTTCGGATTGCGCGACGTCGCCCGCGTCGACGTCCGCTGCGATCGCGACGGCGTTCCGAACTTCGTCGAAGTCAACCCGCTCCCCGGCGTCCATCCCGTGAACAGCGATCTCGTGATCCTGGCGAAGGGTGTTGGCTGGACGTACGACCAGTTGATCGCGCGGATCATGAAGAGCGCGGAGGCACGTTGGGCCGCATAGCGGTTGCGTTCAACGACGACGCGCATCTCAAGATGCATCTGAACGAGTTCGAGCGCTGCGGCGAGAGCGAAGTGATCGAATGCGCGCTCGAGGCGTCGCAGATTCTCGATGCGGAGATCGTTCCCGTGGCGTGCGACATCCCGAACGCACTTCGAACGCTCCGTGAATTCGACGTCGTCGTCGACTACTGCGAAGGCGTCCTCGGTCACCCGCGATACGAGATGAATTTCGCGCTCGCGCTCGAGATGCTCGGCATCGCGCACACGTCGTGCGATCCTCTCTCGGTCGCGCTCTGCACGGACAAGATCCTCGTCAAGCGGATGCTGCGCGCGGCCGGCCTGCCGACTCCGCGCGGCTACACCGATCCGTCGGACGCGCCCGCCGGGACGTACATCGTCAAACCGTCGCTCGAAGACGCCGGCATCGGCATCGGCTCCGATGCCGTCGTGCACGACCGCGAAGCGCTTCGGAAGCGCTTCGACTTCGCGTGGGAGCGTTACGGCCATCCTCCGCTCATCGAGGAGTTCATCGATGGCCGGGAGCTCAATCAGTCGATCTACTGCGGAAATCTCCTTCCGCCGGGCGAAGTCGTCTTCGCGAAGCATCTCCAGTCGGAAGAACGCGTGGTCGGTTGGAAAGCCAAGTGGGACGGCGGCTCGGCAGAAGACCTGGCGACGAGAAATCGGACGCCGGCGTGCATCGACTCGGAGACTCGCGAGCGGATCGGCCGGATGTGCCTGACTGCAGCGAACTTGCTGGGCACGGATATGACTGTCCGCTTCGATTTGCGACAGTCGTCACAAACGGGTGTGATTTACATAGTCGATATCAATCCGAACCCCGACCTATGCTCCGGCAGCGGTTTTAGAAAAGCGCTCGATGCTGACGGAAAGTTATTTTCAGACCTCCTCCGCGACCTTATCATTGCGGGCTGCGCACGTCGCAGCCGATGAAGATCCGTCCCGCAGAACGCAGCGATCGCGATCGAATCCACGAGATTCTCGTTGCCACCGCTCGCTTCACAGCCGAAGAGGTGAGGTGCGCGATGGAGCTGGTGGACGCCTCGCTCGACCATCCCGAGCGCGGCGAGTACCTTGTCTACGTGCTCGAGGAACCCGACAGCGGTCCCCGCAGAACGGTGCAGGGCTACGTCTGCTACGGCGCGACGCCGCTCGCGGACGGAGTCTTCGATCTCTACTGGATCGCGGTCGATCCGAAGCAGCAGGGGCAGGGTTTCGGGCAGGTGCTTCTCCGTTTCGTGGAGAACGAAGTGCGCAGGCAGCGGGGTCGCATGCTGCTGATCGAAACGTCGTCGAAGGAAAGCTATGCGCCGACGATCCGGTTCTATCAGCGCAGCGGCTACGACGAAATCTCGAGAATCAAGGACTTTTACCGGATCGAAGACGACAAGGTCGTTTTCTGTAAGAAGCTGGCGACATGAGTCCCAACGTGATGCTGTACACCGCTCTCGCGTTTTATGCCGCCGGCACGCTGGTCGCGCTGCTGTCGCTCTTCGCGCGCGAGCGGCGGATGCAGCACACCGGCATGGCCCTGATGCTCGCCGGCTGGGTGAGCCACACGATCTGGATCGGATCGATCTGCGTCCGAACCGGACATCCGCCGCTGACCAATCTTCCCGAAGCGGCGTCGTTCGTCGCGTGGACGGTCTTCCTCGCCGAGCTGATTCTGTACGTGCGTTATCGCGTTCACGCCGCGGCGTTTTTCGTGTATCCGCTCGTGCTGATGCTGCTGGCGATTACCGCGGTCGTGCGCGATTCCTTCGCACAGCTCCCGCCGTCGCTGCGCTCGAACCTCTTCGTCACGCACATTACGCTGTCGACCATCGGCGTCGCGGCGCTGCTCGTGGGCCTCGCCTTCACCACGCTGGCGCAATTGCAGGACCGCTCGCTCAAATCGAAGCATCGCGGCGCGCTGTGGGAGTGGATCCCGAGCCTCAACGTCTGCCGGACTCTGAGCTATCGCATGCTCGCGGTCGGATTCAGCATCTACACGCTCGGCATCCTCACCGGCATCCTCTGGTCGTATCGCACCACGTCGGAGCTGATCGATTTCCGCGCGAAGCAGATCGGCGGCGTCGTCGCGTGGGTGCTCTTCGCCGTTCTCCTGCAGACCTACATCAGCGGCGGCTATCGCGGTCGTCGCACCGCCGTGATCTCGGCGTGCGCATTCCTTGCGATCGTCGTCGCCATTCTGGGGATCCATCGTGTCTAACGCGCTCGTTCTGGTCGGACTGAATCACCGCACGGCGCCCGTCGACGTGCGCGAGCGGCTGAGTACGAACGAGTCGCAGCTCGTTCCGCGGCTCGCGGAGCTCAAATCGATCGGCGGCGTCGACGGCGCCGCGCTGCTGTCGACCTGCAACCGCGTCGAAGCGATGGTCTCCGCGAAAAACGAGGACGTCATCGATTCGATCGTCGGATGGCTGAGCGATCGCAGCGGCGCGGACCGCGGCGAGCTCGAAAAACATCTCTACGTTCTCCGCTACGAGGACGTCATCAAGCATCTTTTCCGCGTTGCCTCCGGCCTCGACTCGATGGTCGTCGGCGAGCCGCAGATCGGTGGCCAGGTGCGCGCCGCGTTTGTCGCGGCCCAGACGGTCGGCGCGCTCGACTCGCTTCTCGAGCGCGTCTTCGAAGAGACGATGCGCGTGATGAAGAAGGTGCGCACCGACACGGGCATCGGCGAGCACGCGGTCTCCGTGCCGTACGCCGCCGTCGAGCTGGCGCGCAAGATCTTCGGCGAGCTCAAAGGCCTGCAGGCGCTGCTCCTCGGCGCCGGCGAAATGGGCGAGCTCACCGCCGAGCATCTCAACGGCAACGGCCTCAAACAGATCTTCGTCGCCAATCGCTCGCACGAGCGCGCGCAGCAGCTCGCGTCGCGCTTCAACGGCCAGGCAATTTACTTCGAGGGCATCGATCCCTACCTCGCGTCGTGCGACATCGTGATCGCCTCGACCGCTGCGCCGCACTACGTCATCGAACCCGATCACGTCGAGCGCGCCCTCGGCTCGCGCAAGAACCGCACTCTGTTTCTCATCGACCTGTCGGTTCCCCGCAACATCAGCCCGGACGTGGCGAAGGTCGACGGCGCCTACCTCTACAACATCGACGATCTGCAGCAGGTCGCCGATTCGAACCGCGAGCTGCGCCGCGGAAAAGCGGAGCAGGCCGAGGGGATCGTGGCGCGCGAGCTGGAAAGCTTCCGCCGGCGCCTCGTCGCGCAGGACGCCGTGCCGACGATCGTCGAGCTGCATGAGCGGCTCGAAGCGATTCGAGCCGCGGAGCTCGAGAAGGCCCTTCGCAAACTCGGGCCGATCACCGCCGATCAGCGCCAGACGATCGAGATGCTCACCACGCAGATGGTCAACAAGATCCTGCACTACCCGATCCTGCGGCTGCGCGATTCGGAAGCCGCGCCGCACGAGCGCGAATCGCTGCGCGAGACGATCAGAAAGATCTTCGGGCTGCGATGAGCGCAACGGTTCGCATCGGCACTCGCGGAAGCCAGCTCGCGCTGTGGCAGGCAAACGAGGTCGCGCGCCGGTTGAAGCTCGCCGGATTCCGCCCGGAAATCGTGAAGATCAAAACCACCGGCGACAAAAGACAGGACGTCACGCTCGCCTCGGTCGGCGGCAAAGGGGTGTTCATCAAAGAGCTCGAAGAGGCGATGGGCCGCGGCGAGATCGATCTCGCGGTGCACAGCCTCAAAGACGTCCCGTCGATCGTGCCGCGGCAATTCGAGCTCGCGGCGTTCCTCGAGCGCGCCGATCCGCGCGACGCATGGGTGCAGCTCGACGGAATTCCGATTCACGAGATGCCCGACGGCGCCAAAGTCGCCACGAGCGCGCCGCGCCGCCGCGCGCAGTTGCGCCAGCTCTCCCCGAAGCTGCGCATCGAGGAGATCCGCGGCAACGTCGACACGCGCATCAACAAAGTCCGCGCCGGGCTGTACGACGGCGCGATCCTCGCCGCGGCGGGCCTCACGCGCCTCGGACGCGACGGCGAAATCACTTCACGTTTTTCGATCGACGAGATGATTCCCGCCGCCGGGCAGGGCATCATCGCGATCGAGACGCTCGCCGGCCGCGGCGCCGAGATCGCCGCGGCCCTGAATCACGTGCCGACGGCCCTTGCCGCGCGGTGCGAGCGCGGCGTGCTCCAGAAATTCGGCGATCTGCTCGATTGCTACTCCGCCGTCGCCGTTCACGCGACGATCGAGAACGGAACGATCACCATCCGCGCGTTTTTCGGCGAGATCGACGGCGATCGCACGATTCGCTTCAAACAGAGCGGCCCGGACGCGGAGAAGCTGATCGACAGCGTGTACGAAGCGCTCGTTGCGGCGGGAGCAAACGAGCTGGCCGTTCGCAGTTCGCCGTTGGCCGTTGACCGCTCGCCGCTGGCCGTGGAAAGCGAAAAATGACGGTCGACGGCAAACCGCAAACTGCGAACCGCGAAGCGCGAACCGACCCGCGGCCCCCGGCCATCGGCCAGCGGCCATCGGCCCGCGGCAAAGTGTTTCTCGTCGGCGCCGGGCCGGGCGATCCCGGGTTGCTGACGCTGCGCGCGGCGGAGCTGCTTGCGACCGCGGACGTCGTCGCGACCGACGCGCTCGTGTCGCCGGAGATCGTCGCGCGCGTACCGCAGGAGACCGAAATCATCTACGTCGGCAAACGCTCCGGCGCGCATAGCGTTCCGCAGGATGAGACGAACCGGCTGCTCATCGAAGAAGCGAAGAAAGGCAAACGCGTCGTCCGTCTGAAAGGCGGCGATCCGTTCGTGTTCGGCCGCGGCGGCGAAGAAGCGGAAGAGCTCGCGGCGGCGGGAGTCGACTTCGAGATCGTGCCGGGCATTTCCTCGTCGATCGCCGGCCCGGCGTACGCGGGAATTCCGGTGACGCATCGCGCGCACGCGACGTCGCTTACGCTCGTCACCGGGCACGAAGCGGACGAGACGACCGGCATCGATTGGGCCGCGCTCGCGCGGATGCACGGCACGCTCGTGTTTCTGATGGGCATCGCAAACCTGCCCGTCATCGTCCGCAAGCTGCGCGAGAACGGCGTTCCGGCGTCGCGCCCCGCGGCGGTGATCTCGAAAGCGACGACGCTGCAGCAGCGCACCATAACCGGTACGCTGGAAACCATCGAGCAGCGCGCGGCCGGCATTCCAACACCCGCGCTGATCGTCGTCGGCGGCGTCGTCGGCTTGCGCGAGACGATCAACTGGTTCGAATCGAAGCCGCTCTTCGGCAAACGCGTCGTCGTCACCCGCGCCCGCGAGCAGGCCTCCGAGCTCAAGCGTCTGCTCGAAGAAGCGGGCGCGGAGGTCGTGCAGTTTCCGATGATCGAGATTGGCCCGCCGTCGTCGTGGGAGTCGCTCGATCATGTGATCAACGCCATCGGCGATTATCAATGGCTGATCTTCACGTCCTCGAACGGCGTCGATTCGTTTTTCGATCGCCTGCGGCACCACGGCAAAGACGCGCGCTCGCTGTCGGGAGTGATGATCGCCGCTGTTGGCGAAGCGACGGCCGCTGATTTGCGCCGCCGCGGCATCGAGCCCGACGTCGTGCCGCAGAAGTTCATCTCCACGGCGCTGTTGCCGCTGCTCGACGAGGACCAGCATGGCGTGCGTACCGCCGTGATTCGCGCGGCGCAGGGACGCGATGATCTCATCGAGGAGCTGCGCAAGCGCGGCGGCGAAGTCGATCTGGCGGTCGCGTACGAGACGAAAAAGGTCACGACCTCCGCCGCCGATCTGCACGACATCGACGTCGTCACCTTCACCAGCGGATCGACGGTCGGCAATTTCTTCGATGTGCTCCCAGACCCGAACGTCATCGAGGGAGCCAGGCTCGCGTCGATCGGGCCGACGACGAGCGAAGCGATCCGCCGCCACGGCCGCACGCCCGACATCGAGGCGGAGAACGCGACGGTGGCCGCGCTGGTGGCCGCGATCGTGGAGACGGCCGCCAAACCGTCCTCCTGAGCCGCGAAGCGGCGAAGGATCCTTCGCTTCGCTCGCGCCGGCACCACGGTTGCCGCGCTCGTCGCCGCTATACTCGACGAGTGCCGCGCGGCGAAGGCATAAAGCGGGAACCGGGGGCCGGGGAGTCGAATGATTGGGAGCCGGTCGACTCCCGAATCATCCGCGGTCTCGTCTGGATTGCCGCGTTCTCATTCGCGATCGGCCTCTTCCTCTCGCTGACGCTGCTTCTGCGCGACCTGCCGCCGACGCCCCCGGTGGCGATCGGCCGCATCACGGTCGAGCGCGCGTCGAAGCTGCACGATTACGCGGCCGCGCTGCTGTTTTTCGCGATCGTGGCGCCGGCGACGATCGTGCTCGAGCGCATCGGGGCGCGCGAGCTCGAGCGGCTCCGTAGCGCGAGCCGCCGGCGCGAGCTCGTGTCGTTCCTCTTCGTCGCACCGTTTCTGCTCGCGCCGTTTCTCTATCTCACGACGTTCAAGTGGGGCTGGCCTCTCCTGATTCCGCTCGCGATCGCCGAGCTCGCGCCGGCCGCGGTGATCGCGCACGAACGCACGCGTTGGATCCGCCGCATCCTTCGGCGCGAGATGTGGCCGTTCCACGCGCTGATCATCGTCGAATCGCTCGCATGGGTGCTCTTCCGCTACATCGTGGTCGGGCGGCGCATCGCGCACATTCCGACGCTCTTTCTGGAAATCGTTTTCGTACTGTTTATCGTGATTATTTTCTGGTGCGCGCTGCTGGCCGTCGCTCGCGTCGCCGCCTTCACGATCGGCGCGGAGACGGAGATCGCCTTCCAGCGGCTGGCGATCGCCGCGATGCCGCTCGTCGTGCTTCCGGTGATGGCGCTCGCGTTCGTTCCGGGCGCGGTCGCGATGCCGATCGTCTTCTTCGTCACGATCGCGGCGATGTTCGTCGCGTTGCGAGGGCGGGAACGCGTCAACGCCCGCACGGTCCGCGGCATCACCGCGTACGCAATCATCCCGATCCTTCTCTACTGCGCGAGCTACGCATCGACGGCATCGCTGACGCAGTGGATCGATCTCTTTCATCGCGGCGAGTCGCTCGGCCCGGCGTCGGACTATCTGCGCGGCAAAGTGCCGTATCGCGATGTCTTCGTGCTGCACGGGCTGCTCGACGACGGCATGCTCGACGCGTGGCTGATGCGGCTCTTCGGACGCAACCTCGATGTCGCCTTGATGCGCCCTGTGGTCCTCGGTTCCTTCGCTCCGCCGGCGCTCTGGTACCTCGGTATGGCGATCTTCGATTCGATTCCGCTCGCGGCGCTTGCGGTGCTGTTGGGCGCGTTGACAACGACCGACAACGAGCGCGTGCTGTTCGAAGTCGTCGCGCTGGCGATCCTCCTCGTGGCGATCCGCCGCAATACGCACGCGTTGTTTCATCTCGCCGGCATCGTCGCCGCGGTCGCGCTCTTTTTCAGCCTCGACATCGGGCTGTACGCGATCGGCGGCTCGATTCTGACGCTTCTTGTCCTCCGCCGCTGGCGCGACACCGCTGCGTTCGTCGCCGGCGTGATCATCGGCGCGCTTCCGTTTGCGATCTACCTTGCGGTCCGCGGCGCGCTCGGCCCGTTTTTCACGACATTGTTCGTGGTGATTCCGCGGATCATCGATGCCGTGTGGTCGCTGCCCTTTCCCGACCTGACGACGACGTTTCGCCGCGATCTCAACCTCCACACCATCTCCGACTTTTTTCTCTCCGACAAATTCCGCTTCGTGCTCAATCCGCTGGTGATCGGCATTTCCCTCGTTTGCTTGTGGAGCGCCGCTGCCGCTTCGCGGGACCGTCGAAAGGATGAGAACGGACGGGCTGCGAGCCCGTCGCTGCACATCCCGCTGCTGGCGCTGACCGCCTTCGCCATTCTGACGCAGCGCAGCGCGTTGGGCCGCGCGGATTTTCCTCATCAATACTTTTCGGCGTTTCTGATCGGGCCCATGATTCTCATCCTGCTCGTTTACTTCTGGCGCGCCGCCGGAACGATTGCCACCATCGTGCTGATCCCGTTTCTTTTCGTGGTGCTGTGGGTGCCCGACATCGCCAACGGACGCTTGGACGACACCATCCACTATCTCGGCCGCGTCAGCGGAATCGGATTCGTCGATCCCGCCGCCGCCGTGATCCGCCATCGGATCGATCAGGTCCGCTACTTCGTGACCGACCTCAGCCCGCGTGGCGCGCCGATTTTCGATTTCTCCAATCAGCCTGCGTTCTATTTCTTCTGCGATCGCCCGAATCCGACGCGCTTCTACCAGGTGCCGATCCTCTCGCCGCCCGAGTTTCAGCGCGAGACGATTCTGGCGCTCGACCGCGCGAGGCCGCCGATCGTGATCCGCAAATCGCCGGAGGAGTACGACGTTTTCGACGGCATCGACAATTCGATCCGCGCGCAGGCCGTCGCCGCCTATATCAACGATTACTACAGTTTCGCCGCGACGACGTGGGGCGTCGAGATCTGGACGCGCAACCGCGCCGCGCCCGCGCGGTTGAATCTCGACGGCTACATGCGGCAGATCCGCCTGCCGTCGCTCAAAGAGCTCGGCGTCCTCGGCGAGCGCGCGCGGCTCGTATTCCCGTCGGTCGGCAGCCTGCCCGGCGCGAACGGCACGTACTGGAAATCGGACCTCATGCTGCACAACCCGTTCAGCGAGCGCGTCTCGCTCGCGGTCCGCTATGTCTCCGGCGATTTCGATGCCGATCGCTACGTCACTCTCGGCGCGGGCCAGAGCATCCGCTGGGAAGATGTGACGCGGACCCTGTTTCGCGCGCCCGAGGGCCGCGGGGCGATCTGGATCGAGTATCGCGGGGTGCCGCCCGTCGCGCGCGTGAAGACGTACGACGCCGCGCACAACGCGCGCGCGTCGGTCATCGCACCGATGTCCATGCGCGACGCGGCGAAGGAGCTCATCCTCTCCGCCATTCCCTCCGGCTCGGAGCGCCGCGTGAACCTCGGTCTCGTCAACATCGGCGAGACGCCGGCGTCCTTCCGCCTGACTGTGCACGCGCGCAGCGGACAGCGCGTCGGCGGCATGATCCAACGGGTGCTGACCGAGGATGAGTTGTGGTCGCTGGAGGATGCGGAAAAGGCGCTCGGAGTTTCGATCGACGAAACGATGACCGTGCGCGTGACGGTGGACAGTGGCGCGGCGGTCGCGTTTGCATCGATCGTCGATGCGAACGGCGATTCGCAATTTCTCGCCGCCGTGCCGGTGCAATGAACATCGCGGCACTTCCGGAGACCTGGCGCGGCCGGGCGATGATCGTGAGCGATGTCGCCGATCCCGAGCGGTGGTTTGACTCGATTCCTGAATTTCCGAGGGCGAAGCGGCGGCTCGAATGGATGCTGAGCCGCATCGCGGAAAAGGAGCTGCGGCGCCGCGGCGCGGCGGGCACGTTCGTGTCGTACTCGCATTCGGGCATGTACGGTGCGGCGGCGATCGGCGATCGTCCGATCGGAATCGACGTCGAGATGATGCGCGAGATCCGCGAATCCGCCGCGCATCTTTTCCTCATCGACGCGGAGACTGAAGTGATGCAGCGCTGCACGATCGCGCATCCGATGCTGCACTTCTGGAGCGCGAAGGAGGCAGCGTGGAAACAGCTCGGCGGCTCGGTGCCGACGCTCAAGAAAGTGCGCCTAACGCTCGAATCCGAAGGCGCACACGGCTTGAGGTTTCAGAATGTGGAGACCTTCGCGGGAAGCGATTTCGTCGCCGCGCTCACGCATCTTCTCCCTGGGGAAAAGGTACCGCGAAGCGGCGGATGAGCGAAAATCACGCGCCCCACTTCTTGAGCAGCGCACGCGCGTCGTCGACCGCCTGCGCCTGCTCGACCTCGTAATTCGGATCGTTCGGCGTATTCAGAATCTCGCGCAGCATTTGAATCGCCTGCGGCCTGGTGTCGGAGTCGTTGTTTACCATCGCTTCGGCCAGAAAGACGCGCGTGATCTTGTTCGCCGGATCGATCTTCAGCGACTCGTTCAGAAAGCGCAGCGCCTCTTTTTCCGAGACCCAGCCGGTGATGAAGATGACGTGCGGCGTTTGATCGTGCAGGCGGCCTAACACGCGCGGCGGCGAGCCGCCCTCGAGCCTCGGATCGATGAGGTAAGCGATCGTCGCCTCGCGGCGGATGCGATCGGCCGCCCCTTCGCGTACCGCGGCGAGCTTGCCGTACGCGAGCGCCCACTCGCCCCAGTTGATCGCGTCCCAGAGAAACACCTCGTCGGCGCCGGGGACCGTCTTTGCCGCTTCGGCGACTTCCCGCTCGGGCGCCTTCGAGATCGACTGCACGCCTTTCGGCGCGAGCAACCGGCCGATGAGCGCGAGAGCGGCCTCGCCCTCGGTTTTTGCCTTTGCGTAGATCTGCTTCTTCTCGTCGTTGGTGGTCGCGACGTACGCGCCTTTGAAACGGATCGTGCGGAGGAGTTTCCACCGCGCTTCGACGTCGTTCGGATTCGCGGCGACCGCTTTTTCATACGCGGCAATCGCGGCGTCGACGTGCGCCGCCTTGGCGTGGCCGCCCTCGTGTCCTTCGGCCCGCAGCGCCCACTCTGCATCGCCGGCGGCGATCTGTGCGGAAAGATTTGCAGCGGCGAGGAGAGCGGCGGCGACGATGAGCTTTCGCATGATGGGTGATTCTATGGCACGTCCATTGAACTCATCCATATCGATGCGCATCTCACTCGCCGTGATTGCCTTTGCGATGCTCGCCTGCGGACGACAAGCGCCGCCCCGCGATTACCAGAACGCGCCGCCGGCGATGACACATCCGGTGACGAGCTCAGCGCAATCGCCGGCCGTCAACGGGATGAAGCCCGCGGCGCCGGAGCCGAGCAAAGGCGTCGAAGGGCCGAACGCGCGCACGCAGTCGCCCCCGCCGTCGCCTCCGACGGTGACGGCGCCCGACACGCCGCCCGTCAGCGCGACGCGCTGAAGCCTCCTTAGCGCGACCCGCTACGCGTGTCGTGCGTTGTCTGTTGTCTGTTCTCTGTTTTTACGGGTTCCTGGGCTGGACAACAGACAACAGAGAACAGACAACAGAGAACAGACAACTCTATGATTCACAGCCTTGCGAGTTGTCTTCCTCGGCACGCCCGATTTCGCCGTTCCCGCGCTCGACGCGCTCGCGCGCAGACATGAGATCGCTCTCGTCGTCGCGCAGCCGGACAAGCGCGCCGGGCGCGGGCTGCAGCTGCAATCGCCTCCCGTCGCGCGCTACGCGCACATGCATGGCCTGCCGCTCGCGCAGCCGCAGAAGATCCGCGAGGCGTTGCCACAGATCGCGGCGCTCCAGCCGGAGATCGGCATCGTCGTCGCGTACGGAAAGATTCTTCCGCCCGATCTGCTGCGCATCGCGCCTTTTTACAACGTGCACGCGTCGCTGCTGCCGAAGTATCGCGGCGCGGCTCCGATTCAGCGCGCGATCGAGCACGGCGAACCAGAGACGGGCGTGACGATCATGCGCATCGACGCGGAGCTCGATCATGGGCCCGTCCTCGCGATCGAGACGACGCCGATCGGAGCCGGCGAACACGCGCCGTCCCTCGCGAATCGTCTGGCGAAGCTCGGCGCCGGTCTCCTTCTGCGCACGTTAGGCGGCGACATGCGCGAAACGCCGCAGGACCACGCGCGCGCGACGTTCGCGCCGAAGATCGAGAAGTCGGAAGGCGAGATCCGCTGGAGCGATGCGGCGAAAACGATCTACGACAAGTTCCGCGCGTTCGATCCGTGGCCCGGAGTCTTTCGCGGCGACATGAAGCTCGTCGACATCGCGCCGGCGAGCGGATCGGGTGCGCCCGGCGAGATCCTCGCGATCGACAATCGCTCGGTGCGCATCGCGACCGGCGACGGCGCGCTCGATCTCATCGTGCTGCAGCGCGCGGGAAAGTCGCGGCAGCGCGCCTCCGATTTCGCGCACGGCGCGGGATGGCGGGTGGGGCTGAGTTTATCTTGAAGCGGAGCGCAGCGAAGCCGAAGGATCGAGGGTGCGACCGCGACGGGCGTTGTCGGCCGCGGATTCGCGGCGCGGAGATCCTTCGCTGCGCTCGGGATGGAGTTTGATGACCGAGCGCGAGCGCGCCTTTCAGCTTCTGCAGCGCATCGAGCGCGAGTCGGCGTACGCGTCGATTGTGCTGCAGGACGAAACCGGCTTCGTTCGCACCCTCGTCCTCGGCATCCTCCGCTGGAGATCGCGGCTCGATGATGCGATCGAGAAGCTCGCGTCGCGCCGCCTCGGCAAACTCGATGCGAACGTCGTCGACATTCTGCGCATCGGCATTTATCAGCTGATGTTCATGGACGTCGCGCCGTACGCGGCCGTCTCGGAGACGGTGGATCTCGCCGGCCGTTACGCGAAGCGCGCGCGCGGATTCGTCAACGCGATCCTGCGCAGCGCGACCCAAACAGATCTCCACGCCTTCGCCGCCGACCTCGCCACGCGCACCGCGCATCCCAAGTGGCTGCTCGACCGGTGGACGCGCGGGTTCGGCGCGGAGCGCGCAGCGAAAATCGCCGAGGCGAATCAGGAGCTGTCGTATCCGGATGTATTCACGTCGCGTCCGCCGGCGGGCGCGCTGCCGTCGATGCTCGTGCCGGGGATTTTCAAACTCAGCGGATCGAGCGCGAACGTCGAAGGGTACGCGCTCGATGAAGGCAGTGGCGTGATCGCCGACATCGCGGCCGCGACTTCGAACGACATCCTCGATCTCGCCGCCGCGCCCGGCGGGAAGACGATCGTGATGACGGCGCGCGGCGCGAACGTGGTCAGCAACGACATTTCGATCGCGCGCATCCGTCCGCTGGCCGGCCGCTCGCGAAGGATCGTGATCAGCGACGGACGCCAGCCGCCGTTCCGAAGAAAATTCGAGACGGTGCTGCTCGACGCGCCGTGCAGCGCGACGGGCATCATTCGAAAAAATCCGGAGATCAAGTGGCGATTGCGCGAAGCGGACTTCGCGCGCTTCGCCATTCTTCAGCGCGAGCTTCTCGCCGCGGCGGTTAAATATGCATCAAAATATGTCATATATTCAACGTGCTCGCTCGAGCCGGAGGAAAACGACGACGTCGTCGCCGGTTCCGATCGCGATGATGTTGCAGAGTTTGCAAATGCAGAAGTCGCGAAGTGGGTGCAGGATGGCGTGCTCCGGCTGACTCCGGAGTCCGGTGCGGACGGCTTCACGGCTTTTGTGTTGCAGGTACGATAGATTCGCCACAGAGGCACAGAGATCACCGAGTCTGGTGTTCTCGGTGTCTCTGTCAGGAACTGAATGCCCCGAGATCTCATCATCGGCAACGGCTCGCTCGTTGTCGCCTTCGATTCGCAGTACCGTCTCGCCGACCTCTACTTTCCGCACGTCGGTCAGGAGAATCATGCCGGCGCGCCGTCGCGCTTCGGCGTGTGGGCGGACGGAACGATGTCGTGGGTCGAGAGCGACGCGTGGAAGCGCACGCTGAGTTATCTCCGCGAGACGCTCGTCACCGACGTCACCTGCACGAACGATTCGCTTGGGATCCGTCTGCGCTGCTACGACGTTGTTGATGCCGATGCGAACTTGTACGTCCGCAAGATCGTCGTCCGCAATCTCCGCGAAGACGCGCGGACGATCAAGCTCTACTTCCACCACGATTTCGATCTCTACGGCAACGCGCACAGCGACACGGCGTACTTCGATCCCGATCCGCGGGCGATCATTCACTACAAAGCGAAGCGCTACCTGCTGATCAACACGGCGACCGATGCCGGCGCGGGAATCGAGGAGTACGCGTGCGGCCGAAGCGGCATTGCCGGCAACGAGGGCACGTGGCGCGATGCCGAGGACGGCCAGCTGTCGATGAATGCGATTCAGCAGGGCGCGGTGGACTCGACGATCGGCATCGCTCTGAACGTCGAGCCGCACGGAAGCGCGACGGCGTTCTACTGGATTTGCGCCGGAGTGCGCTACGGCGACGTCCGTGAGCTCGACGCGAGGCTCATCGCCGAGACCGCTCCGCGCGTCATCGCGCGCACGGCGTCGCTCTGGTACACGTGGGTCAACAAGGGCAGCGAAGATTTTCGAGATCTGCCCGAGGAGGTCATCGAGCTCTATCGCCGGTCGATTCTCGTGATCCGCACGCATTGCGATCGCGACGGCGGCATCGTCGCGGCATGCGACTCGGACATCGAGTGGGGTCACAACGATCACTACTCGTACGTCTGGCCGCGCGACGCCGCGTTCGTGTCCGACGCGGTCGATCGGGCCGGTTTTCCCGAAGTCGCGCGCCGGTTCCTCTCGTTTTCGAACGACACGATCAGCAACAACGGCTACTTCCTTCACAAGTACACGCCCGACGGCTCGCTGGCGCCGTCGTGGAACGCGTGGCTGCGCGACGGCCGCAAGCAGCTGCCGGTCCAGGAAGACGAAACGGCGCTCGTCGTCTGGCTGCTGGCGCGGCATTACGACCGCAATCGCGATCTCGATTTCGTCCGCTCGGTGTACAAGCGGCTCGTCGTGCAGCCGATCGACTTCATGATCTCGTTTCGCGATCCGAAGACCCGTCTGCCGCTGCCGAGCTTCGACATCTGGGAGGAGCGGCTCGGCGTGTTCACCTTCACGTGTGCCGCGGTCTGCGCGGCGATGAACGCCGCGGCCGATCTCGCGAATCTGTTCAACGATCAGGAGCGGCGGGCGCAATGCCTCGCGGTCGCAGCGGAGATTCGCGACGCGATGGTCGAACATCTCTGGCTCGAAGACGAGGCGCGGTTCGCGCGCGGGCTGACGCTGCAGGACGGAGCGCTGGCGCTCGATCGCACCATCGACGCCTCGGCGTTCGCCACCTTCTTCCTCGGCGCCTTCCCGGCGGAGAGCGCGATGGTCGAAGGGACGATGCGCGCGATCCGCGACCGGTTGTGGGTGCAGAGCGAGGTCGGCGGGGTCGCACGGTACGAGAACGATTCGTATCAGCGCGTTGCGGAGGCGGCGACACCCGTTCCAGGAAATCCCTGGATCATCTGCACGCTCTGGCTTGCAGAACACGCGATCGCGCGCGCGACGTCAGTGGCCGAGCTGCAGTCGGCTCTCGATCTGGTGCGCTGGGTGCGATCGAAAGCGCGTCCCTCGCTCGTGCTGCCGGAACAAATTCATCCTTTTTCGGGATCGCCGCTGTCGGTCTCGCCGTTCACGTGGAGCCACGCGCAGGTGGTATCCGTCGTTCGCGGATATCTCGATTCCCTTCGCGAACTGCGCGTGAATGGATTCGAAAAAAACGCGCGCGACGACGACGAAAAGGCCGTTGACAAACCTACATCCATCACCTAGATTGTCGCCCGAACCCGCGAAACATTTGCACTCTTCGCACCGAAATGGAGGACGTTTCTTATGGCAGGAAAGGCCGACGTCATCAATGCGATCGCCGATCAGGCTGGGATTTCAAAAAAGGAAGCCGGCGCCGCGTTTGATGCGTTCGTGAACTACATCTCCGAATCGTGTCAGCGCGGAGAGCGCTGCGCGGTGCCGGGGCTGGGCAGCTTCAGCGTGTCGCAGCGAAAAGCGCGTCAGGGGCGCAACCCGCGGACGAACGAGACGATCACCATTCCTGCTTCGAAGAACGTTCGCTTCAAAGCCGGCAAAGACCTGCGCGAAGCCGTGAACTCCGCGCGCAAGGGGAAAAGCGGCCGGAAATAACCGTAACGAACGATGAACGATGAGCGAGGGACGACGGAATTCGTCGTTCCTCGTTCGCGATCCCGCCCGAAGTCGCCAACACGATGCCGTTCATCGTTCATCACTCATCGTTCCCCATCACACTCTCGCCTTCGGCACAAACAAGCGCTCGTACAAGTTGATGGCATAGCGGTCGGTCATGCCGGCAATGAAATCGATCGCCAGCCGCTCCACCGGATCGCTGTGCAGCGAAGCTTCGGCGAAGAATTCCTGCGGATGCGCCGTGACGTATTCGAAGAGCGTGGCCAGAACGCGCTGTGCTTTCTCGAATTCGCTGCGCACGGCCGGCGTCAGATAGAGATTGCCGAACATGAACGCCCGCAGCTCTTCGAGCGCCTCGAGCACTTCAGCGGACATTCGGATCGCTTCGTAATCGCAGGCGAGCGTCTCGGCGATGACGTCGCGCACCATGCGATCGATGCGCTGACTTCCGGTCCGCCCTAACGTCTTGCGGATGTCGCTCGGGATGTCGTTCTCGCGCAGAAGTCCCGCGCGGATGCCGTCGTCGATGTCGTGGTTGACGTACGCGATGATGTCGGAGATGCGCACGACGTCGCCCTCGAGCGTCAGCGCGCGCGACTTCGGCCGCGACCGCAGCAGCTCGCCCTTCTCGCCTTTCGAGTGCTTGAGGATTCCGTCGCGAACTTCGACCGTGAGGTTCAGCCCGCGTCCGTCGTTCTCCAGCACCTCGACCACGCGCACCGATTGCCGGTAGTGATCGAACCCGCCTTTCACCAGCTTGTTCAGCGCCGCTTCTCCGGCGTGTCCGAATGCGGAGTGGCCCAGGTCGTGGCCGAGGCCGATGGCTTCGGTGAGGACTTCGTTGAGGCGGAGCGATTTCGCGATCGTCCGGCCGATCTGCGTGACCTCGAGCACGTGCGTGAGCCGCGTGCGATAGTGGTCGCCTTCCGGCGCGAGAAAAACCTGCGTTTTGTGCTTGAGGCGGCGAAACGCTTTGCAGTGGATGATGCGATCGCGGTCGTGCTGATACGACGGCCGCAGATCGTCCTCCGGCTCGGCGCGATCGCGGCCACGCGTCTCCGCGCTCTTCGCCGCGCGCGGTACGAGCGTGTCGTACTCGATCTTCTCCAGGGTTTCGCGGATGTTCATGTCCGTGGTGTGTCCAACCGACAGGTCACGATCTCAAATCCAGCTCCATGAATTTCGATCCTTCGATGGGATTGAAACGGTACGGCGAAATCTCGACAAATCCAAGCGAGCGGTAAAGCTGCTGCGCGCCGCCCATCATCGGCAGCGTGTCGAGGCGCATCTTCGTGAAGCCCCGTTCGCGCGCGACCGCGATGATGCGCTCCGCGAGCGCTCGTCCGATCGCATGACCGCGATACTCGGGTCGCACGAAGAGACGCTTCATTTCGCAGATTGCGCGATCCATCGGGTGCAGCGCCACGCAGCCGGCAACCTCGCTGTTCCAGTGCGCGACGAGGATCGGATCGTAGTCGCCGGGCAGCGTCGCCACTTCGCGATCGAAATCCTGAAAATCGAGGTCGACGCCGAGCGAGCGCGCGTATTCGAGAAACAGCTCGCGCACGATCGCGATGTCGATTGCGCGATGAATGTGGAGCACGTCAGACAGCCAGGTCGCCGCGAAAGACCGTCACGGCGCGGCCGGCGAGTTTCACGCGTTCGCCGGCGAGCCGCACGCGCAGCGTTCCGCCGCGGGCGGACGCCTGATGCGCGACGAATTCCGTCTTGCCGAGGCGCTCGGACCAGTACGGGGTGAGACAGCAGTGCGCGGAGCCGGTCACCGGATCTTCGTCGACGCCCGCTCCCGGCGCGAAAAAGCGGGAGACGAAGTCGTAGTTGCCGTGGGACGCGCGGCTCGTGACGATCACGCCGCGCACCGGGATCGTCCGCAGCATCGAATGATTCGGCTTCAGCGCTCGCACCTCGTCTTCGGATGCGAGCTCGATGATGTAGTCGAACTTGTTCCTCCCGACGTAGCGTGGCGATTGGACGCCGAGCGACTCGAGCAGGTCGGGCGGCGCGTCGGACTTCCTCTCGCGCGTCGCCGGGAAATCGAGCTCGATCCAGCCGTCGTTCTTCGACGCGGCGAGCAGGCCGCTGCGCGTGTGAAATCGCGCGGTCTCATCCGGCGAAAGAAGGTTCTCCTCCCACAGCGCGTGCGCGCTGGCGAGTGTAGCGTGGCCGCAGAGATCGACCTCGACGGCCGGTGTGAACCAGCGCAGGGACCAGCCATCGGCACGCGGAAGCAGGAACGCCGTTTCGGAGAGGTTCATCTCCGCGCCGACGTTCTGCATCCACGCCGCGTCGCGCTCGCGATCGAGAAGACAGACCGCCGCCGGATTGCCGAGGAACGGCTGATCGGTGAACGCGTCGATCTGGAGGAGTCGCATCGCTTCGCGCTGCGACGTTGTCGGTTGTCAGTGTTCAGTTGTCGGAATCCACGCTGACGACTGACAACCGACAAACCGGCAACGGCGCGCAGCGCCTCTCTACATTCCCGGCACCTTCGGCGCTTTCGAATACGTCCAGCGCACGAACAGAAAGCCGACGATGATGACGCCGGCCAGAATGCAGTCGCGGACCGCCGGATCGGCGCCGTACACCGTCGGATAGTGGTTGCTGATCATCGTGAACACGAGCGGCACCGACATGTACGTGTTGTGGCGCGAGCGCAACCCGGCGCGCGCGACTTCCGCCGCGTCGGCGGCCGTTCCATTTTTCAGCGCGGTGATGATGCGCTTCTGCGCCGGCCAGATCACCATCCAGACGTTGAGCGCCATCATCGTCCCGAAAATCATTCCTGCGTGAATGTAGAGCGCGCGGCCGCTGTAGTGGCCGACGAACTCGAAGAAGAAGTAGACGCCGGCGAAAAGGATCATGCAGATGATCGCGGCGACGACCTTGTTCGCGATCGCTTTCATGATCGCGTTGTAGATCACGAATCCGACGGCAGCGACCACCAGCAGAATGATGAACCAGAGCCACGGATTGCCCACCTGCTCGGGAACGAACAAGACTTCCTTCGTCTGGTAATAAACGAGCCCGGCGAGCAGGATGCCGAAGATCCACGTCCACGCGGCGCCCCAGCGGAACCAGTAGAGGGCGCGCGGCAGAAGCTCGGGGTTGACCGTCTTCTTCGTCGCCGCGTCGATCTTTCCCTGAAATGGCCCGTTGACCCAATTGAAGAAGTAGAGATGACCGATCCAGGTGATTCCGGCAATGACGTGCGCCCATCGGAAGATGAGTTGCAGCCAGTTGTTCACGTCGGGATTCATTGCTCTCTCCTCGCTGTACAGATTTTGGGATAGCCTGCGCGGCGCGAATTATATGCCTGCCCAAGAATTCGAAAACCGGGTGGCGATCGTCACCGGCGCGTCGAGCGGAATCGGACGCGCTACCGCGGAGCTGTTCGTGGAGCGGGGCGCGCGCGTCGCGGTGTTCGCGCGTTCGGCGGGCAAGTTGAAGGCGCTCGCAAAAAAGTGGGGCGACCGCATGCTCGCCGTCGCCGGCGACGTGAGCGATCCGAAGTCGGTCGAGCGGCTGTTTGCGGCGACCGAGTCGCGGTTCGGCCGCTGCGACATTCTCGTCAACGACGCCGGCACGTACGTCAGCAAGCGCATCGACAGGATGAGCGATCGCGATTGGGACCGTGTCTTCGCGGTCAACGTCCGCGGCGCGTTTCTCACCACGCGCCGCGCGGTGAAGAGCATGATCGCACGGCGTCGCGGCGCGATCGTCAACGTCGCCTCGATCAGTGGCGTGATCGGTCCGGAGAAGTTTCCCGGCTTTTCGGCATACTGCGCCAGCAAGGCGGCGCTGATCTCGTTCACCGAATCCCTCGCCGTGGATCTCAAGGAGCACGCGATCCGGGTCAACTGCGTGAGCCCCGGCTCGGT
>DATIZY010000329.1:0-7581 GCA_035516895.1 Thermoanaerobaculia bacterium | reverse complement strand
CGCGACGGGATGTCCCTGCTGGAGCTGCTGTGCCTGCATCCAGCCGTCGATCGCGCCGACGATCGCCACGATCCCCGATCCGATTCCGCACGTGAAGAGGCCGAGGGCCCAGAGCACGATCGCGATGATCCCCTTCATCTTCTGTCCGATGAGGAAGTAGCCGACGCCGCCTAACAACAGCAGGTTGAGCACGAGGATCAGCACGGGGTCCTTCGGCGGCTGCTGCGGATAGATCAGCTCCCCGCCGCCGGCGGGTGTCGAAGGGGGAGGGGTCGGTGTGGACGATGTCATCTGTCGTGTCTCCTCTACATCTTCTCGGCCATGTCGGTGATGATCGGGATGCGGAATCGCTGCCCGTTGACGGCTTTGATGATGCCCATGATCGACAGCACCAGGAAGCCGATCCAGACGATGCATCCGACCGCCGCCATGCCGCAGCCGAGGAAGGGAACATGGATGAAGATGAGCGCGATGCGGATCGCGACCCAGATCAGCTCGGCGATGAACAGCGCGAGGCCGTTCTTCGCGTGCCACTGCACTTCGGGATCGTCTTTCTTTGCCAGCAGCGGAATCAGGCAGAGGATTCCGAGGTACGCGAGGACGAGAAAAATCGTGCGGTCGCTGCTGCTCGGCGGGGTTCCCGGGGTTCCTGCCGGCGGCGTTGCCGGCGGTGGAGGTGTGTAACTGCCGCCGGGAGGGCGCGGGGGAGGCGGCGGTGGCACGTGAGGCGTTTCGCTCATTGCGTCTCCTTGTCTAGGACGTCTTGCGGACTACCGATTCGCGGATTCTAACCGTTTTTCTGCTGCGGCAAGCGGCACGATGACGAGCGCGGCGGAAAGCGCGATCGCCCCGGCAATCGGAGCGATGAAAACGAAGGCGCTGTCGTACTCGATGTCGAAGACGTGCCAGAAGATGTACTGGACGACGGGGCGGGCCATCAGGAACATGATCGCGCCGATGTAGGCGAGCGCCGCGGCCATGTACGCGAATCCGCCGAGCGAGAGGCCGACCTGCAGCGGATTCTCGGCGGCGAAGTTCGGCGACATCGCGCCGAGGCCGACGCCGAGGCTCACGAGCGTCGCGGCGAGCATCGCCGCGCCGGTCATCGTGAACAGCCACACCACGCCGTTCGCGTGAAGGATCACGTTTGCGAACACCGTCAGCAGCAGCGAAAGCGCGGTCAGCGGAATCGTGTAGACCACGACCTTCGCGGCGAGCAGCCGCCGGTACGAGACGGGCGCCGTCTGGAGCATCCAAAAGGCTCTTCCTTCCGACGAGATCGACGGATACGCGAAGCGCAGGCAGATCGCGGCGATGATGAACCCGGCCATGCCGAGGTTCGCATACGAGATGATCGGCGCGCGCGCATCGCCGCCGAGCGGAAGCATGCGGATGTTGTAGAGATACAGGAACATGAGCGCGGCCATCAGGAACAGCTGCGACCACTGCGCGACGTCTCGCGTCAGCGTGCGGATCTCTTTCCCGATCAGCGCGCGCGCGGGCGCATCGAAGCGCCGCAACAATGCGTCGACGATGCGCATGAATCCGCCGGCGCCGAGCGCGACCGGTGCCAGGCTCTCGCGCGCCCGCACGAATGCCCGGAAGTAGACCGGCGCCGCGATCATCAGAAACGCGGCGATGAGGGCGATTGACGGCGCCACGATCCGGAGCGGAAACAACTTCGCGTGCTGCCGCCCGGCGATCGCGATCATCGTGTCGGCGAGCGCCGTGCCGGGATAACGCTCCATCGAGGGCAGCTCGATCGCCTGGAGCGCGCGTGAGAGATCGCGCGTGTCGATCGGGCGGAAGAAGCGCTCGGGACGGCTCATGCGGAACGCGACGATCGCGACGGTCATCACGAGGATGGCAATCGTGGCGACGATCTGATGCACGCGCTGCACGGGAAAGTAGCGCACGAGAATGACGATCATTGCGCTGCCGAGCGTCACGGGGATCGCCAGCAGGAGCGCCAGATCGATGAGAACGACCGGGAAGAACCAGAGAGGCACGGAGTACACGGATGAAAATGCGATAAATAATGGTATTAAGAAAACGTAAATGATTGTTGCGCTCTGCACGAGCGTCTTGGTCCAGCGCGCGAGCACGATCCGCCATTTCGGCAGCGGCGCCGCGTGAAACGTGTCGAGATCGAGATCGGTGAAGAACGCCCCGATCGCCGCAGTCATCGATGACGAAAAGAGGACGACGACCGCAACGAGAAACGCCAGCGCCAGTACGTTGCGGAGCAGGCCGAGTGCGAAGAACGGCGTCGCGGCCTCGATTCTCGCGATCTCCCGAAAGAGACGGTGGAACAGCGCGTAATCGCCCACGAGAAAAAGCGCGACGATGATCGCGGTAATCGCGAGCTTGACGATCGCCGCCGCGTTGAACGGGCGGAGGCGCGCGGTGAGGATGCGGATGGACCACAACATCGTTGTCAGTTGTCAGTTGTCAGTTGGCGGTTAGCTGTTGTTGGGTTTTAGTTGGCGATGTCAGTTTGTCGGTTGTCGCTTTTCGTTTTCGGTCCCGTCGGTTGTCCGTTGCGTTGATCAGTTTGTTGGGAGGGCAGGACTGAGCACTGACAACTGACAACTGACAACTGACAACTCTTACGTGAGCGAACGCACTTCTTCGAACCATCGCATGGCGCTTTTCCGTCGCGCGTCCCGCGCTTTCCATCGCTCCAGGCCGAGCTCGATCAGCCGCTCGATGAGGCGCGGGTACTTCAGCTCCGTCGCTTCCCACAGCTTCGGATACATCGAGATCTGCGTGAAGCCGGGTATCGTGTTGATCTCGTTGACCAGCACGCGAGTGGTGCCGCGCTCCACAAAAAAATCGACGCGTGCAAAGCCGGAGGCGCCGATCGCGCGAAACGCCGTCACCGCCAGCCGCCTCACCTCCTCGGTTTTGTCTTTCGCGAGCTTTGCAGGAATGATCAGCTGCGCCTTGTTCTCGATGTACTTGTCTTCATAGTCGTAGAACTCGCGGCCGGCGACGACTTCGCCGGGCACCGACGCTTCGGGCGAATCGTTGCCGAGGACGGAGACTTCGATCTCGCGCGCATCGATGCCGCGTTCGACGAGGACCTTCTCGTCGAAGCGAAATGCTTTCTCGACGGCGGGGGGAAGTGCGTCGTCGCTTTTGACTTTCGTGACGCCGACCGACGAGCCGCTGTTCGCCGGCTTGACGAAGTACGGCAGCCGCAGCGCGTTGTTGACGGCGCGCACGATGCGCTCGCGTTCGCTGCGCCATTCGCGCTCGAGAACCTGAACGAAATCGGGAATCGGCAGCTTCGCCGCGGCGAACGCATGCTTCATGAACGCCTTGTCCATTCCGATCGCCGAGGCCGCGACGCCGCTGCCGACATACGGGATGCCGATCGTCTCGAGGTAGCCCTGCAGCGACCCGTCCTCGCCGCCCGTGCCGTGAATCAGCGGAAACGCGATGTTTGGTTTCTGGGACTGCAGCCACGTCTCGAGCGAAAACGATTCGTCGCCGTTCTCCGCGCGCTCGCTGCCGTCGAGAACGCGCGCGCTGCGCGCGGGCGAGACGAAACGGCCATCGCGCGCCATGCAGAGCGGAATGATCTCGATCTTCTGCTTCGAGGCGGCCGCGGTGACCGACCGCGCCGACAAAATCGAGACCTCGTGTTCCGCGCTCAAACCGCCGAAGATCAGGACGACGCGGATCATCGCGGCAGCGGCACGCTTCCGAGCAGATACTTCAGATCGTCGTCGCGCCAGCGGATGCCGCCGCCGAAGGTGAACGCGGTCTTGTTGAAGACGTTGTCGACGCCGCTCGTGAGGAACAGCTGCGGCGTGTTCGGCTTCTCGTGGCGGAAAATGTATTCGCCGTAGAGGCGCAGATGCGGATTCGGATCGTAGCGGCGGCTAAAGTCGTACATCTCGCCGGTGAATCGCAGCCGGTTGTTGTACTGGTAATCGAGCCCGGCGCCGCCCGTCGAATCAAAGAGACCGATGCGCAGCGAGAGCGGCTGCAGATTCCACCCGGCCTGCGCGGAGACGCGGAAGCCGCGCTCGAAGCGGGTCTCGTCGACGACAACGGTCTGGCTCTGTCCGGTGTTCGGATCGGTGAGCGTGAACTGATCGCTCTTGTCGACGCGCTTGCCCCGCGGATCGTCGGCGAGCTCGATGTTGTAGAAGCGATTGCGCTCCGGATTGGGAATGATCCGGGCCATCACGGCGGCGCGCGTGTGGCCGCCGACGGGATTCCCGACTTCGCCCTGATTCGTCTCGCCGCCGGCCTGATACTCGGCCTTCATGCCGAGGTCGAGGCTGATGCGATTGGCGCGGCCTAACGTCGTGCGGAGCTCGTTCACGCCGCTCTCCACGGCCGAGAGCGCGGACGTCAGCCGCTGATGCGCTTCTTCGCTGTAGAGCAGCTTGCCGACGGTGCCCTCGCCGCTGCGGACCTGACCGGTGATCGCGTTGAGGTTGTCGACCGTCGTGCGCATGTCGCCGGACAGTTTGCGAAGATTGTCGACGACCTCGTGAAGGTCCTGGCGGTTCTCGCCGACGGTGCCGCTGAGCGTGTTCGCCACCTGGTCGATCGATTGGGCGAGCTTCGGGATTTCAGTCCGCAGCTCCGCGGTGATTTCGCGCGCGTTGCCGAGCGTCGCATCGATGTTGGTGCGGTTCGCGGCGACGAGCTCGCGCACCTGCGCGGTGATCTGGCGAATGTTCTCCACGATGTCCTGCATCCGCTGCTGCCCCTCGGGGCCGGCCATCGTCGCGCGCAGCGACGCGGTGATCGCCTTCACATCGGTTGCGATTGCCGAGATCTGGCCCGTCACTTCGTCGAGCGACGTGGGCACCTGCCCTTGCAGCGCCTGCTGCTCCGGCATCGCGGGCTCGTTGACCGCTCCCGGCACGAGCTCGACGTATTTCTCGCCTAACAGTCCCATGTTGACGACGCGGGCGAATGCGCCGCGATGCAGCTCGACGCTGCGGTCGATCTCCATCGTCACTTCGGCCTTGCCATCGGGGCGCAGCCGGATGTTGGTCACGTCACCGACTTCGACGCCGGCGATGCGCACCTTCGATTTCTTGTCGAGGCCGGCGACGGAGTCGAATATTGCGGTGACCTTCTTTGTCGGCCCGCCGCCGACCGAGATTCGTTGGATCTTCAGAATGAAGTAGCCGAGGATCGCGAGGATCACCAGCATGAAGATGCCGACTTTCGCAGCAGAGGACATCAGCGCACTCCCGTGGGGTCAGACCTTAAATCTTAAATTTTCTACGATGCGTGGGCCAACGATTGCCTCTGCATCTCTACGCGTCGTAGGAAATTTAAGATTTAAGGTCTGACCCCATCTGACGATTGTAGAGCGGGTCGATGCCCGCCTTGCGAAGCATCTGGAACAGCGAAGCAAGCGGCAATCCAACGACGTTGGTATAGCTGCCGTGGATCGAGTCGATGAACATGCCGCCGCGTCCCTGCGCCGCGTAGGCTCCGGCTTTGTCGAGCGGCTCGCCCGTGGCGACGTACCACTCGATGTCACGCGCCGTCAGCGGCAGCATCCGCACCTCGGACGTGGCCACGTGCGTGTCGATGTGATGCGGCTCCGCGCGCGTGAGCGTCACACCGGTGTAGACCACGTGCGTTTTTCCGGCGATCGCCGCGAGCATTCGCTTCGCGTCATTCGCATCGAGGGGCTTCTCCAGCACGACATCGTCGAGCGCCACCGTCGTGTCGGCGGCGATCACCCACCGTTCCGAATGCTTCATCGAGATCGCGTGCGCTTTCTCGCGCGACAACCGCGCCACGTACTCTTCCGGCGCTTCTCCCTCCCGCCGTTCCTCGGGAATGTGGCTGGGAATCACATCAAACTCGAGCCCAATCGACGCGAGCAGCTCGCGCCGGCGCGGCGAAGACGACGCGAGAATGAATCGAACGCTCATCGGCGGCTGATGCTCAGGATGACGACGAATCGGGCGTCGGCAACGATGCGATAGACGATGCGCAGCCCGTCAACAGGGAAACTCCAGTAGCCGCGAAGCGGATCGAACAGCGGCGCGCCGGCGATCGGATCGTCGTCGATTTTCTCCAGCGCGCTCCGCACCGCCGCGCGCTCGTCATCGCTGAGCGAGCTCCACTGCGGCAGCACGCTCTCGGCAATTCTCAGGCGATCGTTCCACATAGCAAGTGACGAGGACTGAGGACGAGGACTGAGGACTGAGGACTGAGGACGAGGACTGAGGACTGAGGACGAGGACGAGGACTGAGGACTGAGTTTCGCGCCCGTTCAACAAACGCCGTCTCAGACTGGGCGGGTGTCGACTCACTCCTCACACTTCTAAGTCCAAAGTCCCAAGCCCTAAGTCCCAAGTCCCAAGTCCCAAGCCCTGAGTCCTAAGTCCCAAGTCCCAAGTCCAAAGTCCCAAGCCCTAAGTCCCAAGTCCCAAGTCCAAAGTCCCAAGTCCTAAGTCCCAAGCCCTAAGTCCTAAGGTCCTGAGTCCTAAGTCCCAAGCCCCAAGTTCTAAGTCCTAACTCCTAAGCCTGAGTCCTGAGTCCTGAGTCCTAAGTCCTGAGTCCTAAGTCCCTAAGTGCTCAGTCCTCAGTCCTCATTACTCTGTCCTCCGTCCTGCGTCCTTCCTTCAAAAAGATCTTCGGGCAGGAGCAGCGCATTCCGCCGCAGATCCTCTTCGGCCGCATCGATCTGCCGCCGCAAATCCGCGTTGTTGCTGATGTCGATCGTTTCGCGCAGCGCGAGGTATTCGTCGTACGAAACGAGAATGGCGACCGGCCGGCCGTCGCGCTCGAAGCGCGTGCGCTTTCCGCTGACCTCGCACTCAGCGACGAGCTGACGCACGTCGGGGGACAGCTCGAGCAACTCCAGTCGCTTTTCCATCGTCCAGGATCGTCTTCAGATACGTGCGGAATTCATCGGAGAGCGCGGGATGGCGCAGCGCGTAATCGACGGTCGCCTTGAGGTAGCCGATCTTCTCGCCCGCGTCATAGCGCTTTCCTTCGAAGACGTAGCCGTAGAAATCGCCTTTCTGCACAAGCTGGCGCAGCGCGTCGGTCAGCTGAATCTCGCCGCCGGCGCCGCGGCCGGTCTTCTGCAGC
The DNA here is from genome assembly GCA_035516895.1 of Thermoanaerobaculia bacterium. Classification (GTDB taxonomy): domain Bacteria; phylum Acidobacteriota; class Thermoanaerobaculia; order Gp7-AA8; family Gp7-AA8; genus Gp7-AA10. The sequence continues at coordinate 492 of DATIZY010000329.1, read as the reverse complement.
ATCGGGAAAATCTCGGGCGGCAGGATGTAGCGGCCGATGATCGCGTAATGCGACGGCGGATTCGCCGCCGGCTTCTCCACCATGTCCGTGATGCGAAACCGCCGCCCGCCCGCGTTTTCACCCGCCACGATTCCGTAGCGGCTCGTCTCTGCGGCGGGCACTTCCATCAGCGCGACCACCGGCCGTCCGCTCTCTTCGAACACGCGCCGCATCTGCATGAGGCACGGCTCGTCGGCGAGGATCACGTCGTCCGGCAGCACAACCGCGAACGGTTCGTTTCCCACCGCGTCGCGCGAAACGAGCACCGCATGGCCGAGACCGAGGGCGTCTTTCTGGCGGACGGCGATGAGGTCGACCATCTTGGAGACCGTCTCGACCTCGGCGAGCAGATCGTATTTGCGCCGTTCGAGGAGCGATCGCTCCAGCTCTGCAGTCCGGTCGAAATGATCGAAGATCGAGTCCTTTCCCTTCGACGTAACGACGATGAGCTTG
>DATIZY010000328.1:0-14238 GCA_035516895.1 Thermoanaerobaculia bacterium | reverse complement strand
AGAACGTTTCCCGCAGCGATTTCGAGCGATTCGACGAGTGGAGAAATTGTGGCGGTGGTCATGGTATCTCCTTGTTGCGTCGAGCTTTCGGCACAAACGCACAGCCGGCTAGGACGCGCGGGCGCAAGCCGCGTGACGGATGGACCTCCGCACCTGTGACTGCGGTCGTTGGCTGCGACGGCGCGCGGAGCGAATCTTCCATTGATGCCGAACGCACCTCCCGAGAGAACCCGCCACCGGCTTCACGTTCCGACGATCGTCTACGTCGTCGGTTTCATCGTGATCGCGATGTTCGCAGCGCGCCTCGTCGATCACGTCGGGCAGGTCGCGGAGCGAACGGTTTCGTACAACGAGTTTCTCGCATCGATCGATCGCGGCCAACTCTCGAACGTCGACATTGCGGAGCACGAGCTCGTCGGCCATCTGAAGAAGCCTGCCGGCGGATTCGACCGCATCGTCACGTCGCGCCTGCCGTCGATCAACGAATCGGACCTCATCGCCCATCTCGAACAGCACAACGTCGCCTTTTCCGGCCGGATCTCGACCGGGCAGGGCTGGGGCGACATTCTCGCGATGTGGCTTCCGCTCGTGCTGCTCGCCGCGATCTGGATCGTCGGATTCCGGCACCTGAGAAAAACACCGGCGATGTCGTTCGGCCGTACGCGTGCGAAGTTGTACGACCGCTCGAAAGAAGAGCACGTCACGTTTCAGGACGTCGCCGGCGTCGATGAGGCTAAAGAGGAGCTCGTCGAAGTCATCGACTTCCTGCGCGATCCGACAAAATATGGCCGGTTAGGCGGACGCATGCCGAAAGGTGTGCTCCTCGTCGGACCGCCGGGAACCGGCAAAACGCTGCTCGCGAAGGCCGTCGCCGGCGAATCGGGCGTGCCGTTCTTCTCGATGTCGGGGGCGGAGTTCGTCGAGATGTTCGTCGGCGTCGGCGCCGCCCGCGTTCGCGATCTCTTCGCCCAGGCGAAGGAAAACGCCCCGTGCATCGTCTTCATCGACGAGCTCGACGCCGTCGGACGCGCACGCATCGCCGGCCGCGGGGCGATCCTGTCGAACGACGAGCGCGAACAAACGCTGAATCAGCTGCTCGCCGAGATGGACGGCTTCGATTCGTCGAAGGGCGTCATCATCATGGCCGCAACGAACGCACCCGAGGTGCTCGATCCGGCGCTGCTGCGCGCGGGGCGATTCGACCGGCAGATCGTCGTCGACCGGCCGGACCTCGCCGGACGTGAGGCGATCCTGCACGTCCATGCGCGGCAGTTGAAGCTCGCAGGCGACGTGCAGATGAAAGTCATCGCCGCACGGACTCCCGGAATGGTCGGCGCCGATCTCGCCAACATCGTCAACGAGGCCGCGCTTCTCGCGGCGCGCCGGGGCGCAGACCAGATCGAGATGCGCGACCTCGAAGAAGCGATCGATCGCGTGACCCTCGGACTGGAGCGGCGCAGTCACGTGATGACGCCCGCGGAGAAGAAACGCGTCGCCTATCACGAGACCGGGCACGCGCTCGTTGCGCTCTCGGTGCCGCACGCCGATCCGGTGCATCGAATCTCGATCGTGCCGCGGTCCATCGGCGCGCTCGGTCACACCCTGCAGCTGCCGACGCAGGAACGCTTTCTCATGACCAGGCCGGAGATCGAAGATCACATCGCCGTGCTGTTAGGCGGACGCGTGGCCGAGCAGCTCGCGTTCGGCGGGGTGGTGTCGACCGGCGCTGTCGACGATCTCGAGAAAGCCACCGCACTCGTCCGGCTCATGGTCACGCGCTTCGGCATGAGCGACGCCCTCGGCCTGCTGACGTGGGAAAACCCGATGGCCCCACGCTTTCTCGAATCGGCGCTCTTCCCCTCCGCGCGCGATTACAGCGAAACGACCGGCGAAAAGATCGACGCCGAGGCGATGGCGATCATCGAGGCGGCGAGAACGCGCGTGGAATCGATTCTCGGCGCGCGGCGGCACGATCTCGATGTCGTCGCCAAAACACTGATGGAGCAGGAGACGCTCTCGCGCGAGGACCTCGATCGGCTGCTTGAACAACCGCCTGCGCTGGCGGCGGTGTGACGGAGGGATCGAAACTGGCCATGACGATGCTCGCTGATCTGCCCGCCACCACGTCGAACGCATCGCGCGTTCTCGAGGCGCGCTACCTTCGCCGCGACGCCGATCGCAAGATCATCGAGACTCCGCAGCAGCTGTACGAGCGCGTCGCGCGTGCGGTGTCGCAGGGCGAGCTGCTGAGCGGCAATGCGCGCCAGGCGCGCCGCTACGAGGACGACTTCCTCGGCCTCATCCTGTCGGGCAAGTTTCTTCCGAACAGCCCGACGCTGATGAACGCCGGCACGCCGCTCGGCCAGCTCAGCGCGTGCTTCGTGCTGCCCGTGCACGATTCGATGGAGGACATCTTCGAGGCGATCCGGCGCATGGCGCTCATTCAGCAGAGCGGCGGCGGGACCGGATTCTCGTTCAGCGAGCTGCGCCCGCAGGGCGACATCGTCCGCTCGACGAGCGGGGAAGCGTCCGGGCCGCTGTCGTTCATGCGCATCTTCGACTCGGCGACCGAGAACATCCGGCAGGGCGGAAAGCGCCGCGGCGCCAACATGGGCGTCCTTCGCGTCGATCATCCCGACATCCTCGACTTCGTTCGGGCAAAGGTCGGCGGCGATTCCGCGCTTCGCAATTTCAATCTCTCCGTCGCCGTGACGGACGACTTCATGCGTGCGGCGCGCACGGGCGAGCGCATCGCGCTCATCAATCCGCGCAACGGCGCGACGATGCGTTCCATCGACGCGGCGGAAATCCTGGATGCGATGGTCGATGCGACGTGGTCGTGCGGCGATCCCGGCGTGCTGTTCCTCGACGCGATCAACGCCGCGAATCCGACGCCGTCTCTCGGCCGGATCGAGGCGACGAATCCATGCGGCGAAGTCCCGCTCCTGCCCTACGAAGCCTGCAACCTCGGATCCATCGATCTGGCGAAGATGACGATCCAGCGTAACGGCACGCTGCAGCTCGACGCGCTCGAGCTGCGCCGCGTCGTCCGCCTCGCGGTCCGCTTCCTCGACGATGTCATCGACGTGAATCGTTACACCTCGCGCGAAACGGAGGCGATCACGCGCGCCAATCGCAAGATCGGGTTGGGCGTGATGGGATTCGCCGCCCTGCTGATCCGCCTCGGCATCTCGTACGACTCGGACGACGCGGTACACCTCGCGTCGCACATCGCACGCTTCATCGAACAGAACACGATCGCCGCTTCGCAGGAGCTGGCCGAGGAGCGCGGCGTCTTTCCGAACTGGAACGCGAGCATCTACGCGAAGAGCGGCCTGGCGCTGCGCAACGCTACGCGCACCGCGATCGCGCCGACCGGCACGCTCAGCATCCTCGCGCAGACGACGCCATCGATCGAGCCGCTCTTCGCCCTCGCCTACCGGCGCACCGGAGTCCTCGGCGGACAAACTCTGACCGAAATCAGTCCGCTGCTTCTCGATTTCGTCGAGCGCAATGGACTGCGCTTCGACGCCGCGCAGATCATCGCGCGCGGAACGATCGCGCAAACTGAGGTATCGCCGGACGTCAAAGCGCTTTTCGCGACCGCGCTGGAGATCCCGATCGAACGCCACCTGCAGATCCAGCACGCGTTCCAGCGATTCATCGACAACAGCGTGTCGAAGACGATCAATCTGCCGGCCGACGCGAAGCGGGAAAACGTCGAGCACGGCATCTGGCGCGCGTGGGAGCTCGGGCTGAAAGGCGTGACGTTCTTCCGATTCGGCAGTCGCGGCAATCAGGTGATCGAGCTCGGCGCCGGCGAGACGCCGGTGCGATTCGAACAGGGGAGCAAATGCGATCCGGCGGAATGCGCCGTGTGAAAGGAGAGACCATGGACAGCAAAGCGATCGATCGGGAGCAGTGGATCGCGTTCGCGAATCAGTTCAGCCGCGCGCACGAAGGCTGGACCGCTTCGCTCGAAATCCGCGAGGCGGGATCGCCGATGCGCGTCGAAGTCGACGAGAGCCCGTTCCGCGGCGTGACCGTCGAAGAGCGCGAAGGCCGTGACACGCTCGTCCTGACGTTCGGGTACGAGCCGGAGGAGCACTTCGCCCACATCATTCACGATCCGCACGCGATCGCCGCGGCGGAGACGGGCGACCGCACCGGAGCGTCGCTCGTCGTCGACAGCAGCGACAGCTCGCGATGCATTCTCGCGCTGTGGAATCCGATGCGCGAAGAAGATTTTGCCGCCGTTTGAGGAGGACCTATGCGAATTCAGGATGTGATGACCGACGCGATCGTCAGCATCTCGCCCGAAGCGAACATCGCCGAAGCGCGCGAGAAGCTGCGCATGAATGACATTCGCCATCTCGTGGTCATCGAAAACCACCAGGTCGTCGGCGTGTTGTCCGATCGCGATCTCGCCGGCCGTTCCGACGATCAGCGGGTCGCCGACGTCATGACGAAGACGATCGCCACGATTTCGCCACGCGCTACGCTGCGCCAGGCAGCCGGCAAACTGGAAGGGCGAACGATCGGATGCCTGCCGGTGATGGACCGCGGCAAACTCGCCGGGATCGTGACGACGTCCGATCTCATGCGCGCCCTCGCGCAGGGAACGCATCCCGCGCCATCGGGTCAGCGATACATTCTGCGGAAGCGAGGACCGCGAAAACGCGCGGTCGTTTAGTTGGGTCTGGTCTCCGCGCCGCGAAGATCGCTTCGGCTACCGACAGAATCTTTGTGACGTAGAAAAGTGAGGAATCGGGAAAGCGGAGAGTCGAGCGTCAGGCAATTCGGCCGCGGTAGGCCTGATGATCGACGGCGAAGATTCGCTCGAGAAAGCGCGAGATCGCCGCGGCCGTCTGTGCCGGATGCGTGATGTACGGCATGTGGCCGGCGCCATCGATCTCGACGAGCTCGGATCCGGGCAGCAATGCTGCTAGATCGCGCGCCGCTGCGATCGGCACGAGGCGGTCGTCGGTCCCGTGAATGATGAGCGCCGGCAGCGACAGACGCGATGCGAGCCCGCGCATGTCGCTTTGCAGCGCGCCGATCAAACGCGCCTGTTTTTCTCGTGAATCGATACTCGCAGACTCGTTGTGAAGCTCGACCGCGGCATTCGGGTCGAGCGCCGGCCCGCCGAGGACGCGGGAGGCGATCGGTTCGAAGCGTTTGGCGGCGAAATCGAGCAGCGGCTCGAATGGCGTCGCGAGTCGCAGCAGTCGGCGCGAGGGCATTCGTGCGAACGCCGACAGCAGCACGATGCCGGAGATTCGCGAAGTGGCACGCTGTGCCGCGTCGATGGCAACGAGCCCGCCGAACGATGCGCCAAGGAGAACCGGATGATTGAAGTGACCGGCGAACGCAGCGAGAAGCGAGCCGAAATACTCGACGATGTGTTCGTGATGACGCCAGCCGTCGCCCGGCAGCGTCAGCATCCGAACGTCGCACCGCGAAGCGAGCGCACGAAGTCTGGCGAACGATTCGCCCGTCGAAGCGTAACCCGGCACGCACAACATTGCGCGCGAGGGGCTGACCAGTCCGTCGGGAAAGCGCGCCGCGCGCACCGGCGACGAGCCGATATCCATCTCGTTGAACGGCAGTACGAATTCGCCCGCGTTGCTCACACGATCCTTGGCGGGTACGGGGCGCGGCATCGGGCTGACGACTGCGGATGAATCGGCAGGATGGATCGAAAAATCTGTGGAACTTCAGATCGTCCAGGATCTCTCACGAAAACTACGAGGATCAGCCGATGCTCGCCCCAGCCCCGCATCTCCATCATCGGTTGGAACGTTCGAACGTGACAGCAACCACGTCACGAAGCGCAGGTGACATCCGACACGTCACGCCGCCTTGGCCGCTGCCGCCGCCGACCGCACGACGCTCAGCACCGGCACGCGGGCGAAGCGGATCATCCGCTCGGTCGTCGTGCCGATGACCGTCGAATCGCGGAACAGCTTCCGTTGCGCGCCAATGACGAGGAGGTCGGCTTCGATGTCCTCGACATAATCGAGGATGCGCTCTGCCGCGCCGCCGCGCAGAATGATCTCGCGATACGTGCAATTGCTCTGCACTTCGGGTTCGACCCAGCTGCGCACGCGCGTTTCGTCGGCGCCCGCGGTTCCATCCGGGGTCTCGACGACGTGGGCGATCACCAGCTCACAGGCGAACATCTTCGCGATCGACGCCGCGGTTCGAAGGGATTCGCGCGCGACGTCGGTGAAGTTCACAGGGCAGACGACGCGCGTGACGCCCGGCGTGAGTCCGTGCCGTCTGTCGGTGCGCGCCACGCTCAGCACCGGGCACGGAGCCTCGTGGACGACGCCCTCGGTCACCGAGCCCATCGCCGTCCGCCGCCAGCCGCGCTGGCCGTGCGTCGCCATGACGATGAGGTCCGTCCGTGTCTCGCGCGCTTCGCGCGTGATCGTCGCCACAGGGTCGCCCGCTCCGACGACGACGTCGTAGGGCCGCGCCCGCAGCGATTTCTCGGCGTAGGCACGAACGTCGCGCATCAGCCGGGCGCGCTCGTCGGCCGTCACGCCGGCGACGTACACGGGCGCGCCGGTGATCGGATCGAACTCGAAGTGCATTGGATCGGCGTAGAAAAGCGTCAGGTCGGCGCCGAACGTGTCAGCGAAAAGAAGCGCGTAGTCAAGCTCGACCCGCGCCACTTCGCTCAGATCCGTGGGAACGAGAATCCGTTTGAAGCCGTTCATAAACGCCTCCATTTCATGGATAGCTCCGCAGGCGCGAGGGCGCGAGTCCGCCGGTCACGAAGACTCGGTGCGCGAAATCACGTCCGCCGTGCGAGAGGCGCCCGTTCGTTTGACGCCAACGCGGTTTACGGTCGAGCTGTTGGAAACCGGAGGGGCCATGATCAAACATCCGATTCATCGCATTCTCGTCCCGACGGACATGAGTGAATTCGCCACGCTCGCTCTCGAGTACGCGCTGCTCATCCGCGCCAGACTCGGCTCGCAGATCACTCTGCTCTATGCCGAGGAGTTCGAGTTTCTGCTGACGGCGGAGTATCCGGTCAGCTTCTACTTCGACAACGTGACCGCGGCGAAGAGCCACGCCCACGAGCTGCTGCGCAACTGCGCGAAGCGCCACATCGCCGATATGACCGGCGTGCGAACGCTCGTCGTCGATCAGGTACCGGCACGCGCGATCGTCAACACGGCGGACGACATCAACGCCGATCTCATCATCATGGGCACTCACGGACGTCATGGCCTCCGCGGCACGCTTCTCGGCTCCGTCACCGAGCGCGTGCTTCGCGACACGGGCCGTCCGCTGCTGACGGTGCTGCCGAGCACGGCGCGCGGGCGCGCGGTCGCGATCCGCAAGATTCTCTGTCCCGTGAATGACACTGCGATCTCCGACTACGCGCTCGATTACGCGCGGACGTTCGCCGAGGTCTTCGACGCCGAGATGGACGTCATCAATGTGCCGGCGGACGATGCGGCCTCGCGCGTTCTGGAGATCGCCGATCGGACGGACGTCGATTTGATCGTCATCGGCGCGCAGCACACGCGATTCTCAGACGCGACCGTGATTGGCACGACGACGGAGCGCATTACGCGCTTCGCGAAGCAGCCCGTGCTCACGGTCATGCGGCACGTGCTCCATGAAAAAGAACGTGAGGTAGATACCGGCGCCGAGCGGCAGAGCGGCATCTTCGAGCATGCCGAGGCCGGCAGCAGCCGATAGAGCGAAGAGCGACCAGACCAGAGGGACGGCGGCGGCGAGAAGCGGCAGCGGCCGCGCGGTCATCAACAGCAGTCCAAGCGTGAAGATGGCGAGCGGACATGGCGCGCCGAACGTCGCCGATTCCGGATAGAAGTGGCCGGTGAAGCTTCCGACAATCGGATACAGCAGGAGCGCGTAGATCACCAGCGCGCCGCCGAACCAGCCCCGCGCCGGCGAAACGTTCGCGGACGTGAAGATATGGCCGTCGAAGAGGAAGATCACACCAGCGGTCACGAACAGCGCCCCGAACACCCAGGCGGCCGGCATCAATCGCGTAAAGTGGAGCCAGTGGTACTCGACGCCCGACCAGATCCAGAGCGCGGCGACGATCGGTGCAACGAGCTGCCTGCGGCGGTAGACGGCCGTAATGGCGCCGATCGCAAGCAGCACCATGCCCGCCTGCAGCGGGTAAATCGCGTCGTTGTATTCGCGAAAAACGTCGAGAAACTGCTGTTCGCCGAACGGCACGATCACAACTTCGATGCTTTCGAACGCTCGGCCCGTGACGGCGGGTACACGGCGCGCGTGACCGGCGGACTCGCATTGCCGCCCTGCACGGCCGAAGATCGACGCGAAAGGAGCCGAACATGTTCGAGAAGAAGACCTCGTTCAAAGCCTTCGCCTTCACCTTCCTCGGTGGCGTGCTGACGGGCGCGATCGTCGGCCTGCTGTATGCGCCGGTCACGGGCAAGAAGATGCAGAAGAAAGTCGCCGACGTGACCGATCAGGTGCAGCAGACTGTTAGGAAAATCGCGAACGCGTAGGAAGGACGCGTCCTTCGACGCGCTGTGTGCCTGCCGGCCTTCGGGCCGGCATGGCTTTTCATGGCCGGCCGGAAGGCGGCCGGCCCCTCGCTCGCATCTATCGCGCGGCCGCCAGCGTCCGCATGCTCGCCCAGCACGAACCGAGGTCCGCGCTGAGAAGGCGCGCGAGCGTGAGCCAGAGTGCCGGCGTGTCCTCGAGCTGCTCCTGCAGAGCGCGGATCGGAACGAATCCGATCTTCGCGCCGGTGCGCGTCGACGCCGTGCAATCATGCGGCGAATTCCGCACCGCGTCGCTCAATCCGAGGACCTCGCCGGGAACGGCAGTGCGCAGCGTCCGCTTCAAACCGGTGCGCGCGGAGAAAATCAGATCGACGGTGCCGGAGTAGAGAATGAAGATGCCACGCGGCGGGTCCCCTTCGCGGAAGATGATCTCTCCCGCGGGCCAGCGCTCAACCTGCTCGATGCTCGCGAACGGATTTTCCACTCCCTCGGGCAGAAAGTAGTTCATGACGAGGGAACATTAGAACACCCGCCGTTGACTCATCTGTGACACTGACCACCCGAGTTCGTGAGGGTTATCTCACGCGTCAAATGCTGACCATGTGTTCAAGCTCACCTTTGTCGAGCACGAGCACAGTCGAGCCTTTCACGTCGATCAGCTTGCGCCGCTTCATGTCGCTGAGCAGACGCGTCACTGTTTCGCGCGTGGTGCCGATCATCTGCGCGATCTCCTCGTGCGTGAGCAGCACTTTCAGACGGACGCCCTTCGGCGTCTCGTCGCCATCCTGGTCGCACCAGTCGAGGATCAGCTTCGCGAGCTTCTCGCCCGTCGTCTGCGACAGACCGAGCGAGCGGATCTCGCGCTGCGCCGAGTGATACTTCTCACTCAGCTGTTGTGCGGTATGCATGCACACTTCCGCGTTCGCGGTGAGGAAGCGCAGAAAATCTTCGCGTTTGATGAAGTTCAGCTGCGACGGCTCGAGCGTCTCGGCCGACACCTCGTACGGCTTGCCGAGGATCGTGGCCGAGGCGCCGAGGACTTCGCCCGGTTCGGCGATCTTGACAATGAGCAGCTTGCCTTCGGACGACGACGTCGTCAGCTTCGCACGGCCGCTGCAGAGAATGAAAACTCCGCGCGGCTGTTCGCCCTCGACGAACAGGAGCGAGCCCTTCGGATAAATCCCCGTGAACTTGATCGAGTCCATCGTCGATACCGACGACGGCGACATGTTGCAGAAGAGCCGTTCCGTCCGGACCGTGCAGTCGGCGCAGGTGTTGTGGATGTCGAGGTTGTAAGGTGAAGGCATTGTGTGCTCCTATCCGTTCAATCCGGAGCCGATGATCACACAATGTAGTTCTCCATCACACCGCCCCGAAGGGTAGTGAGTCACTGCATCGTGTGATAGGAGCCACCCGCTGGCGTGATGCCACTTCTGGTGTGTTTTTGGCCGGTCTGCAACCATTAATATATGTCGTCGGCAGGCCCGTTCCCTCTGATTCGCCCCCTCGCCATCCCCGTGGAGCATGGAGCGTGGGGCTTTCTCCTTGAGCCAATTGCACTTGGGCTTCTGATCGCCCCATCGCTTGCGGGGGTGGCGATCGCCATCGGCACACTGGCCTTTTTCCTCGTTCGCCAACCGCTGAAACTGCTGTTGTATGACTGGGCGAAAAAGAAGAGCTACCCGCGGACGCGCAGCTGCGAGCTGCTCGTCGCCGTCTACTCGATTGCTGCGGTGATCACGTTCGCTGCCGCGTTCAGCCGCGCGCTCGTTCCGCTGCTGTTCGCCGTGCCGTTTGGCGCGGTCCAATTCATCTACGATTATCGTAAACAATCTCGTGCATTGATTTCGGAGCTCTGCGGAGCGATCGCGCCCGCTCCGGTGATCGCTGCGATTCTGCTCGCCGGCGGCAAATCGACGTCGATCGCGGTTGCGTTCGCCGCGCTGGTTTTGGCGCGCTCGATCCCTGCCGTCCTCTACGTCCGCTCGATTCTTCGCGGCGAGTCGCGAGCGGTGATGCTCACCGCTCACGCGATTGCGGTGGGCGTCGGTGCGTTCACGTTTCCGCTCGCCGTCATTCCGACGGCCGCGCTGTTCGCGCGCGCGATCGTGCCGGTGCACGGCGTGCGCGCGCAGACCCTCGGCATGCGCGAGATCGGCTGGGGCGCGATGTTCGTGGTGCTCACCGCCGTTGCCTTTTACTCTTGAAGTCGCGTCGCACCGGGGCGCAGCCGCGCCCGACAGCACCCGATGCGCCTATCGGCTCGCCGCCACATGCATCGGCTCGAACTGCGCGGTGAAATGCCGAAGCACGCGCGGACCGGCGACGATTCGATATCCATGCAATTCGCTTCGCTGCCCGCCGACTCCCGCGACGACATCCGCCACGTAGTCGAGATGCGACTGCGTGTAGAGCCGCCGCGGAATCGCCAGCCGCACCAGCTCCATGCCCGCCGGCTCCTCGCTGCCGTCCGGATGAAGTCCGAACATGACGCTGCCGATCTCCACCGCGCGAATTCCGCCGGCGAGATAGAGCGCGTTCACGAGCGCGATGCCCGGGAATTCGAGCGGCGCGATGTGCGGCAGCATCCGCCCCGCGTCGATGTACACGGCGTGTCCGCCGGGCGGCTGCACGATCGGAACGCCGCTGTTCGCGACTTTCTCCGCGAGATAGCGCACCGATTCGATCCGGTAGCGCAGGTACGTCTCGTCGAGCACTTCCTCGAGTCCCCGCGCGATCGCTTCCATGTCGTACCCCGCGAGTCCGCCGTACGTCGGGAAGCCCTCGGTCAGGATCAGCAGATTGCGGCACTTCTCCGCGAGATGGTCGTCGTTCATCGCCAGAAATCCGCCGATGTTCGACAGCCCGTCCTTCTTCGCCGAGAACGTGCAGCCGTCCGCCAGTGAGAAAACCTCCTGCGCGATCGATTTCGGCGTCCGCTGCTTCTGCCCCGCCTCCCGCTCCTTGATGAACCACGCGTTCTCGGCGAAGCGGCAGGCGTCGAGGAAAAACAGCTTGCCGTGCTCCTTGCAGATGCGGCTGACCGCGCGGATGTTTTCGAGCGAGACCGGCTGCCCGCCGCCGGAGTTGTTCGTGATCGTGAGCATGACCATGCGCACGCGATCGCCGGCGCTCCGCAGCGTCTCCTCGAGGGCCATGAGGTCCATGTTGCCCTTGAACGGATGCACGACTTCCGGCATCCATCCCTCGCGGATGACCATGTCGCGCGCCTCGGCTTCCTCGACCTCGATGTTTGCGCGCGTCGTGTCGAAGTGGATGTTGTTCAGGACGATCTCGCCCGGCTCGAGCGCCGTGTGAAAAAGGATGCGCTCCGCCGCCCTCCCCTGATGTGCCGGAATGATGTGCTTGTATCCGGTGAGCTCCTGCACGACGTCGCGGAAACGGAAAAAGGAGCGGCTGCCCGCGTACGACTCGTCGCCCTGCATGAGCGCGCCCCACTGCGCCGCCGACATCGCGCCGGTGCCGGAGTCGGTCAGCAGGTCGATCATCACGTCCTCCGCTCGAAGCATGAAGACGTTGTAGCCCGCGGTCTCCAGCGCGCGCTCGCGCTCCTCGGGCGTGGTGAAGCGGATCGGCTCGACGGCTTTGATGCGAAACGGCTCGATGTTCATGCGCGCCATTCTAGTGCCCGGCGAAGCCTTCCCTACTCCATGACGTGACACGACGTGCAGAGCTTCACGATGTCCCTCGTGCGCAACCGAAAGGGGTTGTCCGTCTTCTCCTCGTGCGCGACGTGGCAACTGACGCATTCGACGTTGCCCTTGACCAGAAAGTCTTCAACGAGTGCCGGTTGCCGGTAGGCTTGCGGATCGTTTGCAGCCACCGGCGCGTAGGCGATCGCAACCGGATGGGACGTGCTCATCGAGTACGCCCACGTGTCATCGTGGCAGGCCGTGCAGGCGCTGCTCGGCGAAACGGCGGCCAGGAACAACGCAACCGCCGCAAACATCTACTTCTCCAGCTTCGCGTCTTCGACGATGATGGGATAGAGGTAGCCCGCGCCGAAATCCTTGTCGACGCGGAGCGTCCCCCGGACTGTCACGACGTCGCCGACCTTGACGACGTCGTTCGTCGTCACGGTCACGTCGTCAGTACCGTCGGCATGCGATGACGATCCGTCGCGGAGATGCAGCCAGTTCTTCCCCATGATGTCCGCGAGGAATTTCACGACCTTTCCGCGGATGACGACGGGCTGGTCTTTCAGCGAATCTTTCTTCGACCACGCCTCGGCGATCGTGATGCCGCCGTCGGCTTTCGCCACCTTCCCGTCACCGATGTCGATCATCGAGGAGCTCATATGCTGCGCCGGCGTTCCCATCGCGCTCGCCGCTGCCGCCATCGGATTCGGCGCGGGGGGCTGAGCCGGAACCGAAGCGTGCGCGGAAGAAGAAACGAGCGCTCCCATCACGAGACGATCGAATTTGCGGTGCAGAGTGTTCGATTCGAAATTTTCGGCGACCATTTGGGGCATGACCGTGACCGTCGCGCCCTTTGCCACCGTCGTTTCGCGCACGGCGGCCCAGACATTGCCGGCGGACGTCGCGATCTTCAAATATGTGTAGCCGCCGGCGTTCATCGTCTCGACGACTTTGCCCGTGACGGCGCCGGCCGCGGTGGCGGGCGCGGGCTGTGGCGCAGCGACAGGAGCGCTGGCCGGCACCGCGGTTGCCGCGGTCACCGCGGCAGGAATCCGCGGCTGCGGCTTCGCCGCGGCGGTTGCAGCGCTCTCGTGTTTTTGACTGCAACCGCTCAGCGCGATTCCTGCGAACAAAATCAACATTGTTGTCTTCATGACCTCTCCTTTACTTCATTCCGTGCTGCGGGGGAGCGACCCCTTCGAACTTGTTCGCGGCGACGAATCGTTTGATCGCAGCGTCATTGATCTCGACCTTCGCCGCGGCGCGCAGTTTCTGCAGCCAGAAGGTTTGCGCCGCCGACTGCATCGCGTCGAGCGCTTTCGTTCGGGCCGATTCACGCACCTCATCCAGAGGCTGCTGGCGCTGCGAACGGATCTCCAGGACCTTGATGATGTGCCATCCCGCCTTCGACCGGACCGGTGTCGAGATCGCGCCCTGCCCCATCGTCAGGATCTGGGCGAATGCCGGCGGTACTTTCGCCGCGGTGATCCACCCGAGATCGCCGCCGGACCGGGCGGTTTCGAAATCGCGCGAGAATTTGGCGGCCATGTCACGCCAGTCGGCTCCCCTCGCCAGCTGGTCGCGAATCTTCTGCGCATCCGCCTCGGTGGCGACGAGAATTTGCGCGACATGCCTCTGCTCCGGCTCGACGAACGCGTCTTTGTGTTTGGCGTAATACGTCTCCACGTCCGCATCGGTCACGTGGACATCGTGGTAGATGTGATCGCGGAACAGAAGACTCTCCATCATCGTCTCGCGGTATTTGTGCACCGCGTCGGCAATGTCGGGCTGCTGTCGAAGATTGCGCTCCGCCGCCTCGAGCGCGACGAGCGGGTCGTTGACCGTCGCGCGAATCTGCGCGTCGATCTGCACGGCGGCGCGCCGCGGCGGAAACAGCGCGAACATCCGCAGCTCGCGTTCGTTGAAGATCTGCTTCAGCGTCATCGATCCGCCGCCGTTCCAGGTCACGAGCACCGTTTCGGGCGCGGTGGCGAGAAGCCGCTGCAGCGTGAGCGGGCTGCGACCGATCGGCGCCGGCACCGCGTGGTACTTCT
>DATIZY010000327.1:0-4839 GCA_035516895.1 Thermoanaerobaculia bacterium | reverse complement strand
GGTGAGCATTCAGATGGATTGTACGGGACGGTGAATTTCGAATTTCGAATTTCGAATTTCGAATGAAGAATGAAGAATGGAGGAGACGCGGGCGGGGGCGTCTTGTTCATTCGTCATTCGAAATTCATCGTCCCTGCTGCCCTGTTACTCGGTTTCGCCACATGAGCCTGGAGGCGAAAGGGGTCTGGTGGCCTCCGCGGTCTTCAAAACCGTTGTTTCGGCGCGGAAGCGTCGAAAGGTTGGTTCGATTCCGACACGCCTCCGCCAGAGCGATCGAATCCGGTACCAAAGTTGAATTTGTAAGCCGGTCGGAGACGCTGCTGAATGACCGCGCCGCGCATCCTGATTGCCGACGATGACGCTGCGATTCGCACGCTGATGCGCGCGGTTGCGGCGCGGCGGGGATTCATCATCGATGAGGCCGGCGACGGCTCGCAGTGTCTCGGCCTCCTGCGGCGGAACACGTACGATCTCCTGCTGCTCGATCTGTCGATGCCGTTTGTGAACGGCTTCGATGTGATCGCGCGGCTGCGCAGCGAGCGGCGGCGGCCGGCGGTGGTCGTCGTCAGCGCGCTCTCGCGCTCGGCGCTCTACGATCTCGATCCCGATGTGGTCACGTGCGTGCTGCGGAAGCCGTTCGACGTCGATGTGCTCGCGTCGATCATCGCGAAGCTCGCCACCGCGGTCCACGGCACGCGCGTCGTGCAGGGGCGGCGGGCGACGGATCGCGCGCAGACGGCCGAAGCGGCGTCCATTCAATAACAATTTCGTTTCTTCGCCGGGGTAACGGTTCCCCGTCTCTCCGTCACTCCTTCCCAAAGGGGCCGATCCGAGGTAGCCTCGGCGCCTTCAGCACAGGGGGGAAATGAAATCCGGGTTTGCGCTCGGCGCGTGGCTCGTCGCGGCGGCGTCTCTCGGCGCGCTGTTTCCGGCGCCGCTGCATCTCGTGCGCCGCGTCGACGACCCGATCGCCGGATCGCCGGCGACGATCGATGAGTACTGCGCGGGCGACAGCATCGTCACGATCAACGGCCCGCGCGTGGCGATCACGGACTACGCGGCGCAGCAGCTGACCGAGATCGATCACGCTGCCGGCACGTACAGCATCACGTCGTTTGCCGAGATCGCGAAGGCGCGGCCGGCGACGCCCGAAGGAAGAGCGAAGGTCAGGGTCGAAGTGGATCGCAGCGTCGCGCTGTCGCGCGAGGCGGTCGAGGCGCTGATCGGGGCGTCGTATCCGAACCGTCATCTCGAGCAGCACGATCAGATTCTCAACGCCGCCGCGCCGGCCAGCGGGCGAATCGTCGCGCAATCAGTGGGCGGCGATGCGGCGTACGGCCTGCCATCCAACACCTCGGTCACGTACGAGAACGGGCTGACGATGCGCAACGTGATCGTCCGCGTCGATCACGATCTCGCTCCGCCGCGAATGATGCTGATCGACCCGGGCGCGAAGCGCGTGGAATCGCGCCTAACACGCACGTCTCGCGAGCTGAAGCAGCTCGATGCGCCGCCGAAGCCATGAACTTCACGCGATCGGCCGCCTGCGCTGTTGTCGTGTCTCTGTTCGGCGCGACTGCGTACGCCGGTGACGTCGCGCACGCGAATCTGACGATCGTCGGCGCGACGCTGACGATCGAATCCGGCCCGATCGCAACCGGTGTCGACATCCCCGCGAGCGTGCAGACGGCGTACGCCGGCACGCCGTCGCCGGATCTCAGCGTTGCCGGTGAGCTGAGCGGGCCGGACCTCGACACGCCGATCGTGCTGACGGCGACGCCCGGCGGCAAGTTCCAGATTCCGGCTTTGCATCAGCCCGGCGATTACACGCTATCGAACATTCGGCTCGCCGATCGCGACGGCAAGTTCATTCAACCGGCCGTCCCCTCCGCGATCACGATCACTGTGTCCGAGGTGCTGAAGACCGATGTGAAGGTGCGACAGCTGACGCCCGACGAGCTGCGGCAGCGCGGCATCAACCTCGACGGACGCAACTTCGACGTATACGAAATGACGTTCGTCTTCGCGATCAACGATCACGAAACGGTGGAAGTGCCGTATCCGATCATCGTGAACAGAACGACGCACGAGATCATCGCGGCTCCGGATCCGAGCGATCAGCATCTGCCGAAGCCGCCGGTCGCGGGACCGCCTCCGCGATTCCAGCCGCCGCTCGTCGTGCCCGGCTTCGTCACCGAAGACATCGACGCGAGCGCGGCCGATGGCGGCACACAGTCGCCGAGCGACACGGACGTCAATCGCGCGCGACCCGTGATCCCCGCCGCGATCGTGATTCCTGCGGGTTTTGGCGTGCTGCATCAATTTTTCGCCGTCATGTTGAACGTTTCGAACAACGCACGCGACGGCGCGCAGATTCGGCTCCGCGATGTCAGCGCATCGATGTCGTCGCCGCTCGCGTTGCGCGTGGCGAAGGTCACGCCGGCGGCCGCTGTGGGCCAGCCGGTGCCGATCAGCGATCAGGCGACCGGCGCGACCTTCCTCGTCGCGCAGGCGCAGGGCTCAGCGGAGTGGAGCCTCGAGGCGCTGCAGCCGGGGACGCACACATTAAATATTGTGGTGCGGGCGACCTACAGTGCTCCCGACCAGCCCGACGTGCCGCTGAAAGGGACGCTGCAAGCCTCGCTCGTCGTCAGCGACCCGAGATTTCAGGTCAATTTCATCCACCCCGACAACGTGCGGAAAGGCGAGCCGTACAGCGCGTTCGCTTTCGTGACGAACGCCTCGCCGAGCCCTCAGACGGTCATCGTCGACACGCACGACATCACCGCCTGCTCGACAGGCTTGTACGCAAACAACATCTGCCGCGTCGACGGCGATCCTGCGCCACAGATCACACTCGCTTCCGGCGAGACCAGGATGCTGGAGTACAACCTGCAGCCGGCGATTACCGGACACGTCTTTGCCGCTGCAGGAAATGCGGACTCGGGGATCTCGACCTCGGTGACTTTGTCGATGGGTGTGAGCGCGACCGGTGTGCCGCTTTCGCCAGCGACGCTCGTCCTGCCGTACTACTCGAAATTTCTCAATCCGAATCTCGTCGACGCGCAGCTCGCGCTTCTCGGTGTCGGCTACAGCCTCGCGACCGCGCCGCTTACCGCACGCACTGCCGCACTCCCCCGCGTGCTGACGAGCGACGTGATGACGCGCGCGCAGGGCATCGCCCGCGCCGGTCAGCGAATCTTCGTCGCTCGTCACGATCTGGAGCAGGACGATCCGGACGAAGATCGCCACCCGATCTTCCACCTCGCTCTCGACCTTCTTGGAAACATCGAACGACCGGACCGGCTGGGCACATCCGATGACCTGCACGACTGGGATGCTCTGCGCCGCCTCGACGACAACGGTCGCAGGTCGGGCGCGGCGATGGCGCGCGAGCTCGAGCGAGTCGGCCTGACCAATGGCAAATCTATCACGCTATTTGTTGATGATTTTGCAGCGGCGACTTCGACGCGCTCGCCGTTTGCGTTGGCGATCGTCCACGGCGCGCCGGTCGCCGGCGTCGCGCGGCCCTACGCCGTTACGGTCACCGGCGCCAACTCGCAGACACAAATGGCCACGCCGGCCGAAGCGGCCAGTGGCTGGACGCGGACGCTTCCATACGGCGAGCTTTCCCAGCTGTCAACGGCATCGGAATATGGCGAGGCGGCGATCGTCGGCCGATGGAACGAGCCGCTCGAGATCGACGTCGTGGCCTCAGCGCCCTCGTTCACGGTCGATCTGATTTATCCCGACACGACCGACGGTTCGTTTCTGCGCGCATCGCTGCCGCTGACGAACGCCGACCCGCAGACGCCGGTGAAGATCGTGATCGATCGCGGGAGGCAGCCAGTCGTCACCGGCGCGCTCGTCGCGGGACCTCTCGCAGCGACGCCGGTCGTGCCACCGCCGCTGCAGATCATCGGAGCCGCACAGGATCTTCACCTCGACGAATCCGGCCACGTCGTCTCGATGCTGCTCAATCGTGCAATCGCATCGGCGGACGCGAGTCCGTTCTCGCTGACGACGCGCGTCGCCGCGGCGGGATACGAATCGACGACCACGAACATCCCAGGCGCGACGCTGCAGGACGACGGGCGCATCATCAACATCAGCTTCGATCACGCGCTGTCGGCGAACGCGACCTACTCGATCGGCGTCAACGGCGTTCTGCCGTCACCGTCGTCGATCGTTCCGCGCATCGACAACAACGCTCCGGGCGGAATCGTGTACGGCAAGCTGCTCCGCGGCGACGGCACGCCGGTCGCGAACACGGTCGTGCAACTTCTGAGCGCCGGATACTTCCAATACGACACGACTCTCGCCGGCGGGGACTTCATCTTCGAGTTCGTTCCGCGCGACATCGATCGCAATCTGCCCGGCAACTACAACGTGAGCGCCACCGCGGATGGCAAGTTCGCGACGCTCGACGGTGTCATCCGCACTCCCGGCGACGTCCAGCGCATCACTCTCCAGTTCCTCGGACGAGGGACCGTGAACGGCACGGTGAAGTACAGCGACGGCACGAGCGCGCCCGCAACCGTCACCGCCGGAAGCACGATTTACAGCGAATTTCATCAGGTCGCGACGGATGCGACTGGCGGCTTCATCATCGGCGATCTTCCGGTTGGTCCGATCACTCTGGCTGCAACCGATGCCAACGGCAACGTGACCTACGCGGCGACGCAAATCCATTCGCCGGGCGAAGTGGTCACTCAGAACCTGATCTTTCAAAAGCGAGACTTTGCCGGCTTCGCCACCGTGCGCGTCGCGGTCGTTCGCTCCGACACATCGGCGGTTGTTTCGGGCGCTCACGTCGGGGTCTACACCCAGGGCTACGGG
>DATIZY010000326.1:0-11559 GCA_035516895.1 Thermoanaerobaculia bacterium | reverse complement strand
TCGGCTGCTTCGGCCGGAACTTCGACATCAGCCGCGCCGCGAATCCGGTCTGCGTAAAAACCACGATGAACTTCGCATCGAGCTGCTCGGCCGCGTAATTCGCAGCGCCCGCGAGCGCGTCCGTGAAAACGTCCGACTCCGAGATGACGCGGAACGGTTCACGCGTCGCGCGCGCTTCGAGTCCGCCGTTCTGCTCGGCGGCCATGATGATGCGCGCCATCATCTGCACGACGCCGACCGGATAATTTCCCGACGCCGTTTCCGCCGACAGCATCACCGCATCGGACCCGTCGAAGATCGCATTGGCGACATCCGACGCTTCGGCGCGCGTCGGCCGCGAGCTGACGGTCATCGATTCGAGCATCTGCGTCGCTGTGATCGCGAACTTTCCCCAGCGGCTCGCCGTGGCCAGAATTTTCTTCTGCACGATCGGCACGATCTCCGGCGGCAGCTCGACGCCGAGGTCCCCGCGGGCGACCATGACGCCGTCGGAGACCTCGAGAATCTCTTCGAGCGCGTCGATCGCCTGCGCTTTCTCGAGCTTGGCGATCACGTTGATCTCGCTCCCGCCCAACGTCTGCAGCATGTCCCGAAGCTCGACGATGTCGCTGCGGCGCCGGATGAACGACGCGGCGATGTAGTCGAGCTGATGTTCGACGGCGAACGCGACGTCTTCGCGATCTTTTTCTGTGATCGCCGGAATCGACAGCTCCGAGTCGGGGAAGTTCATCCCTTTGCGCGACGAGATCGGGCCGCCGTGCAGCACCCGCGTCATCACTTTCGTTTCGTCGATGGCGGTGACCACCAGCTCGACGAGGCCGTCGTTGATCAGGATCCGCTGCCCGATCTGCACTTCGCGCGGCAGATTCTCGAACGGCGTGCTCACCAGCATCGCGTTTCCGACGGTGTCCTGCGTCGTGATCGTGAACGTCGCGCCGTTCTGCAGCCGGATCACACCTGCGACTTCGCCGATGCGCAGCTTCGGGCCCTGGATGTCCCCCATGATCGGCACGTACTTGCCCTGCTCGGTCGCGATGTGGCGGATGATCTCCACGAGCCGCACCCGCTCCTCGGCCGTTCCGTGCGAGAAGTTGAGACGAAAGACGTCGACGCCGCTGGTCAGCAGCGCCTGGATCGTCTCCTGGTCGCAGCAGGACGGGCCGAGTGTGGCGATGATCTTGGTTCTTCTCATTCGTTGCCGGCTGCCGGTGAGCGGTCGCCGGTCCCAACCGCCGGGAACCGGGAACCGTCAACTCACTACCGCGCCGCGAGCGCAGGCTGCAGCGATCGTCCCAGCACCTGCGCGATTGCGTCGACCTCGCGCACGAGCCGCTCGAACGCGTCCGGAAGAATCGCCTGCGGCCCGTCCGAGAGCGCTTCTTCCGGTTTGTGATGCACCTCGATCAGCACGCCGTCTGCGCCGACGGCAATCGCCGCGCGCGACATCGGCAGCACTTTGTTGCGTTTGCCGGTGCCGTGGCTCGGATCGACGAGGATCGGCAGATGGCTCATCCGCTTGATCGCCGGCACAACCGACAGGTCGAGCGTGTTGCGGGTGTGGTCGGCGAACGTCCGCACGCCTCGTTCGCAAAGAATCACGTTGTAGTTGCCTTCGGCCATGATGTATTCGGCCGAGAGAAGCAGCTCCTCGACCGTCGCCGACATGCCGCGCTTGAGCAGCACCGGCTTGCGCGCGCGGCCGGCGCTCTTCAGCAGCGCAAAGTTCTGCATGTTGCGCGCGCCGATCTGAATGCAATCCGCGTACTTGTCGACGAGCTGCAGCGACTCGTGATCGATCGCCTCGGTCACGACCGGCAGGTCGAATTCCTCGCGGACGCGCGCGAGGATCTCCAGCCCCGGCTCGCCGAGGCCCTGGAACGAATACGGAGAGGTGCGCGGCTTGTAGGCTCCGCCGCGGAACAGCTGTCCGCCGGCGCGCTTGATGGCCTCGGCGATCGTGCGCGTTTGATCGAGCGATTCGACCGCGCACGGGCCGCCGACGACGATCACGCCGCTGTCGCCGACGTCGATCCCGCCCACGTTCACGATCGTGTCGTCGGGCTTCGCCTCCCGGCTGACGAGCTTGTACGGCTGGGTGACCTGAATGACCTCCTTGACGCCGGCGAAGTTCTCGACGACAAGCGGGTCTTTGAGCGCCTCTTTGCCGGTGACGGCGATGGCGGTGCGGTGCGCCCCCGGAATCGGAAGCGCCTTCAATCCAAGACGTTCGAGGTGCCGAACGACTGCGTCGATTTGCTCCGCCGAGGCGGCGGCTTCCATGACTACGAGCATGCAGAGTCCTTCAGAAGAGGAATACCCCGACGCTCAGTATAATTGAGAGACCCATGCGCAAATCGCTGATCCTCCTCGCTGCTCTTCTTGTGTCGACTCAGGCGTTCGCAACCTATTTCATCGTGTTGAAAGACGGTTCGCAGATCCGCGCGAAGTCGAAGTGGACGGTCGTCGGAGGGAAGGCGATCGTACAACTCGAAAGCGGCGGGACGATGGCACTCGACCCGAAGTCGATCGACGCCGCAAAGTCGGAGGAAACGACGAAGCTCGGCGGCGCGTCCGTGCTTGCGGTCGAGCAGACCCAAACCGCCCCGGCCCAGCAACAACCCTCGACCCTCGGCGGCGCGTTCAAGCTCCGGAAACTGGCGAACGAAGTGCCGACCACGACCGCTCCGGCGACCGATACCGCGCCCGTCGCAAGCGGCCCGATGCTGAGCCCGGATGTGATCAGCCGCTTTGAGGCCGCGTACGAAAACGTCGGCATCTTCGAGCACACCCTCAAACCGACAGGGCCGCACTCGCTCCGCGCAGAACTGACCGCCGACAACGAGGAAGCCGTGTTCAACGCGATCTCCGCGACGTCGTTTCTCATCGTGCGCAACGCCGGCGTGTCCGGCGCGCAGGTCGACAGCGTCGAGCTGTTCATGAAGACGACGACGGGCGGCTCGGCAGGCCGTTTTCAGATGAACCGCGACGACGCCGCTGCGCTCGACAACAAGTCGATGACAACGCAGGAGTACTTCGTCCGCAAAGTGCTTTACTGACGAGTGTTCCGGCACACAATCGCCTGCGATTTCTGGAACGCGAAAATCGGCACGCCCTTCCGTAGGGCACGCCTGCGGCGTGCCGATCCCGGGAAGTTCGGCACGGCGCAGCCATGCCCTACAAACCGGCAGCGAGGTCCCGCTTCAATTCACTGAGCCACTTCGACTGACGCCTGACTCCCGTACACCATCACGAACCGGAACTGCCGCTCGAGCGGATCGGTAATCGTCCGCTCGCCCGCCGCGAAGACGAACGGCTCGACCGGTCCCTCGACCGCGCGCAATTCTGAAGCCGCGTTCGCGAAGCGCACCCGCACGGCGCGACTCACGCCGTTGTCGTAGTCGATCGTGATGCGCGCCCGGCCGCTGATCGAACCGAAGTCGTACACGGTAGCGGAGATCGGCTGCGACACGCCCACGAGCACGCCCGAACGGTCCTCGATCGCCGGAATCGCCGTCTTGAATCGGTACGACGATCGCGCCTCGACGATGCGATGCACCGGCGGCGACACAATGCCATCGCGGCGCGAGAGGTAGTTCCAGCGCCCGATCGGCGGCCGTCCCATGCGCATGGGCGGCGACATCCAGCTCGACGGCGGATCCTGCAGAAGAAGATCGTCGCGCCAGCGGCGGACGATCGACCAGTCGCGCCCCGTCGGAACGAGATTCTGATACTCGGGCGACACATCCACCGAGGCGATGAGGCCGCCGACGCCGTTGGCGCTTCGCGCGGCGATCACGACGCGATTGCCGCGATCGCGCGCGAGCGCGCTCACGTCGTACACATCGATCGCGCTCTCCTCGCCCACTCGCCGAGCGCCGATCTGCGCTCCGTTGAAGTAGAGCGTGTACTCGGGATCGCCGAACACCTTGATCTTCGTGAACTGCCGGTTGGGAGGCAGATCGAAATCGCGCGTCGCGTAAAACGCGATCGGCACGTCGAGGCTCAACTCGTGCTGCGCCCAGATCCACTCCGCACGCCCCGTCGTGTCGAAGAATTTGTGTGAGTAGAGCAGATCCAGCCGGCTGAACGCGAACGTGAGAGCGGCCAGCGCCGCCAATGCGATCGTCAAGCGGCGGACGAGCACGCGATCAGCCGCTCGCCGCCCGCCGCCCGCCGCTCGCTTATCATCAAAGTCCATGTCTTCTGCAGCGATTCTAATTCCCGCGCGCTGGGCTTCGACGCGCTTTCCGGGCAAGCCGCTGGCGATGATCGCGGGCATCTCGCTCATTCAGCGCGTCGTCGAGGGCGCATCGAAGTCGCGCCGCGCGAAGAGCGTCGTCGTTGCCACCGACGACGAACGGATCGCAGAACACGTTCGCGCTTTCGGAGGCCGCGTCGTTCTACCCCGCGGAGAGTTTCATTCCGGCACGGACCGCATCGCCGCCGCGCTCGATCTTCTCGACGAAGACTTCGATCAGGTGGTCAACGTGCAGGGCGATGAGCCCCTCATCGACGCCGGAGCGATCGATCGCGTGATCGAGACCCTCGAGACGACCGGCGCCGACATGGCCACGCTCTCCTGCGCGCTCGAGAGCGACGAGGAGCGCCGGTCGCCCGACATCGTCAAAGTCGTCTCCGCGCTCGACGGCACTGCGCTCTATTTCTCGCGCGCGCCCCTTGCCGGCGCCGAGCGCCACGTCGGACTCTACGGCTATCAGACGTCCGTGCTGCGCGCCCTCGCGTCGCTTCCGCCCTCACCGCTCGAGCGCGCCGAATCGCTCGAGCAGTTGCGGGCACTGCAGAACGGTTTTAAAATTCGCGTGTTGCAGACAAGCAGACCGCATCTGGGCGTCGATCGCCCCGAGGACGTGCTGCGAGTCGAGGAGCAACTGGCGAACATGGCTGATCGGGAGGCAAATTCGTGAGCGCAATGCTCACGAACATCGCAGTAAGCCGACCACAGCCGACCCCTCTCCCCCCAAAAGCAAATTTCGAATTTCGAATTTCGAATGAAGAATTGAGAAGTCGTGTGCGCAGCGCGCACGCCGACGTGTTCTTGATTCTTCATTCTTCATTCTTCATTCGAAATTCGAAATTCATGGTTTTCGGAGGCGCGCGATGAGCACGAAATTCATCTTCATCACCGGCGGCGTTGTGTCCGGACTCGGCAAGGGCATCGCCGCGGCATCGATCGGCGCATTGCTCGAAGCGCGCGGCTTCAAAGTCACGTTGCAGAAGTTCGATCCGTACATCAACGTCGATCCCGGCACGATGTCGCCCTTCCAGCACGGCGAAGTCTTCGTTACCGATGACGGCGCCGAGACCGACCTCGACCTCGGCCACTACGAGCGGTTCACATCGATGCGCGCGACGCGCAAGAACAACTGGACGACCGGCCGCATCTACCTCCGCGTCATCGAGAAAGAGCGCCGCGGCGATTACCTCGGCAAGACGGTGCAGGTGATTCCGCACATCACCGACGAGATCAAGCGCTGCATCCGCGACGTCAGCGAAGGCGTCGACGTGGTGATCGTCGAGATCGGCGGCACGGTCGGCGACATCGAATCGCTGCCATTCCTCGAAGCGATCCGCCAATTCCGCCAGGAGGCCGGCCGCGGCAACGCCATCAACGTGCACCTCACGCTCGTGCCGTACATCAAGGCGAGCGAGGAGCTGAAGACGAAGCCGACGCAGCACTCCGTCAAGGAGCTGCGCGAGATCGGCATTCAGCCCGACATCCTCCTCTGCCGCAGTGAGCGGCCCATTCCCGAGGAGATGAAGAAGAAGATTGCGCTGTTTTGCAACGTCGAGGAGGAGGCGGTCGTCTCCGCGCTCGACGTCGAGTTCATCTATCAGGTGCCGCTGGCATTCTCACGCGAAGGGCTCGACGACATCCTGCTCGAGAAGCTTCACCTGCCGCACGAGGAGTTCAGCGCGCTCGGCAAGTGGGAAGAGATCGTGCGCAAGCTGCGCCATCCCGAGGACGAAGTGCGGATCGGGTTCGTCGGGAAGTACGTCGAGTTCGGCGATTCGTACAAATCGCTCAACGAGGCCCTCGTTCACGGCGGCATCGCGAACAACGTGCGCGTGAAGATCGTCTACATCGACTCCGAAGCGCTCGAGGACGAGGGCTATCACGGCGAGCTGGCCAACGTCGACGCGATCCTCGTCGGCCCCGGCTTCGGCGCGCGCGGTGTCGAAGGCAAGCTGCGCGCGATCCGCTACGCGCGCGAAAAGAAGATCCCCTACCTCGGCATCTGCCTCGGCATGCAGTGCGCGACGATCGAGTTCGCGCGCAACGTCTGCGGCATGGTCGGCGCAAATTCGACCGAATTCGACGACGAGGCGCCGTACAAGATCATCTTCAAGCTGCGCGATCTGATCGGCGTCGAAGCGCTGGGCGGCACGATGCGCCTCGGCAAATATCCGTGCGCGTTGAAGGAAGGATCGATTTCGCGCGAGGCGTACGGCGTCGATCTCGTCGAGGAGCGCCATCGGCACCGCTACGAGGTCAATCCCGAGTACGTCTCATCGCTCGAACAGCGCGGGCTGAAGGTCACCGGAGCATCGCCCGACGGTAAATTCGTCGAGATCGTCGAGCTCGAAGGACATCCCTGGTTCGTCGGCTGCCAGTTCCATCCGGAGTACAAGTCGCGGCCGATGTCGCCGCATCCGCTGTTCCGCTCGTACATCGCCGCGGCGCGGGCGTACAAGACCCAGCAGAAGCAAATCGCGCAGATCACGGTGCCGCACGAGGCCGAGCTGGTGTAGCAATGTTCGGAAGTCTCGGACCGCCCGGATTGATCGCCGCCGGCGTCATTTTTTTTCTCGCGACGATCTTCTGGATCTGGATGCTGATCGCCGCCGCGACGCGGGAGCGGAACGCTGCAGACAAGATCGTCTGGGTCCTCATCATTCTGCTGACCCATGTTCTCGGCGCCGCCATTTATTTTTTCGTCCGCTACGCGCCGCGCATGCGGACGGTGCGATGATCGTTACAATGCACGCGTGACGCGCGCGATCCGGATCACGCCGGACATCTCGTTCGGCGGCGACAACGCTCCCCTCTTCATCGCCGGGCCGTGCGTCATCGAATCACGCGAGCACGCGCTCTCGATGGCGCGCACGCTCCGAACACTGCGCGACGAGCTGAAGATCAATCTCGTCTTCAAGTCATCGTTCGACAAAGCGAACCGCTCGTCGATCGAATCCTTTCGCGGGCCCGGACTCGAGGAAGGCCTCGACATCCTCGGCGCCGTCAGAAAAGAAACCGGACTGCCGCTGATCTCCGACATTCACGAGCCCGATCAGGCCGCGCCGGCAGCGGAAGTGCTCGACATCCTGCAGATTCCGGCGTTTCTTTGCCGGCAAACGGACCTCGTCGCAGCGGCGGCGCGCACCGGCAAGCCCGTGAGCGTGAAGAAAGGGCAATTCCTTTCGCCCGAAGAGACGAAGAACATCCTCGACAAGGGACGCGAGGCTGGAAACGACCGCGTCTTCATCACCGAGCGGGGCTCGTCGTTCGGCTATCAGAACCTCGTCGTCGACATGCGCGCGTTTCCGATCATCCGCGGCTTCGGCGCGCCGGTCGTGTACGACATCACGCATTCGATGCAGAAGCCGGGCGGCGAGGGCAAGCAGACCGGCGGTACTCCGCAATTCGCGCGGCCGCTTGCGCGCGCGGCGGCGGCCGCCGGCGCCGATGGGTTCTTCATGGAAGTGCACGACAATCCGTCCGCTGCCCTGTCGGACCGGACGACGCAGATCCGGCCGGACGCCGCCCGGGCGATCATTCAGGACATTCTGGCGATCCGAAAAGCACTCCCGCCGATCTGATGCGACAACAAGTTCATCGTGAGCGAGGGCGGCGGCGGAGCGGGAGCGAAGGATCTTCGGTGCACTCACGATCTTCAACCAGCGTTGACCGCGCCGGTCGAGCCGTCGGACGCAGGGCCGCCGAGCCGTTCGGGGTCCGCCAATGATGCGACGTGCGATCGCGATCCTCGTCGCCCTCTATCTGATCTTCGTCCTCGTCGACAAATTTGTCCTGGTCGAGCTGCTCGTCCGCCGCACAGCGATTCCCGTGCTTCTCGCAATCGCAAGCGCGCTCGCCGCGGCGGGTGCGGGTTTTCTCGCGCGGCGACTGCAGCGCGATCTCGCGCTCAACCTCGTCGTCGGATATCCGATCTTCGGCGCAATCTGCTTTCTCGTCGCGCTGCTGAAGATCTCGCCCTGGACCATGGTGCCGGTCGTGGGCATCCTCGGCGGCATCGGGTTGCTCAGCAGCGCGAAGGCCTCGCAGGCTGTCGACGATGCGCGAAGAGCCCGTCGCTCGACATTCGCAGTGATCGCTCTCGCGCTCATCGGCGTTGCCGCCTTCATCGCCGCACAGGCGCCTCCCTCCACGCTCGACGAGCTCGCCTATCACCTCGCCGTGCCGTGGACCTGGGTCAAAGAGGGACGGGCGATCGACCTGCCGCTCGTTTCGCATTCGTACTTCCCGCTCGGCATCGAGTCCGCCGATCTGCCGCTGCTCTCGATCCTCGGCACGGCGGGCGGCGGCATCGCCTCGCATTTCCTGCATCTCCTTGCCGCGGTCGCGGTCGTTGCGCTCCTTCTGCGCCGCACACGCGACTGTCCGATCCTCACCGCCGCGATCGCCGCCACCCCCGCCCTCGCCCTCACCGCCGGCTGGTCGCTCGTCGACTGGCCGCTGCTCGGCGTCTCGCTCGCGCTGGCTGATGCCGAGGAGGATGCGACGTTCGCAGCGGCGCTCGGGGCGGGACTGCTGACGAAGTACACGTTCATCCCGATCGCGATCATCGTTTGTGTCTGGGCTGGTCGCAGCCGGCCTGACCGGCTCAAGCCGGTCCGCACACTGGGCACCGGCATCGCGATCGGATCCATCTTCTTCCTGCGCAATCTGATGCTCACCGGCAATCCGATCGCCCCGTTCCTCGGCGCGCTCGCGCCGCACGTCGCGCACTACCGCGCGGGCGCGTTCGTATCCGACTACATCTTCTCGGGGGGATTCATCGACGAGTCGCTCGGCGCGTCGATGCTCATCGCCTGCGTGCTGACCGCGGGGGCGCTCGCGTGGCTGCTGGCCGCGGCCGGAGCCGCGTTGTTCTTTCTCGCTCCGTCGGCTCGCCTGCTCGTACCGTTCTTCGCGATTCCCGCCTCGCGCGCGACCATCCCCAACCGCTGGCTGCGCGGACTGATCGCGATCGCCATCGCCGTCCAGCTGCTGCTGATCGCGTTCTTCACCGAACGATCGCAGGCATTCGCGCTGATCGCGGGCCGAGCGTACGATGACCAGTACCTCGCTGCAGTGCGGCCGTCGACGACAACGATCGCGGCGATCGATTCGGCGCTTCCGGAGCGTTCGCTAACGTTAATCATCGGTTTGAGCGAGACCTATTGGTTCCAGCATCGCGTTCGCGGCGGCGGAAACTTTGATGGGCCGCGCGTGTCGGCCTACCTTGATGCGGGCAGCAGCGATGCGCTCGCTGCGCGGCTGAAGCGCGACGGCATCACGCACATCGCCGTCATCGCCGCGCCGGTTCCGA
Source organism: Thermoanaerobaculia bacterium (assembly GCA_035516895.1). Taxonomy (GTDB): domain Bacteria; phylum Acidobacteriota; class Thermoanaerobaculia; order Gp7-AA8; family Gp7-AA8; genus Gp7-AA10. Next base: position 1,990 of record DATIZY010000326.1, on the reverse strand, counting down.
CGACCGACGCCAGGAAACTCGAAGAGCGGGAGACCGCACTCTCCGACGGTGCCAAGCGCACTCTGGCGCAGCTGCTCGACCGTTACGCAGGAGGCGTGACACAGCACGGCAATGCGACGTTGTTCGCGTTGAAATAGTGTGCGGACCGGCTGTTAGCCGGTCGCCGGCCCCGCAGAGCGGTGCAGCGCTCTCACACCGTGACCGCTTCGATCACGCCTGCCGCTTCGCGCAGCGCCTGCGCCTTGTCGGTCGCTTCCCACGAGAATTCCGGCTCGGTACGGCCGAAATGGCCGTACGCGGCGGTCTTCTTGTAGATCGGCCGCCGCAGCCGCAGTGAATCGATGATGCCGCGCGGTGTGAGCTGGAAGTGCTCTCGAACGAGCTCCGAAAGCCGCTTCGGATCGACGCGCCCGCTGCCGAACGTGTCGACGTACACCGAAACGGGATCGGCCACACCGATCGCATACGCCAGCTGCACCTCGACTTCGTCCGCCAGCCCGGACGCGACAACGTTCTTCGCGATATAGCGAGCCATGTAGCACGCTGAACGGTCGACCTTCGTCGGGTCCTTGCCCGAGAAGCAGCCGCCGCCATGCCGTCCGCGGCCGCCGTAGGTGTCGACGATGATCTTGCGCCCCGTCAGGCCGCTGTCGCCCTGAGGCCCGCCGACGACGAAGCGTCCCGTCGGATTGATGTGGAAGACCGTGTCTTTGTCGAGCAGCTCGGCGGGGACGGTCGGCTTGATGATGTGCTCGATGATCGCCTCGCGCAGCTCGCGATTGCTGACGTCGGGCGAATGCTGCGTCGAAACGACCACCGTCGCCACGCGAACCGGCCGCTTGCCCTCGTACTCGACCGTCACCTGCGATTTGCCGTCCGGCCGCAGAAAGTCGAGCTGATTCGCCTTGCGCGCTTCCGACAGCCGGCGTGTGAGCTTGTGTGCGAGCATGATCGGCAGCGGCATCAGCTCAGGCGTCTCGCGGCACGCAAAGCCGAACATCATTCCCTGATCGCCCGCGCCGCCTGTGTCGACGCCCTGTGCGATGTCGGGCGACTGTGGATCGATCGATGAGATGACCGCGCAGGTTTCACTGTCGAACCCGTACTTCGCGCGGGTGTAGCCGATCTCCTTGATCGTGGCACGCACGACCGACGGGAAATCGACGTACGTCTTCGTGGTGATCTCGCCGGCGATCATCGCCATGCCCGTGGTCACGAGCGTTTCGCACGCCACGCGGCCCACTGGATCCTCCGCCATTACGGCGTCGAGAATCGCGTCGGAAATCTGATCAGCAATCTTGTCCGGATGCCCCTCGGTCACAGATTCCGAAGTGAAGAGGGTGCGATACATGCCCATCGAGAGAGACTCCTTCTGAGAAATCGAAGAATCCTAACATGAGGACTGAGGACTCAGGACTTAGGACTGAGGACTGAGGACTGAGGACTGAGGACTGAGTCCCCACCGCCCACCGCCCTGTCATCCTGAGCCGCGAAGACGGCGAAGGATCTGGGCGGCGGAAACTGAGTCCTGAGTCCTTTCGAGTCGATCATGACGTCGACCGCCGAACAACGCTCGCAGCGACACGATTCGTCGGGCGGCCGTGACTCAGTCCTCAGTCCTTTTCACTCGGCACTCCGCGTGCAGTTGAGTCCGCGAAATGCTGAAGACCCGCAACATCGCGGCCTACCGCGATCTTCTTGTCCTGTTCACAAAATACGGCCGGAAGGACTTTCGGCTTTCGCTCGATCCGCAGGCCGCGCTTGCCGAGGAGACCGCGGCGCCGGAGATCGAGTCCGACGTCGAGGCGCGCGCGCAGGCCTTCGCCGAGGCGCTCAAGAGAATGGGGCCGACGTACATCAAGTTCGGCCAGGTGCTGTCGACCCGCCCCGACATCGTCCCGCGCGAGTACATCGCTGCGCTCGAGTCGCTGCAGGACAAGGTCGAGCCGTTCTCCTTCGCCGACGTCGAGCGCATCGTCGAAGGCGAGCT
>DATIZY010000325.1:0-6258 GCA_035516895.1 Thermoanaerobaculia bacterium | reverse complement strand
TCTCGACAGGCGTCGCTTTCAGAACCCGATCGGCGGCCGTGCGCGCTTCCAGGACCAGGCTCGCGATTTTCGGGACGTAACTCGCAGCCTGCTGCTGGGCGGGGGTGGGTGGCGCGGAGGGGGCGGGCGGAGGAGGAGCGGGGACCGTGTTCGGCATCGGCGTCGGGATGCGAATCTTTCCCGACGTCGTGGGGACGCGCTGTCCCCACAGATTCCTGTTCCCGAACACCTCGGCGATTCGATTGGCGACGTTCTGCGCTTTCGGAAGGTCCGCCGGCTCGAACGGCGCCTTGCCGCCTTTGTCGCGCATGTCGAGGATTCCGACGAGCCGTCCGCCGATGTAGATCGGAGCGCCGAGCAGCCGGTCGGTCTGCGATTCGAACATCAGCTCGGAGAAGCGCGGCTCGGCCGCGAGGCCGTTGACGAAGAACGCGGTGTGCGTTTTCTCGCATTTCTCGACGATGGGATTCTTCTCGTCCGCGGCCGGACGCGCCGTCCCGCGAAAGCCGAATTCGGTGACGAGCTCGAAGCGGTTCGACGCCGCGTCGCGCACATAGAGCGCCGCCTTCGTCGCCTTCACTTCCGTGGCGCAGTCGTAGAGGATCTCCTTGAGTTTGACCTGCAGTTCCTGGACGTCCGGGTGCACGGGCAGAGTGTACACGCCGCGACTAGCGGCGGCGGGCGATCAACATACCGATGAGCAGTCCGGCCATTGCTGCGCCGGCCAGGGCAGCGGCTCCGGCGAGGTCGACGATCGGCCGGAAGCGCGATGTGCCACCACGCACCTCGATGTAGCCGACCGGCACCGCCCGCCCGCCACCGCCTCCCCCGCCCCGCTCGCCCTCCCCACGCCCGATCCCGCCGCCGCCGAACCCCCACTGGACGCGGGCGACGGGAATGATCGTGGCGCCGTTGCGCTCGACGGGATCGCCGTACACCTGCTTCGCATTCGCGTGCAGCTGCACGAGCTCGGCGATGCGTTCGACAAAATCCATAAAAAGTGGCGCTTCGCGCCGCGTTGTCGGTTGTCGGTTGTCAGTTGTCAGAAGCGGCAGAACCTGCAACCGACAACTGACAACTAGCAACTGACAACTAGCAACTGACAACTGACAACTGACAACTGACAACGCGTAGCGCGGCGACGCCGCGCTACGCTGTTTTCTGCAGGGAGCGCAGTTTGTCGACGATCTCTTTCTCGCTCGGAAAGCGCCCCTCGTCGTGTTTCGAGAAAATGCGCTTGTTGTCTGCGGTCACCTCGAAGATCCCGCCGCTGCCGCGAACGAGCTGGCTGTCGACGCCGAGCTCTTTTTTGATTTCCGCCGCCAAACTGGAGGCGCGAGGGAGATAGTTTCAAACACCGCAATAGTCAATTCGAATTTGCACGATTGCTCCGAGAACAGTTGTCGGTTGTCAGTGTCCCCACCCACCCGATTCCTGACAAGTGACAACGCGCTACAACGCTTTTACCAGAATCGCCGTGATGTTATCGACTCCGCCGCGCTCGTTCGCCGTATCGATCAGCTTCTGACACGCAGCGTCGAGATCGTCCTCGTGTTGAGTGACGATCCGCAGGATCTCGTCTTCCGGAACCATGCCAGTCAGTCCGTCGGAGCAGAGCAGGAAGAGGTCGTCTTTCCGCACCTCGACTTCCGCGGCGTCCGGATTGACCGACAGCGCGCCCCCGAGCGCGCGGGTGATCACATTCCGCAGCGGATGCTTCTCCGCCTCCGCCTCGGTCAGCATGCCCGCCTGCACCTGCTCGAACACCCAGGAGTGATCGTTGGTGATGCGCGAGAGCTGGCCGTCGCGGATGAGATAGGCGCGCGAGTCGCCGACGTGCGCGAACGACATCGTCTCGTCATCGCCGAGGCATGCGACGACGGTGGTGCCCATGCCGCGAAGGCGCGCGTCCTTGCGCATGGCTTCGAGCACGCGCGTGTTCGCCATGCGCACCGCGGCCATCAGCTTGTTCGTCGAGCGGCGATAGTGCTCGTCGTACGCGTGCGGCCAGGTGCCGTCGTCCTCCCGCGTGTGCAGGATGAACTCGGAGATCGAATCGACTGCGATGCGCGATGCGATCTCGCCCGCGGCGTGTCCGCCCATTCCGTCGGCGACGAGGTACAGCTTCGCGCTGTCCTCGACGAGAAACGCGTCCTCGTTGTGTTGCCGCTGCCGCCCGACGTGCGTGACTCCGGCTGACTTCACCTGCATCCCCGATCAGCCCTTTTTCTGGGCTGCAGCTCCCTTCGACTGGCGCAGGTCCGCGAGCGCGTTCTGAACCTCGTCGCTCGACGGGTCCCACTTCAATGCTTCGCCGAGGTACCGCTCGGCTTTGGCGACGAGACCGGCGCGCTTGCAGATCAGCCCTGCATCCTTGAGATAGACGGGATTGACCGGCTCGCGCTGCACGGCGGATTCGATCGCCTGCACGGCCTGTCGTGCGTACGCGGGGATGCGGCTCGCCGCGAGCGCGAGATAGTGGAACGCTTTCGCGTCGTTCGGATTGTGCTTCACGGCCATATCGAAATTCTCGTAGGCCGTCCGGATGTCGCCCTCCTTGAAAGCCTTGACGCCTTTGGCCAGATAGACCTTGCCGACCTGCGCGAAGTCCGCCGAGGTCTTGTTGATACCGGCGCCGATCTCGGCGTCGTGCTGCTTCCGCCTCGCCGGATTCGTGAGCACATTCAACGCCTCGGTGAGCGCCTGAAAGCGCCGTTCGGCCTCGGCCTTGTCGACGCCGGCGTAGCGGTCCGGATGGCTCTCGCGAACCAGCTTGCGGAAGCGTTCGCGGATCTCCTGCTCGGATGCCGAACGCGGAACGCCGAGCACGTCGTAGTAGTTACTCTTCATTCAGGATTTCTGGCCCCGCTGCTGGTAGAGCTTGCGCGCAGTCGATCGGACGGTCTCGGAAACACCCTTGTCGTCCTTCAGGCCTTTCAAGTCTCGTAAGGTTAAACGATTGATCAGCGGCAGGACAACTCCTATGGGCGCCTTCGGGTTGCGCGCGAGGTTGGCCATCACGCCGTACTTGGAAATGAAGTCGCGGCGCGTCGTGAGAAGGCGGAGAACCTCCTCGTCCACGTTGCGCATTCCGGCGATCGATTCCGCCTCGGAGTCCGTCATGCGGGGGTTGCGCATGACTGCGCTGCAGATCAGCCGGTTGCGGTCGCGGATGAGAATCATCCGCTCGGTGCGGCCGCCCTTGAACGCGAGCTTGACCTTTTCGGAGACGCTCATCGTCAGGATCTTCGCGAAGATCGGCCGCCGGTCGGGATCGGTGCTCTCGATCACCTCGCGCATCGCCGGCGAAACGGTCTGCGGCCCGGCGACGTCCTCCTGCTGCGCTTTGTCGAGAAGGTCGGCAATCGGATCGTCGTCGAGAAAATCGGCGACTTCCTCCTCGGCCAGCTTCTCGAGCCGCGCTTTCTTGTCGAAGAACTCCTCGCGCGTTTCGAGCGCGCGGCGGCGGACGTCGGGCGCGATTCGCGGATTCGACATCAGCGCGTCGAGGATCTGCGGCGCTTTGATGATGCGCGCCTGATTGATGACGATGATCTCCTGCACGATCGGATCGGCGTGGCCGGCAAGCTCGACGAGCGACTCGTCCGGCAGCGAGCGATTGCGGATCAGCGCCTCGAGCATCCCGATGTCCTCCGTCGCCCGCGTGAGGAAGGCGAGGTGTTCGGGCGCGTTGCGCTCGTTCGTCGCGAAGGTCAGCAGGCTGCGGCTGGGAATCTCGCGCAGCGAATCGTGCGCGAGATTCGCGACTTCGGCGTCGGACGACGACGCGAGAAACGCGAGCACGGCGATGAGTTCTTCCTGCGGCAGCGGCAGAAATCCGCGCGCGATCGTCACGACGACGTCGCGGCCGTATTCGCCCGTCCCGATGCGCTGAATGACGGCGGAAGCGGACAGCTCCTGCGGAGTCGAGCTGCTCATTGGCGGGTCCGGTCGAAGACGCGATCGTGAATGACCTGGCCGTCGTCGCCCAGCGGCGGGATCGGCACACCGTTCAGCGCGAGGCGGATCCCGCCGGCGTTGCCGATCGTGCGGAAGCGAAACGAGTCGTTGGCCTGGACGTCGCGATGGTCGCCGCGATGCAGCGTCTCGTTGATGACTTCCTTGCCGTCGGCGTCGAGGACGACGACCGAAGCGTGATCGACGTCGATCGTGAGCTTCATGGGATCGGGTCTCGGCGCCGGCTGCGGAGTGGCGGCGGGCGCATTCGCTTCGCTCAGGGCCGGCGCGCGGCGCGAGGTTGCGGCCGTCGCCACACGCCTCGGCTGCGCGATCGCCGTCTCGATCTGCGCCGCCTGTGCGAGCGAGCGCTTGTGACGGATTGCGAAGTACGTTGCCGCGCCTAACGCGGCGATGATCAGAAGCAGGATGTAAACGTTGCGGTCGATGCGCGCATACGGCGGCGGGATGCCCTTCTTCGGCGCGGGCTCCCGCTGCGCGAGGCGCTCGAGGTGCGGCGATTTCTCGATCCGGTCGTCGCCCGCGGCGGCGAAGTTGTAGCGGTTGACGATGTCGTCGGAGTTGAGACCGAGGTAGCGGGCGTATTCACGGATGAAGCCGCGGGTGAACACCGGCGCGGGAAGCGTGCGATGGTCGTTGCGCTCGATCGCCTCGAGGAAGCGCTTGCTGATCTTCGTGGCGTCGGAGATTTCCTTGAGCGAGATCCCGCGGATCTCACGCTCGCGGCGTAGCTCTTCACCGAAGGACGCGAGCTCCACGTACTGCTGTGGGTCGTTCTCTGGCATCGTGGATCGTTATTTTAACGCCGAGGGAATCATTCGAATCGCGGCGAAGGGAATGAGCTTGCAACAGGAGCGGGTCCGCGGTCGTCCCGCGGGTAGGCCAATCTCCCCGGCCGCGTGCACAGGATGCCGAACTCCGCAGCGAATTCGATCGCGCAGTTCCGGCTCGTCGATCCGATCGAAAAGACGCTCGAGGTTTTTTCGGCTCGAATGGTTCGTGGGTCGAGCGAGGAAAACTCAGCGGCGATGATCGTGTGCGCGCCGAACGGTTCGTGGCCGCCGAGATCCGCTGAGGCGCTGAACCTCAGTGCACGTAGCCGAGCGAGCGCATCGCCTTCTCGCGCTCCTGGAGCGCCAGGGTGTGGTCCTGTTTGGACGGTTTGGGCAGATCGACGCTCGCGACGACCGCCTCGGTGACGCCGACCGCGCGCAGCAGGGACCGCGGATAGGTCGCGTAGCGCGCGCGGAGCGGAGCGCGATCGAGCCCGGCGAGATCGTAGATCGTCGGCGCGAGGTTCGCGATCGAGACCGTGCGGCCGATCGTGCGCGGCTTCACACCCATCGACGGAGGGAACACGACGATCATCGGGACGTGGTGCGTGACCTCGTAGTCGCCGCGGTCGTGAAACATGTGCGTGATCAGGCCGTCTTCGCCGAACGACTCGCCGTGATCGGAGGTGATGATGACGACCGTGTTGTCGAGCAGCCCTTTGCGTTTCATCGCATCGAAGAACTGGCGGAGGACATCATCGACACTGCGCGCCTGGGCGTTGTAGCGGTTGTGATAGATCGTCACGGCGGCCGGCGAAAGATCGAGCGTGGTCTGCCACGGCGCTCCCGCCTGCGCGATCTTCTTCATGACGAATGCGCGCCGAGTGGGATCGGAGATCGTTTCGGGATGCCGGAGCTCCGGAGGAAGCCGACGGTAGACGACGTCGCCGTCGAAATTCGGCGGAAGGGATCGCTCGGGTGGATAGAGCTGCGGGTCGGGGATGTAGGGCTCGTGCACGTCGAGGAGGTTGACGAAGCCGAAGTACGGCGGCTTCGCCTGTTCGATCTGCTCGAGGAACACGGGCAGGAGGACGCTGGCGGAGTAGTGCACTTTGACGAGGTTGCGCTGGTTGGGAGCACAGCGAAACAGCCGCAGCCGCAAGTCGGCATCGGTCAGGTCGCGGACGTCGTCGAGGGCACTTCCGGTTGAGATGTTGATGCCGAGAAGTTTGAGCTGCGTGAATCCGCGCGCCGTCGGCATCTGCGCGGGTGCGAGGAGCGTGTTGGCGATGGTGGCGAACGTCTGGTAACCCGCGCGCTGCAGCTGGTAGGCGACGCCGTTCTCGACGCGATCGTCGTCGGTACCGAGTCCGTCGTGAAGTCCGGTGAAGATCGAAAAGTGCGAAGTCGGGGTGAAGTCGTGCGTCGAGTACGCCCGGCTGAAGACGACCGCGTTCGGCGCGAGCGACGCGAGAAACGGCATGGTGTTGTTCTGTGTCGCGTCGTA
>DATIZY010000324.1:0-6486 GCA_035516895.1 Thermoanaerobaculia bacterium | reverse complement strand
CGCCCGGCTTGCACGGCGTCAGCGCGACCTCGCCCGCCGGGCCGACGGTCGCCGCGTGCGGCCGGAAGTACTGCCTGCGGTCGTCGAGCTGGAACGTCCCCGGATACTCCTTCTCGTAGATGACGTTCGGGCTCGTCCCGGCCGCGACCATCACGCAGCGCGCGGGGACCTCGACCGTCTCGCCCGAGTCCCTCCACTTGCCGTCCCGCACGACCTGTTTCGCGAAAAGGAGCGACTTCACGTGCCCGAATTCGTCGTTGATCGCTTCGACGGGCGAGAGGTTCTGGTCGTAGTAGATGCCTTCCTCGAGCGACTTGATGACCTCTTCGTGATTCAGGCGATACGCGGGAGAATCGAGCATCGACTTGCGGTAGCAGATGCGAACCCCGCCCCACGAGCGCACGAGCGGAATGAAATCCGGCTTCTCGCCGGCAGCGGCGGCGCGGGCGCGCTCGGCGCGGATCGCGCGGCCATGTTCGAGGAATTCATCCAGGATTCCGAGCTCCTCTTTGTCGTAGGAAGCGCGCACCTTGTCTTCGCCGAAATCGCCGCACATCGATTCGTAGCGCTCGAGGACTTTTGCGACCTGCACGGGGTAGTACGCGAAGAGCTCCGTCGCCGTATCGATCGCCGTGAGGCCGCCGCCGATGACCACGGCGGGCAGCCGGACCTGCAGGTTCGCCATCGCGCTCTTCTTGAACGCGCCGGTGAGCTGCAGGGCCATGAGGAAGTCGGACGCCTTGCGGATGCCGCGAATGAGGTTGTTCTTCATCGGCACGATCGTCGGCGTGCCCGCGCCGGCGGCGATCGCGATGTGATCGAAGCCGAGCTCGTCGAATGCGTCCTCGATCGACAGCGTTCCGCCGAAGCGAACGCCGCCGTAGAAGCGGACGTTCTGCTTTCGCTCGAGCGCGATGCGGATGATCTTCAGAAAGTTCTTGTCCCAGCGGACGGTGATGCCGTACTCCGACACGCCACCGAAACCGGCGAGGACGCGCTCGTCGAGCTCGTCCCACAACGCGCGCGCGTCGCGAATCGGCTCGGTCAGCCATTTCGGATCGATCGGCTCGATCTTCAGCCCATCGATCGCCACGACGCCGAAGCCTTCGTTCGAAAGGTAATGCGTCAGCGTGTAGCCGGCGGGACCGAGGCCGACGACGAGGACGTTCTTGCCGTTGTAGGGGAGCGCGACCGGCCGCTTTGCGTTGAGCGGATTCCACCGCGTGAGCAGCGAGTACATCTCGAAGCCCCACGGCAGGAAAAGGACGTCGGTGAGCGCGCCCGTTTCGATCTGCGGGATGTCCACCGGGTCCTGCTTCTGGAAGATGCAGGCCTTCATGCAGTCGTTGCAGATACGGTGTCCCGTGCCGGGGCACATCGGGTTGTCGATCATGACGATCGCCAGGCCGGCGATCGAGTCGCCTTCCGCGCGCAGGACGTTCATCTCGCCGATGCGCTCGTCGAGCGGGCATCCGGAGAGCGGAATGCCGAGCGGATTCGGCCTGACCGCGCCGTCCTTCTCGTGAAATCCGCGCGAGCAGGAGTCCTTCATGCGCTCGTGGCAGTAGATGCAGTAATGCGCCTGATCGGTGATCTCGCGCGCCGTTTTGCGCGCATCGGTGAGCTTGAATCCGTCGCGGCGGCGATAATGCGTCTCCTCCGGAACGAGATGCTCGTAGTTCATCGGCTTCGGAAGCCGGAACGACGTCCATCCCGCAAACGCGCCGTTTTTCCACTCCGCGGCGGCCCATTGCGCGAGCTTCGCCAGCTCGTCGTTTGCGCCGGCGTCGAGCAGCCGGTTCACCGCGATCGCAAGCTGATACTCGGGATCGTCTCCGCTGAGATCGAAATCGACGTCGGCCGGAGCGGCGTCTTTGACCTTTGCCACGCGCTTCGTGACGAATTCGCGTTTGAAGCGCGCGATCTCGGAGTCGCGCTCGGTGCGCGTGCGGATCGGCGCGTCGTCGGTGCGGAACAGCTGCTTGAGGAATTCGGTGAGGTGCCGCGACGCGGCGATGAGAAGCTCCGACTCCTTCGGCATCGCGAGTCCGCCGTGAGGCGTTTCGCTCTGCATCGCGGTGCGGTACGCGTCGAAATTCTTGAACAGCTGCTCGTCGCGGGTGGCGAGAAATGCATCAAATGCGACGGCGAGATCGTTGAGACGGCCGTAGTCGTAGAGGTCGGCGTAGGAAAAATCGTCAATTCCGAGGTTCACACGAGCTCCAAACACGTGACGTTAGGTTCTGATTCTGCTGGATTTTGGACGGCGCCAAATGGGCTACGTCACATCTCGCAGTGATGGTAACGCGAACCATCCCGCAAGGAGGAAGGCGGCGACGATCACAACGACAGCGTTGACGGTCAGATCGGGGCGATGGTTCTCCAGCATCGTGGCCGCGCTGGCGAGCAGCGAAGCGAGCGCCGCGACGAGCGGATAGGCGAGGAAGTTGTCGCGCAGAACGAAGCGGACGAGCGCCCACGCGAGGAGCGCCGCCGTCGCCGACGTCAGCAGCATGAACGCCACCTCGGCACCGTGCGCGCTTGAATCGATGGTCAGGAAAAACAGAGTGACGATCGCCACGACATCGGCGTAGCGCTCGCCGTGCGGTATGCCGCGAAGGCCGATCACGAACAGCGCGACGATCGCGGAAGCGATGATCGCCTGCACGGCGGCCTGACCGATCGCCAGGAGTGCCGGGGCCGCCATGTTCACCGACTGCGGCACGCTGAAGCCGCCGGTCGACGCGATCGAGGGAAACGCAAACGCCAGCCATTGCAGCGCGACACGCCAGATCAGAAGGACGCCGAGGGCGATGAGAGCCGAGGCGAGCGCGGAGCGGCCGAAGCGCGCACGCCCCTCGCGCCGCAGCCAGTCGAGCGCTTGCGGGTGCGCGGCCTCGATCCCGGCGAGCGCGAGAAAAAGAATTCCGATCTGTGCCGCGCCGAGGACGAAGGCGCTCACGAGCTGGCTATTGAAAAACGTGTCCCAACCGATCGATGTGTCGTACGTGAACAGCGAGCTGCGGAATCGCACGACGGCGCCGGCAATCGGCACGATCGAGAGAATCGCGGTCCAGATGAGCGGCCGCCGCCACGGAAAATGTTTGCGCGCGGCCATCACGAATCCGGCGATCGTCAGCGAGAGCACGGCGATCGCGCCGATGATCCGCAGCACTCCGACGAGCACGTTGACGAACGTCGTCTGCTCGGCGTCGCGATAGGCCTGCTCCGGAATCTTGATCGTCGTCGTGAACTGCGAGATCTGGCTTCCCTGCACGCGCACGCTGATGCGCCGGAACGCCTGCGCGACGATCGCCGCGCGCTCCTGGAAGTGAAACAGCCAGTCGCGGCGGTTCGGCTGCTGAAACGAAAGCGCGTCTTTCAGATCGAACCGATTCCCGTCCGCGCCGAACCGCGCGAACGCGTTGCGTGCGATCGCCATCGCCTGCGGCTGCTCGAGGCGTGCGCCGAGCTTTTTCTCATCCTGATAACGGTGATAGCCGATCACCTTTCCGCTCCTTGCATCGACCTCGGTGAACGTTTCGTCTTTCTGCAGCGGCGTCAGGCTGCGGACCATCCACGTTCCCGCTTCGACTCTCGACGTCAGCACCTGCACGATCGCGCTCGGCGACAGGCCGTGGTGCAGCAGGTAATCGAGGGCGACGGCGTCGAAGCCGTCGGGCGAGCCGCCGTCTTCGCGCGGAGATTGCGTGTCCCACGAGCGGAACGCTTCCTGCGGCGCGACGAGCGTCGTCGTGCCGATCCTGAACGGCGCCGCTGCGCGCGTCGCCTGCGCAGCGGTGGTGCGGTAGTCGATCGCATCGGCCGCCGTGACCGGCCGGAATGTGCCAAGCACGCACGCGACCGCAACGATCGCGATGCAAAGGATCCAGCGATTTCGCGAAACGCTCGGTGCGGGCGGGTAGACGATCTCGCCGGTCTCGCGCGTCACGCGCTCCGGCGCCGGATGCAGCGGGATCGTGGCGTTCGAAAGATCGTCGTCCGCAACGAAACCTCCGTTGCGGAAATAGAGCGCGAGCGAGATCAGCATCGGAATCGCGAAGACGAGGCTCGAGATGCCGCCGGAGATCACGTAGTAAGTGTTGCCCGAGCGGAACAGCAGAAGCGCGGTGTAGATCGCATCGACGCTGTAGTGCCAGATCAGCAGCGGCAGCAGGCCGAAACGGAAAAAGAGAACGCCGAGAACGCAGCCGGCGAGGCCGACTTCGAGGCCGCGGATGAAGAACGGCTGATTCGGATACGTCGCGTGGCCGAAGCCCCAGATGAATCCGGCCAGCACGATGGCGAGGACTCGCGAGCGAAAGATGCGCTCGAAGAACGGGATCGAAAATGCGCGCGAGGTGAACTCCTCCGACAGCGCGGGGAAAAATCCGGCGAAGAGCACCGCGATCCACGGCACCGCCGTATTCAGCATCTCGTCGTACGGCACCTCGGCCGGCGACCAGGCGCCGAACTTTTCGGCGATCAGATAAAACGCGACCTGGTACGCGAGGAAGAACGCGACGAGCGCGTAGCCGATGACGAACGACAGAAACACGCGCTTCGATGCGAGCCCGCGGCGGTTCCAGATCTTCGGAATCGCGAGATGCTGCGGCAGCCGCTCGCGGTAGAGCACTTCGCCGGAGCCCACCATCACCGCGAGCAGCATCGCCACGCCGATGCCGCCGAGGAGCGCGTTGACGGCGATGCGGGCGAGGAAGGCGGGATACGACGTCGTCGTGTCATATGCCGCGACCGCGCTCGGGAACGAGTTCAGCGACGTGCCGGTGACGAGGATGACGCTGGCGATCGCGATGCCGAGCAGAAGCTTCACGCGCACGTCGCCGCGCAGCAGGCGGACGATGAAGATCACGAGCGCGGCGATCATCGTCGCAACGAAGAGCACGGTGTCGATTTGCCCGGCGAGATTGTTCTTCGATCGCAGCTCCTCGTAATCGCGCTCCCACTGATCGGGCACTTTGACGCGCTCGGTGTAGCGGCTGACCCGATTGCCGTCGACGTTGACGATCGTGCGGTACGGCGCGCCAGCGGGATGGACCGATTGCGAGTCCCACGTGAAGATGCGCTGCACGCGCGAGGGAAGCGTGCGCTCGCTCTGCGCGACGAGTTGCAGATCCGAAAGCCTCACGCCGGCGCGCGCGAGGAACGTCTCGGCGATGCGCCGCGCCTGATCGGCGGTCACGTTCGGCAGCGGACGCGATTCGGGGATTTTGTCGTTGAAGCTGACGATCTCGCCGGTCGGCGCGACGTCGACGACGAACTCCTCTTCCTGCAGCGGTTGAAACCAGCGGTGCCGCCACCACCACAAACGGACCTGCGTCCGCATCATGCGGTTCGCGGCGGAGAGTCCGACCGTCCGCTCCAGGAAGATCTTCGCCGTGTCATCGCCGGTGAAGATCGCGGCGTGCTTCATCGAGCGGACGTCGATCTGCTCGAGGTCGAGGATGCGCTTCGCGATCGGCAGCGACGTCTCGCGGTCGAATTTGAATTCGATCGACGCCTCCGGGAACGCCGCGTAGAACCAGTTGTCGATGACGAAGAGGGAGATCGCGGCGACCGCGAGGCAGACGCCGATCAGGATGCGGTCGCGTTTGTTGAAGCGCTCGATCATTGAAAGCGCCGCTGTGCGGCGCGTTTTCGGTTGTCAGCGCCCAGTTTCCCCAATTTCGCGATTACCGACAACCGACAACTGACAACCGACAACTGACAACGCACGGCGTAGCCGTGCTCATAATTGTTTCAGGGCCTTCTCCATCCGCCGGATCCCCTCGGCCGCTTCGTCGGAGGAGAGGTTGAGCGGCGGACGGAAGCGGATCGACTGATGGCCGGACGCCAGCACCATCACATCGTTCTGCATCATTGCCTTGATCGCGGCGTTGCGGACATCGGCGCTCGGCAGATCGAAAGCGGCCATCAGTCCGCGGCCGCGGACGTTCGAGACGAGGCTCGGAAATTCGCCCGCGAAGCGCTGCAGCTCGCCGAGAAAGTAGGCGCCGACTCGCGCGGCGTTGTCGACGAGCTTCTCCTCGTCGATGATCTCGAAGTAGCGCTGCGAGCGGACCATGTCGGTCAGATTGCCACCCCACGTCGAATTGATGCGTGACGGAACGGTGAAGACGTTCTCCTCGATGTCGCAGATGCGCTCGTTCGATGCGAAGCCGCAGACCTGCGTCTTCTTGCCGAACGAGAAGAGGTCCGGATCGATGCCGTAGTTTTGGTAGCCCCACATCTTTCCGGTCAAACCGACGCCGGTCTGCACCTCGTCGAAGATCAGCAGCATCTCGTTTTCGTCGCAGAGCTGGCGGACGGCTTTGAAGAACTCGGGACGGAAGTGATTGTCGCCGCCTTCGCCCTGGATCGGCTCCATGATGAACGCGGCGATTTCGTCCTTCCGCTCGGCGAGGAACGTTTTCGCCTGCTCGATCGCGGCGTTTTCGCGGCGCTCGACATCGTCGTCGACCGGAA
>DATIZY010000323.1:0-4168 GCA_035516895.1 Thermoanaerobaculia bacterium | reverse complement strand
CCCACCCGCTACCCGCCACCCGCCACCCGCTTATCGGTACAGCCAGACTCGCAGCAGCGACACGAGCTGCTGCGCATCGATCGGTTTCGTAATGTAGTCGCTCGCTCCAGCTTCCATGCACTTCTCGCGATCGCCCTTCATCGCCTTCGCGGTCAGCGCGATGATCGGCAGATTCCTGAACTCCGGAATGTCGCGGATGCGGCGCATGGCCTCGTAACCATCCATTTCCGGCATCATCACGTCCATCAGCACGACGTCGATCTCGGGCGTCTTCTGCAGCACATCGATGCCTTCCGCTCCGCTCTCCGCATAGACGACGTTCATCTTGTGCCGCTCGAGCAGGCTCGTCAGTGCGTAGATGTTGCGCATGTCGTCGTCGACGATCAGCGCCCGCTTGCCGGCGAGCACGGGATCCGACTCGTGCAGCTGCTCGAGAATTTGCCGTTTGTTCTCCGGCAGATTCGATTCGACGCGGTGCAGGAACAGCGCGGTCTCGTCGAGCAGACGCTCGGGCGAGCGCACATCCTTCACGATGATCGCCTCGGCCATCCGCTTGAGCTCCGTCTCTTCCTTCTTCGTCAGCTCGCGGCCGGTGTAGACGACGATCGGAATGTCCTGGATCTGCAGCTCGTCCTTCATCCGCTTGATGAACTCGAACCCGCTCATATCGGGCAGACCGAGGTCGAGGACGATGCAGTCGAAGTGGCGGTCGCGCAGAGCACCGAGCGCTTCGTCGCCGGTGCGCACCGAGGTGATGTCGACGTCGCCTTCGCCGCCGATCAGCTCCGTGATCGCGCTGCGCTGCTGATCGTTGTCTTCGATGACGAGCAGCGTCTTGTTGGGCCGTTCGACGAATCCCTTGATCTTCGCGAACGCGTCGTCGAGGGCGTCTTTCGTCACCGGCTTCTGAATCGTCGCAAAGGCGCCGAGGCGCAGGCCGCGATCGGCCTCGTCGTCGGCGGAGATAATATGTACCGGAATATGTCGTGTTAATTTATCGTGTTTTAGACGATCGAGCACCGTCCACCCTTCCATGTCGGGCAGCACGATGTCGAGTGTGATCGCGTCGGGCCGGTAGCGCCTGGCCAGATGAATCGCCGTTTCGCCGCGCGTCGCCACGATGCCTTTGAACGATTTGTCGCGCGCCATGTCGAGAAGGATCTGCGCGAAGTTGACGTCGTCTTCCACGATCATCACCACGCGGTCGCCGGGGCGGATCGTGTCGCGATCGTCGGGCACCTGCTCCTCGATGAGGATCGCTGCATCTTCGTCGACGGATGGAGCACCGGCTTCCGCCGGTTTCTCGGATCGAAGCGCGACGGGGCCCGGCTGAACCCGGCGCTCCATCGAGGGAGCGGTCCGCTCCTCCACGACTTCCGGCGGGCGCTGGTCCTGCCGGCGCGCCGGCATCACATAGCTCTGCGGCAGGTACAGCGTGAACGTCGAGCCGACGCCTTCCTGGCTGGAGACCCTGATCTCGCCGCCTAACAACTTCGCCAGCTCGCGGCTGATCGACAGGCCGAGGCCGGTGCCGCCGAACTTGCGCGTCGTCGAGGCGTCGGCCTGCTGGAACGCTTCGAAAATGATCCGCTGCTTGTCGGACGGAATGCCGATGCCGGTATCGGAAACGCTGAACGCGATCACGCCGGGCGCGCGATCGAGTGTCTCGTGGTCCTCCGACCATCCGCTCGTGACGCGCTCCATCTTCAGCGTGACGTCGCCGCGCTCGGTGAATTTGAACGCGTTGCCGAGAAGGTTCTTGAGAATCTGCTGCACGCGCGTCGCATCGGTGTGGACCGACGCCGGAAGATTCGGCTCGAGCTCCGCATGGAATTCGAGCCGCTTGTCCTGCGCGATCTGACCGAAGGTGCGCTGCATGTAGTCCGCAAGATCGCGGAAGGAGACGTCGCCGAGGCTGATGGTCATCATCCCCGATTCGATCTTCGACAGATCGAGGATGTCGTTGATGAGCGTCAGCAGGTCCTGGCCCGACGAGTGGATCGTCCTGGCGAATTCGACCTGCTTGTCGCTGAGATTGCGGTCCGGATTATCGGAGAGCAGCTTCGCGAGGATCAGAAGCGAATTCAGCGGCGTGCGCAGCTCGTGCGACATGTTCGCGAGGAACTCGCTCTTGTACTTCGACGTGAGCGCGAGCTGATGCGCTTTCTCTTCGAGCTGCCGTTTCGCCGTTTCCACTTCGCGGTTCTTCTGCTCGACTTCCTCGTTCTGCGCCGTGAGCAGCCGCGCTTTTTCTTCGAGCTCCTCGTTCGTCTGCTGCAGCTCTTCCTGCTGCGTCTTGAGCAGCTCCTCGGACGCCTGCAGCGATTTCGCCTGCTGCTCGAGCCGCTTGTTCGTCTCGGTGAGCTCTTCCTGCTGCGCCTGCAGCTCCTCCGCCAGCGACTGCGACTGCGCCAGCAGCTCCTCGGTGCGCATGTTCGCCTGGATCGTGTTGAGCACGACGCCGATCGATTCGGTGAGCTGATCGAGGAGCGTGATGTTGGTCTCGCCGATGCGATTGAACGACGCGAGCTCCATCACCGCGTACACCTGGTTCTCGAAAACGATCGGCAGCACCACGATGTTCAGCGGCTTCCCCTCGCCCAGTCCCGACGAGATCGCGATGTAGTCGTCGGGCGCGTTCGTCAGCAGGATGCGCTGCTTCTCGAACGCCGCCTGGCCGACGAGGCCTTCGCCGATGCGGAACTCTTTGTTGAGGTTCTTGCGCTCGCGATAGGCGTACGTCGCGGCGAGCTTGAGCCGCGGCTCGCCCTCCTTCGGCGTGTCCATGATGTAGAAGACGCCGTGGGCGGCACCGACGACCGGCGCGAGCTCGCTCAGGATCATCTGCGAAACGGTGGTCAGGTTCTTCTGACCCTGCATCATGCGCGTGAACTTCGCGAGGTTGGTCTTGAGCCAGTCCTGCTCCTTGTTGCGCTCCGTGGTGTCGCGCAGCGAGCGGATCATCTCGTTGATGTTGTCCTTGAGCGCGGCGACTTCCCCTTCCGCCTGCACGGTGATCGTTCGCGTCAGATCGCCTTTCGTGACCGCGGTGGCCACCTCGGCGATCGCGCGCACCTGCGTGGTGAGGTTCGCCGCGAGCTGATTGACGTTGTCCGTGAGATCGCGCCACGTGCCCGACGCGCCGGGAACGTCCGCGCGGCCGCCGAGTTTTCCTTCGACTCCGACTTCGCGCGCGACCGTGGTCACCTGATCGGCGAACGTGGCGAGCGTGTCGATCATGTCGTTGATCGTGTTCGCCAGCTCGGCGATCTCGCCGCGCGATTCGACGGTCAGCTTCTGTTTGAGAATGCCGTTCGCAACCGCGGTGACCACCTTCGCGATGCCGCGCACCTGATTCGTCAGGTTCGACGCCATCATGTTCACGTTGTCGGTGAGGTCCTTCCACGTTCCGGCGACGCCGCGCACCTGCGCCTGGCCGCCTAACTTCCCCTCGGTGCCGACCTCGCGCGCGACGCGCGTCACCTCCGACGCGAACGAGTTGAGCTGATCGACCATCGTGTTGATCGTCTCTTTCAGCTCGGCGATCTCGCCTTTCACTTCGACCGTGACTTTCTTCGACAGATCGCCGTTGGCGACGGCCGTCGTCACCTGCGCGATGTTGCGCACCTGGTTCGTGAGCGACGAGGCCATGAAGTTGACGTTGTCGGTCAGGTCCTTCCACGTTCCGGCGACGCCGCGTACCTGCGCCTGTCCGCCTAACTTCCCTTCCGTGCCGACCTCGCGCGCGACGCGCGTCACCTCCGCCGCGAACGAATTGAGCTTGTCGACCATCGAGTTGATCGTGTTCTTCAGCTCGAGGATCTCGCCGCGGACATCGACGGTGATCTTCTTCGACAGATCTCCGTTCGCCACCGCCGTCGTCACCTCGGCGATGTTGCGCACCTGCGCCGTGAGGTTGGACGCCATCGAGTTGACCGAGTCGGTCAGGTCCTTCCACGTGCCGGCGACGCCGCGCACCTGCGCCTGGCCGCCTAACTTCCCTTCCGTGCCGACCTCGCGCGCGACGCGCGTGACCTCCGCCGCGAACGAGTTGAGCTGATCGACCATCGTATTGATCGTGGTCTTCAGATCGGCGATCTCCCCCATGACGTCGACGGTGATCTTCTTCGACAGGTCGCCGTTGGCGACGGCCGTCGTCACCTCGGCG
>DATIZY010000322.1:0-4778 GCA_035516895.1 Thermoanaerobaculia bacterium | reverse complement strand
TCAGTCCTTTTCACTCGGCACTCCGCGTGCAGTTGAGTCCGCGAAATGCTGAAGACCCGCAACATCGCGGCATACCGCGATCTTCTTGTCCTGTTCACAAAATACGGCCGGAAGGACTTTCGGCTTTCGCTCGATCCGCAGGCCGCGCTTGCCGAGGAGACCGCGGCTCCGGAGATCGAGCCCGACGTCCAGGCGCGCGCGCAGGCCTTCGCCGAGGCGCTGAAGAAAATGGGGCCGACGTACATCAAGTTCGGCCAGGTGCTGTCGACGCGCCCCGACATCGTCCCGCGCGAGTACATCGCTGCGCTCGAGTCGCTGCAGGACAAGGTCGAGCCGTTCTCCTTCGCCGACGTCGAGCGCATCGTCGAAGGCGAGCTGAAGGTGCGCATATCGAAGGTCTTCGAGGAATTCGATTCCACTCCGATCGCCGCCGCATCCCTCGGTCAGGTGCATCGCGCGGTGCTGCGCGACGGGCGCGAGGTCGTCGTCAAAGTGCAGCGGCCCGACGTGCGCGCGTCCGTGCACAACGAGCTCGATGCCTTCGGTGACATCGCCCGCACGCTCGAAGAGCACACCGAGATCGGCCGCAAGATGAACCTCGAGGGCGCCATCGAGCAGGCGAAGATCACGCTGGAGAACGAGCTCAATTACCTGCAGGAGGCGCGCAACGCCGAGATCCTGCGGCGCAATCTCGCGGAGTTCCCGCAGATCTACATTCCGGCCGTCATTCACGACCTCACCACTTCGAAGGTACTGACGACGGAGTTCGTGCGCGGCCGCAAAGTGTCGAAGCTCACGCCGCTGCAGATGATCGATCACGATTACGCGCAGCTCGCATCGGTGCTGACCGAGGCGTATCTGAAGCAGATCTGCGTCGACGGGTTCTGGCACAGCGATCCGCATCCGGGCAACATTTTCATCCGCGACTCCGACGGCGAATCGGAGGTCGTGCTGATCGACTTCGGCATGGTCAGCCGCATCAGCCGCGAGTTCCAGGACGAGATCATCAAGCTGCTTCTGGCCCTCTCGGCGAACCGCGGCGACGAGGTCGCCGAGGCGTGCGTGCGGATGTCGGAGCCCGGCGAATCGTTCGACGCGATCACCTTCACCCATCAGATCTCCACCATCGTCGCGAACTTCCACGACGTCGACGTGCGGCAGATCAACGCCGGACAGCTGATCTTCAACGTGATCGGCGTCGCCAGCAACAACGATCTTCGCGTCCCGGCGGAAATGGCGATGCTCGCGAAGACGCTGCTGAATCTCGACGGCATCACCAAGCGGCTCGACGCGAAGTTCGATCCGCAGGCGGTCATCCGCGCGTACGCCGAGCGGCTGATGACGCAAAAGCTCCGGCAGAAGTTCAACCCGCGCAACTTCTATCCGGCGCTTCTCGATCTCAACCAGCTGATTCTCGATCTGCCGCACCGCACGCGCGAGATCCTCGACCTCACTGCCGCCGGGCGGCTGACGTTCGGAATCAAGCTGACGCAGGCCGAGGTGTTTCTGGCGGGCGTGCACAAGCTGGCGAACCGGCTGACGGTGGGGATCGTCATCGCCGCGCTGCTGCTGTCGTCGTCGCTGATGATTCGCTCGAACCCGCTGCTCGCGGAGATCGGCTACAGCATCGCAGCCGTCGCCGCGATCTATCTCATCGCGTCAACGTTCCTGCGCGATCATCGCGACGAGGAGCGAGCGCGGATGAAGGGGAAAACGTAGGCCGCGACTCGTCGTCCTAAAAACCTTCGAGCAGGTTCGTGACGAGCGTCTCGGCGAAGCGCTGCGCGATCTCGGTGATTGCGCGCGTCTCCTGATCGAACGCATTGGTCGAGGCGACGTCGATCTGGTAATTCTCGGCGAAGCGGTACTGATCGTTTTTCCAGATCACCTTGTCTTCGTTGCGATGATCGACGAGCTCGATGTTCGCGGTGATCGAGACCTGGTACTGCGTCGCGCGGCCCTGCTGGTTGAAGGCGATCGGAAAGATGCCGAAGCTGTCGATCGAGCCGCGCAGGATCGCGTCGGCGTCGTTGGGATTCGTGACGAGGCGCAGCCGCCCGCGCGCGACCATTTCGTCGGCGACCGACTGCGTGACCAGCTGCTCGAGGCCGACACGCGTGGTCTTGTTGACGAACGCCGGGACCTGCACAGAGTGCACGCCCGACGGAAGCGAGACGTTGTGGCCGACGAGCGCGTAGCCGCAGCCCGCCAGAGCGAGCAGCGAACAGCGAGCGGCGCGGAGGAGAGTCGCTTTCATCTCACCACCAGGTTCACGAGTTTACCCGGGACGTAGATCCTCTTCACGATCTGCTTGCCTTCGATCCAGCGCTGCACGTTCGCGTTGGTGGAGGTCGCGCTCAGTACCTGTTCTTCGGTCGGCGGGTTCGGCACTTCGACCTGCCCCCGAAGCTTGCCGTTGACCTGCACGACGATCGTAACGACGTCCTCTTTCATCCGCTCGCGATTCGCGACGGGCCACTTCGAGGTCAGGATGAACGGCTCGTGCCCCAGCATCTGCCACAGCTCCTCGGTGATGTGCGGAGCGAACGGATGCAGGAGCTTCAGCAGGGCCTCGTAGCTCTCGCGAATGTCGCCGTCCGAATCTGCGATCGCGTTCGACAGCTCCATCAGCGCGGAGATCGCGGTGTTGAATTCGAAGCGCTCGATGCGCTGGGTCACCGCGGCGATCGTCTGGTGCGTTTTGCGGGCAAGCTGTGTGTGTGGACCTGCTTCAGCCGGCCCGACACGCTCGCCTAACGCCCACACACGACCCAAAAAGCGGTACGCGCCAATCACGCCCTCGTCCGACCACGCCGCTTCCTTCTCCGGCGGCGCGATGAACAGCGTATACACGCGCTCGGTGTCGGCGCCGAACTTTGCGATCAGCTCGTCGGGCGGCACGACGTTGAAGCGGGACTTCGACATCTTCCCGACTTCCGGAACGAGCTCGCGATCGCCTTTGTACGGTTTGCCGTCTCGCCACTCCACTTCGTTCAGCGGCACCCACGAAAGGTTGTCGGACGGATCGCGGTAACCCTCTTTCGTGATCACGCCCTGATTGAAGAGCCGCGTGAACGGCTCCTCGAAATTCACGAGGCCCATGTCGAAGAGCGTGCGGCAGATGAATCGAGCGTAGAGCAGATGCAGGATCGCGTGCTCGATTCCGCCGATGTACTGATCGACCGGCAGCCAGCGATTGACGAGCTTCGAGTCGAAGATCTTCGCGTCGTCGCGCGGCGAGATGAACCGCGCGTAATACCACGACGAATCGACGAACGTGTCCATCGTGTCCGTCTCGCGCCGCGCATCGCCGCCGCACCGCGGACATTTCGCGTTGACGAACTTCGCGTCTTTTGCCAGCGGATTTCCTTCGCGGCCGGTGAACGGCACATCGAGCGGCAGCACGACGGGCAAGTCCTTCTCTTGTACTGGAACGATTCCGCATTTGTTGCAGTACAAAATCGGGATCGGCGTTCCCCAATATCGCTGTCGCGAGATGAGCCAGTCGCGCAGCCGGTAGCGCACGATTCGCTTGCCGATGCCGCGGCGCTCGATCTCGCCGACGATCCTGTCGAACGCCTGCGCGAACTTCAGACCGTCGATCAGCGGCGAGTTCACCGCGACGCCGTTCTCCTTGTCGACATACGGCAGCTCGCCGCCTTCGACCACGCGCTCGATCGGCAAACCGTACTGCTTCGCGAATTCGAAATCGCGCTCGTCGTGGCCGGGAACCGCCATGATGGCGCCCGTGCCGTACTGCATCAGCACGAAGTTGCCGAGCCAGATCGGGATTTCCTTCTCCGTGAGCGGATTGATCGCGAACGTGCCGGTGAAGCGGCCTTCCTTGCCCGCCTCCTGCCGCTCGAGCGCGCTCTGATTGCGGATTCCGCCGATCCAGCGCTCGATGTCAGCACGTTGCGGATTGCCGGCGATCAGCGTGGGCACGTCGGGGTGCTCCGGCGCGAGCACCATGAACGTCGCGCCGTAGATCGTGTCGGGGCGCGTGGTGAAAATGCGAATCGATTTGCCGAGCGCCGGAACGCGGAACTCGACGTCGGCGCCCTCCGAGCGGCCGATCCAGTTCCGCTGCATCACCTTCACTTTTTCGGGCCACTGGTCGAGCTTGTCGAGGCCGGCGTCGAGGCGGTCGGCGTAGTCGGTGATCTTGAAGAACCACTGCTCGAGCTCGCGCTGCACGACCTCCGACCCGCAGCGCTCGCAGCGGCCGTCGATCACCTGCTCGTTCGCGAGCACCGTCTGATCGGTCGGACACCAGTTCACCGGCGCTTTGCCGCGATACGCGAGACCGCGTTTGAACAGCTGCAAAAACAGCCATTGGTTCCAGCGGTAGTACTCCGGCTCGCACGAGGCGATCTCTTTCGACCAGTCGTAGAGAATCCCCCAGCGCTTGAACTGCTGCTTCATGTTGGCGATGTTGCCGACCGTCCACTGCCGCGGATGGATGCGGCGCTTGATCGCCGCGTTCTCGGCCGGCAGGCCGAACGCGTCCCATCCCATCGGATTCAGCGCGGCGCGACCCTGCATCCGCAGAAATCGATAGAGGGCGTCGCCGAGGATGTAGTTGCGGCCGTGGCCGACGTGGAGGTCGCCCGACGGGTACGGAAACATGTTGAGCATGTAGTACTCGTCGCCGGATTTCGTGACGTCGATCTCGGCCACGCGCGCGTCGGCCCACGCGCGCTGCCACTTCTCTTCGATCGTTTTCGGGTCGTACGCCATCGGGACGCGAAAGTATAGAGGACTGAGACTCAGGACTC
>DATIZY010000321.1:0-25821 GCA_035516895.1 Thermoanaerobaculia bacterium | reverse complement strand
TCGCCAGCTCGCCGTCTGGCTCGCCCTGCTGACGTTCGTGACGTACGCGTATTTTCAGGCGGGCGGCGGGTGGAATCAGAATTCACAATTCGATCTGACGCGCTCGATCGTCGAGCGGCACACGCTCGCGATCGATGCGTACGCCGGAAATACCGGCGACATCTCCCGCGCGAACGGCCACGTCTACTCGAACAAAGCGCCCGCGCTGTCGTGGCTCGCCGCGATTCCCTACACGATTCTCCATCCGGTCGAGCGCGCAGCGGGACTCGATCCGAACGCGATCGAGACGATCGAGTTCAACGCCTACCTCTGCACGCTGTTCTGCGTCGCCCTTCCCGGCGCGCTGATTCCCTGGATGCTCTACCGCCACGCCCGCACGAAACGATTCGGCGCGACGTGGTCCGCATCGATTGCGCTGATCGCCGCGTTCGCGACGCAGCTCTTTCCGTACTCGACGATGTTCATGGTGCACGTCACGAGCGGCGCGCTGATGCTGTTCGCGCTCGTTTCCTCGTTCGATTTTGCGGCGGGATTTTCGGTCGCTCTGGCGACGGCGATGAATTACCTCTGCGCGCCCGCGCTGCTCATCATCGGCGCGACACGGCCGCGGAAATGGCGCTTCGCCCTGGGAGCGATCGCGCCGCTGGTCATGCTGGCCATTTATCAGAAGCTCTGCTTTGGAAGTTTCTTCATGGTCAGCGTCGGAAAGCTGCCCGGCCGGTTTCTGACGAAAGGCGCGGCGTTCGGTCTCTTCACGCTGCCGACGCGCGAAGCGCTGTGGGGCATCAGCTTCTCGCCGTACCGCGGGCTGTTTTACTTCGCGCCCGTGCTCATCACCTTTGTCGCCGGCGCGATCGTCTGGCTCATCGACCGCCGCGACCGCCTCGAGCTCGCCGCGATCGTTCTCATGTTCGTCATCTTTTTCGTGACAAATGCTTCGTTCAACGGATGGGACGCCGGCTTCGGCATCGGCGCGCGTTACCTCGTGCCGGCGATCCCGCTGCTGATGCTCGTCATCCTGCGTTGCCGCGGCTGGATGCGGCCGGCAGTGGTGGCGCTCGCCGCGATCTCGTTCGCGATCAATTTCGCCGCCACCGCCGTCGATCCGCAGCCGTCCGGCACGATTCCAAGTCCGCTGACGCAGTACATCGTTCCGCTGCTGATCGACGGCCGCTTCGCGCCCGACGTACCGATCACGCCGCCGTGGAGCGCGGAGACGTTCACCGGCCACACGTCCGTGAACCGCCTGACGTTCGACGAAGCGATCGTTTTCGCGCGGCACCCGCCCGGCTCCCCTCCCTCCGAGTGGACCTCCTTCAACCTCGGTGAACCATTCTTCGGAGCCGGCGATGCGCGCTCGCTGATCCCGATCGCGCTGGTTCTGCTGTTCGGCGTCGCGGCGATCGGATGGAAAGCGCGATCGATCGGAACGGGTTGAGAATGCCTCTGCTCTTCTCCTACGGGACGCTGCAGCTCGCGGAGGTCCAGCTCGCGACCTTCGGACGACTTCTGCAGGGAAAACCCGATGCCCTGCCGGAATTCGAATTGTCGCGGGTCGTGTGCGCAGATGCGCAATACGCAAACGTGATGTTCAACGGCCGCTCCGACAGCATCGTCGCGGGAACGGTATTCGAAGTGACGGAGACCGAACTGAATGCGGCGGATGACTACGAACGCGACGCCGACTACGAACGCGTCATGGTGAGGCTTGCGTCGGGACAACTTGCCTGGGTCTACGTCCACGGCGCAGCGAAATCGCAATCAGCCCCGCGATCGTGATCAGCGACGCTGTCAGGCCGGCGTAGAACGTCGCGGGAAAATAGAACACGTGCACGTCGTGATCGCCGGGAGGGATCGTGAAGCCGAGGAACGCGCCGTTGACCGGCAGCGGAGCGAGGGAACGTCCCGGCATTCGAATGCGCCATCCCGGCCAGATCGGAACGCTGCTGACGATGAGCGTCCATCGCGGCGCGTGCACGCGCAGCCGGTAGTCGGCGCCTGACGAGCTGACGATCTTCACCGACGCCTCCGGCGCCGTGAGCGGCCGCGGCGCGAGCAGGTCCTGCCGCATGCGATCGCTTTCGACCGGCAGCGTTTTCACGACGCCGGTGTGCGCCCAATCGCTCTCCGCTTCGAGCCGGCTCGCGAAGGCCGCACCTTTGAATTCGAGCACGACGTTTCGCGCCGCGTAGAAGCGCGGCAGCACGTCGTTGTTTTGAAAGATCTCGCCGTCGATGCCGCTGTAGATGCGCTTGTAGCGCTGCGTGTCATCGAGTCTCGCTCCCCTGCCCGTCACGACGTATTTCACGTTGAGAAAGTCGAGAAAGCGCGTGCCGCTGTTCTCCCATTTCGCGAAGTAGCGTTCGGGATCGTAATCGGTCACTACGCGCAGCACACCGAGGTACGGGCCGTTCGCCATCGGGTCGTGCGCGCGGATGTCTTCGATGCCGTACATCGCCTGCGCGTTCGGAAAGAGTGCGGGGC
This sequence comes from Thermoanaerobaculia bacterium, assembly GCA_035516895.1. Classification (GTDB taxonomy): domain Bacteria; phylum Acidobacteriota; class Thermoanaerobaculia; order Gp7-AA8; family Gp7-AA8; genus Gp7-AA10. Next base: position 23,337 of record DATIZY010000321.1, on the reverse strand, counting down.
CGAGTCCGACCACGCGGAACGGCGCGCTCGCCGGTGTCGATTTCGCGATCTGCTGCAACCGCGCGATGAGCGGCGTCATCGGATAGCTTCGCTCGATCGGCAGCACCGGATTCCATCCGCTCGAGGCCGACCACAGCTCGGCGACGACAGCGGCCAGCACGATCATCGCCGCGAACGGCCGCGCGCGCATCGGCAGCGCGAACAGCATCGACAGTGCGATCACGACGAGGCTCGGCAGAATCGCTAGCATCGCGGTGTCCTTCCACACCGCATCGGGAAACGGGATGGTTCGCATGAGGTACAGCAGCATTGCCGCCGTCATCGCCGATCCCGCCAGCAGATACGCCGCGCGGTCGCGCAGCGCGAGGTCGATGATCGCCGCCGTCATCGCCGCCAGGAGCCAGCAGAACAGCAGGCGCAATCGCGCGTTTGCCGCGAGCGAAAAGATGAGTTGAAAAACGTTGCTGATCCCCGGCCAGCCGAGGATCACGCCGAGGACGAAGACGCTCGCAAGAATCAAAAACATTTCGCGATCGCGCCAGCCGCGGCGGACGATCGCGCGAATTGTTAGGCCGAACCACGCGGCGATGCCGAGCACGCCGGCGAACCCGGTGATCGACTCCGCCGCTTCCGGTCCCCACGATTTCTCGAACGGAATGTGTCCGTAGAAATGCGGCTGAAAGAGAACGACGGCCGATGGAAAATCGGAGTAGTAGCCGATCGCGTTCGGATGCGCCTGCAGCTCCTGGTAGCGCTTCGATTTGTGCAGCGCCTCGATGAACGCAGCGAGAAACGGCGAGGCGATCACCGCCGCGACGCCCACTGAGATCACAAAAACCGCTCCGTTGCGCAGCGGCGCGCGGTTCGTGATCAGCAGCCAGATCGCATAGAGCAGCGCGAGAAAAAAAATGTGTGCCGCCGTTTCGGGATGACCGCCGAGGAGCATGGCGGACCAGGCGGCGACGGAGCCGACGAAACGAAACCACGTCGGCCGCTCGAGGAGCAGCTCGACCGCGAGCATCGCAGCGGGGATAAACACGCCGACGGTGACCAGCGGAAAGTGCAGCCACGTCTGCACGAACGTGCACCAGCCGAAGGCGATCGCGCCGAACGCGCTCGCGAGCCCGCTCCAGCGCCGGCGGCAGAATGCGAACATGAACGACATCGCGATCAGCATCTTCATCGCCGCCTCTGCGGTGAACGCGTATTCGATTCGCAGCGGCAGCGCGAGAAGACGAATCGGCGACAGGCCCGAGCTCTGTCCGTTCGCGAGCAGCGGATATCCCGAGCCGGAGAGGTTGTTCCACAGCGGGAAATGCAGCGACGTCCACGCCTCGCGCACCTGTTGCGCCCACGGCACGATCTGCATCACGATGTCGTTGATTTCCATGTTGGCGACATGGTGATCGTGCGTCACTGCAAACCACGGCGGCAGCGTCTGCACGATGTCCACCGGCAGGTTGACCCACGGCCCGGTCATTGGCCGCCACAGGAAAATCAAAACGAGCGCGTAGAAGAGCGCAGCGATGCGCCACGGAAATGCGCTGCCCGCACGGCGCGCGATCCACACGGCCGCGGCATAAAGCAGCGCGACGAAGAGCCAGGTCCAATTCATGCGAGCGGCGGGCGGCGAGCGGCGAGCAGCCGTGTCATGAACGCGTTCGCATCCGCGAACGGTTCGCGCTCGCCCTCGAGAATCTGACGCACGATGCTCATGATCGCATCGACGTGCGGCAGAAGGTTCTCACGATTGCTCTGCAGGACCGGCGACCATACCGATGCGTCGCTCGAAGCGAGGCGAAGAAACGTCTGCAGGCCAGGTCCAGCGAACGCAGTCAAATCCCGCTCGCCGCGCGCCGCGCGCCGCTCGCCGAGGTACGCGGCGAGCGCGGTAGAAAGCATTTGCGGAAGATGACTCGTCAGCGCCACCGCGGCATCGTGCTCCTCGGCACCGACGATCTCGATCCGCGCGGCGCAGTCGCGCGCGACGCGGTCGACGATCTCTTCGTGGCGCTCCAGAAACCAGCTGCATCCGCCGAGCAGATCGCGCCGCGCGGCCGCGAGGCCGCGCTCGTGCGAGCCGGCGAGCGGATGACCGGCGACGAAGCGGTCGCTGTTCGCCGCTTGTTTCAGCGGAGACATGACGCTCGCCACGCTCGTCGTGAAAGCCGAGTGCCGCGCACCGAGGAGTCGGATGGCGACATCGACCGGCGTAGCGACGATCAGGATGTCCGCATCCCGATCGATCGATTCGGCGCGCTCGTCCGCGGCTCCGGCTCGTTGCGCGTCGCGCAGATCGACGTGCGGATCAACGTACGTAACGCGCCAGCCGCGTTCGCGCAGCGCCATTCCGATCGATCCGCCGATGAGGCCGAGGCCTGCGATGAGCGCACGCGGCGCGTGGTCCATCAGGGCGCCATCAGGATCATCGTCCGGTCGATGACCTGCGATTTGAGAACGTCGAAGTAGGGTCGCTGAATGGTGACGCGCGGCCGGTTCGTCTTCGATTCGATTTCCACCGCGCGATAGCTGCCCTGAGCTTTCGACATGTCGCTCTTCACGTTGAGCTGTTGCAGAAGCGATTGAATCGCGACGGTGTCCGTGTGCAGATCGCCGGTGCGGTAATACGCCGCCGGTTTCGCGGCGCTCAGATTGTTGGTGACGTCGGGCGCGATTTTGTCGTACCCGTATTGCTTGACGTAGTAATCGGCGACCGTGTCGAGCGGTGCATCGGTGTCGTAGATCGCCAGCGGCGGAATCGGGCCGTTGGGATGCATGAGCTTGTCCGCTTTCTTGTCGAGGTCCGTCAGCTCCTGCAGGTACTGCGCGCCGGGATAGACGACGAACGAGAATGCCTCCGGCTGCGGCGCGGGCGCATTCGATTGCTCCTTGTGACATGCAGCGAACGCGAGGGCCGCGATCGACGCGGCGGCGAGCACGCGTGAGGCTCTGGACATTGTCAGACTGCTCCTCCCGGATGAGGGTTTTTTCGGGTGGCGAAATCTATCATGCTTATGTCGATGCGCGGGCGATCGCTGGCGGCCATACTCTTGTTGCTCGTCGCGGCCGCCGCACTCCACGGATCGGCGGTCGCGGGGTTCTGGCTCTACGACGATCCGGCGCTGCTGGTCGAGGCAATCCGCGAGCCGGCGAGCGGCGTTTTGTTCGATCCCGCCGAATATACGCATCTCGCGGCGCATACGTTCACCCCGCTCCTCGTTTTTTCGTTCAAGCTCGACCTGCTCCTCGGCGGACTTCGGCCGGCGATCTTCTACGCCCACCAGATCGCCGCGCTCGCGCTCGCGGGGGTGCTGATGTTCCTCCTCCTCCGCCGTTACGTCGACGAGATCTTCGCGCTCCTCGGCAGCGCGACGTTCCTCGCCACGTGGGCGAGCACGTACGCGGCGCGGACGCTGATGATCCGCCACTACGTCGAAGGGCTGGTGTTCGCGCTCGCGGCGCTGCTCGCATGGCGGCGATCGAAAACGCTCGCTTCGTTTTTCTACCTCCTGGCGATGCTTTCGAAGGAGGTCTACGCGCCGATCCCGCTTTTCTTCATCTGCCAGTCGCGCTTCGAAGGGCGATCGTGGCGGCAGATCGCGCGCGAGCTCATCGCGCCGGCCGCCGCGGCGATCGTCTTTCTGGCGTGGCGATGGTTCATGACCGGCCTGACCGGCACGTATCCGCAGAGTCTGGCGCCGCCGGGCGATCTCGCTTCCCTTCCGGGCAAACTCTGGATCCACCTCGTCGGCCCCATCACTCCCCTGTGGATCGTCATCGTCTGGACGACGGCGATCGCGATCGTTCTCGCGCTCTTCGTCCTGCGCTTCGGCGGCCGTGCGATCGCGTTCATTGCCGTTACGCTCGTGGTGACGCTCCTGCCGCTGCTTCCGCTGACGGGCAATTTCGAGTGGCGCTACAGCTTCGCGTTCGTGGCGTTCTCCGTCGCCGCGTTTACGGTCGCGGCGGGAACATCGGGCCATCGCTGGCCGATCGCCGTTCTTGCTATATTACTGATTACCATAGTCGTCGGATCGCTGCCGCAGCGCCGCTGGTACGAGGACCTGACGCGGAACGGCATCGCGCGCGAAGGAGAATACATCTGGTCCCAACCGGCCACTGCACCCGTCCTCGGCGCCGGCTCGCCTCAGTGGTACATCGACAGCCTCCGCTGGCTTCGCGAATGGGATCATCGCGGGGAGGCGCCGCGCGCCGTGTTCTCGTCGTATGCGATCACGCTGGGCGGCGTCGAGCCCGTCGTGTTCGTCGACCCCGTCACGCGAACCTTCTTCGGCACGCCCGCAATCTGGCAGCGCGAACGTGATCGATTCGATCCGAAGCTGCCGCTGACGGTCGACTTCGCGCTTCGCAATCACGACGCGCAGTGGCAGGTCGGCCCGCCCGCGGCGCAATTCGTTTTTCTCACCGATCCCGGGTACACCGCGATTTCGATTCCGCCCGCCGGCGTGCAGCGCGTCCCGTCCGCGCGCGAGCGGCAGTTCTTCCGCATTGTCCGCATCGAGCAGAGCGGGCATTGGACGGCATCGCCGACGCTGCCGATCCCGGCCGAAGGCGGCGTGACGAACTATCGGAGATAAGGAAGCAGGACCCGTCCTACTGCAGGTTGAGATATTGATGGACGGTCATGCCGACGGTCTCTTCGAACCGCTGCCCATACGATTTGATCGAACCCGACGGCTCGTCGAGAAAGATGCGCTCGACGCGAAACAGCGGAGCGAACATCGTGATGAGGTCGAGGTTCGGCTCGTCACCCTTCGCGATCTGACGCAGCCAGTCGTCGAAGGAGTCGAGGTTGATCGCGCGCATCGTCATCCCCGCCGGCGAAAGCGCGAGCAGCACGCCGAAGAATTTTTCTTTCGGATTCACGAGATTCGCGATGACCAGCGACGACGATTCGAATCCTTCGATCATTTTTCGCTGAGCTCGATCAGCACACCGTTGCCGGCCGTGGGATGCAGAAACGCGACGCGGCATCCGTGCGCGCCCGGCACCGGCGATTCGTTGATGAGCCGGTATCCCGCTTTTTTCAGGCGCTCGAGATGCGATTCGAGGTTCGTCACACGGAAGCAGATGTGATGAATTCCCTCTCCTCGCCTGGCGATGAATTTCGCGACCGGCGATTCCGGCGAAAGCGGCTCGAGGAGCTCGAGGCTGGCCTCACCGGCGCGGAGAAACGCCGTCTTCACCCCCTGCGTCGCAACCTCCTCGACATGATCGACCGTCAGGCCGAGGGTCTCGTAGATCTTTGCGGCGGCGAGAGATTTGACCGCGATTCCGATGTGATCGATTTTCATACGTGCCGGTCCATTAGTTTATGCCGGGCGAGCGAGGCATCTCCGGCGGCATCGCGAGAAGATCTTCCGGTGGAGCGCCGCGAGCTTCATACGCCCCGCGCCTCCGCGCCCCAGATGTGTTTGTGAAGCTGCGTCTGCAGCCGTGCGGGAATGCGGTCGGCGAGCATCCACTCTGCCAGCGCCCGCAGCTCCATCTCGCCCCACACAGGCGAAAAGAGAATGGTCCAGCGATCGAGATTCCGCTCCCGCACGACGTTGCGCGCCCATTCGTAGTCGGCGCGATCGGCGATCACAAACTTGATTTCGTCGCGCGGCTTGAGCACATCGAGGTTCTCCCACCGATTTTTTTCGACCTCGCCGGAGGCGGGGCACTTGACATCGAGAATGATCGCGGCGCGCTTGTCGACCGGCGCGACATCGATCGATCCCGAGGTTTCGAGGAGGACCTCGAGGCGTTCGTCGCAGAGGCGGCGGATCAGCTCGAACGACTCGGCCTGCGCGAGCGGCTCGCCGCCCGTCACCTCGACGAGATCGCAGCCGTAGCTCTTCACGCGAGCGATCACCTCGTCGATCGACATGCGCTCGCCGCCTGTGAACGTGTACTCCGAATCGCACCAGCGGCATCGCAGATTGCATCCGGTGAGGCGCACGAACACGCACGGCCGCCCGGCGTGCGACGACTCGCCCTGGATCGAATGGAAAATCTCGGTGACGCGCATTTTTCTGAAGGATGAAGGATGAGGGATGAAGGATGAATTCCCGCCGCCCACGACGTATTCATCCTTCATCCTTCGTCTTGTAGACAGTCGGATCGGCAATGCCCGCCTCGGCAAAACCGCGTGCGCGCAGCAGGCACGAGTCGCAATGCCCGCACGCCCGCCCCTCCCCATCCGGGTCGTAGCACGAATGCGTGAGCGAGTAATCGACGCCGAGCTCTGCGCCGCGGCGAATGATGTCCGCTTTGCTCATCTCGATCAGCGGAGCGGCGATGCGCGGCTCGCCCCGTTCGATGCCGCTCTTCGTGCCGCGCGCGATCACCTGCTGAAACGCGTCGATGAACTCCGGACGGCAGTCGGGGTAGCCGCTGGAGTCGACCGCATTGACGCCGATCCAGATCTCGCTCGCGGCGCGCGCTTCGGCCAGGCCTAACGCGAGCGAAAGAAAAATCGTGTTGCGGGCCGGAACGTAGGTCACGGGGATTCCGGCAACGCCGACGGCGTCCCTGGGCACCGCGATGTCGGCCGTCAGCGCGCTTCCGCCGAACACGCGCAGATCGAGTTTGTAGATGACGTGCTCCGCGACGCCGATCGATTGCGCGACGCGACGCGCGGCCTCGAGCTCGATCGCGTGCCGCTGTCCGTATGCGAACGACAGCGCGATGCAGTCGCGTTTCCGATGCTTCGCGATGGCGAGCACGGTGGCCGAATCGAGCCCGCCCGACAGCAAAACGACGGCTTTCATCGCTGCGGTATGCTACCCCGCCCATGCCGGAGCTCAATGTCTACGAGATCCTGAATCGCAAGCGGCGGCGGGAACTTCTGGAGCCGGCCGAGATCGAGGAATTCATCCGCCGCTACACGGACGGATCGATTCCCGATTACCAGATGTCGGCGCTGCTGATGGCGATCGCCATCAACGGAATGAGCGGCGAAGAGATGGCGACGCTGACGCGCGCGATGCTGCGCTCGGGCGAGCAGTGGCACCTGCGCGATCAGTACGACTTCATCGCCGACAAGCACTCGACCGGCGGCGTCGGCGACAAAGTCTCGCTCGTGCTCTCGCCGTGGGTGGCCGCGTGCGGCATCAAAATCGGCATGCTCTCCGGCCGCGGCCTCGGCCACACCGGCGGAACGCTCGACAAGCTGGAGGCGATCCGCGGCTTCAATGCCCGCCTGACTCGCGAGGAGTTCGAGCGCTGCGTCGCCGACGTGGGCTGCGTCATCTCCACCTCGACCGAAGGCATCGCACCGGCGGATAAAAAAATCTACGCGCTGCGCGACGTCACGGGCACCGTGGAGTCGCTGCCGCTGATCACCGCGTCGATCATGTCGAAAAAGCTGGCGATGGGGGCCTCCGCGCTCGTGCTCGACGTGAAGACCGGCTCCGGCGCGTTCATGCGCAAATACGACGATTCGAAGGCGCTCGCGCGCAGCCTCATCGCCGCGGCGCGCGGCTCCGGCACTCGCGTGGAGGCGCTCATCACCGACATGGACCGCCCGCTCGGCGTCGCCGCCGGAAATGCGAACGAAGTCGCAGAGACGCTCGATGTGCTGCGCGGAAAAGGACCCGCCGACGTCGAAGAGGTCACGCGCGCGCAGGCCGTCCGCATTCTCGTCATGTCGGGCCGCTTCGACGAGACGGCCGCGGAAAACGTCCTCAACGATGCGCTGCACTCCGGCCGCGCCTACGCTCAGGCGGAGAAGTGGATCGCGGCGCAGGGCGGCGATCCGTCGAATCTGCATCTGGCGCAGCCGCGGACGACGATCGAGATCAAAGCGCCCCGCAGCGGCTTCATCACCTTCATCGACACCTACCAGGCCGGCATGTTCACCGTCGACCTCGGCGCCGGCCGCCACAAGGCGGACGACGTCATCGACTACGCCGCGGGCGTGATGTTCGATCGCAGGACCGGCGAGGAAGTGCGAACCGGCGAAGTCATCGCCCGCATCCAGCTCGGAAACGAGCCGCGCGATGCCGAGGAGCTGCGCAAGCGGTTTCTGTGGTTCGTGCATTTCGGCGACGTGCCACCCGAACCGCACCGGCTGGTGCTGGAGCAGCTGACGCAAGGATGAAGTCTGAAGGATGAAGGATGAATGAGGTCCGTGACCTGCGCACGGGTACGAAAGCCCTTGCGCTGCGGATCATGTCCCTTTGCGACGCGTTGCCACGTTCCAGATCGGCGGATGTGATCGCCTACCAGCTGCTGCGAGCAGGTAGCTCGCCAGGTGCGCAATACCGCGAAGGCATTCGAAGCCGCTCAAACGCTGAGCTCATCAGCAAAATGGAATCAGCGCTCCAGGAGCTCGAGGAGACGGCGTACTGGCTCGAGTTGCTCGTCGACCGCGGGATCGTAGAGTCGAGGCGACTCGCACCATTGCAAACGGAAGTCGACGAGATCACGCGAATTTTCGTCGCCTGCGTGAAAAAGCTCAAAGCTCGCCGTCGTTGACCATTCATCCTTCATCCTTCATCCTTCATCCTTGTGAAGCGGGCCCTCATCATCGTCTGCGACTCGCTCGGCGTCGGCGAGCTGCCGGACGCCGGCGATTTCGGCGACGAGGGCTCGAACACGCTCGGGCACGTTCTCGAATCACAACATCCCCGGCTGCCGAACCTCACGCGGCTCGGATTGCTGCACACGCTGCCGGAGCCGGCCACTGACGCGCAGCCGCAAAGCGCGTTCGGCCGCATGGCCGAAGTGAGCGCGGGGAAAGATACGACGACGGGACACTGGGAGATGATGGGCCTCATCGTGAAGGACCCCTTTCGAACGTATCCGAACGGGTTCCCGCACGAGGTCATCAAGGAGTACGAGCGGCGCATCGGCCGCAAGACGCTCGGCAACAAGCCGGCGTCCGGCACCGTGATCCTCGACGAGCTCGGAGAAGAGCACATGCGCACCGGCTTCCCGATCGTCTACACCTCGGCCGACTCGGTCTTTCAGGTCGCGGCGCACGAAGAAGTGGTCCCGGTGCCGGAGCTCTGGCGCATGTGCGCGATCGCGCGCGAGCTGATGCGCGGAGAGAACAACGTCGGCCGCATCATCGCCCGTCCGTTCGTCGGCACGGGACGCGGTCACTTCAAGCGCACCGCGAACCGAAAGGATTTTTCCGTACGGCCGACCGGCGAGACCGTGGTCGAGCGCACCCACAACTCGGGGAGGGAAGTCGTCGCCCTGGGAAAGATCGCCGACATCTTCGATCGCGTGGGCATCGACCGCGAGATCCGCACGGAGTCGAATTCCGACGGCATGCGCAAGACGATCGAGCTCGTGGCCGAGTCGCAGGCGCCGCTCATCTTCACGAACCTCGTCGATTTCGATTCGAAGTACGGCCATCGCAACGACGCGCCGGGCTACGCGCGCGCGCTGGAAACGTTCGACGAGGAGCTCGGCACGCTGTTGCCCGCGCTTCGCAACGACGATCTTCTGCTGATCACCGCCGATCACGGCTGCGATCCGACCGACATTTCGACGGACCACACGCGCGAGTACGTGCCGCTGCTGATCGCCGGCCCTCGCATCCGCACGGCACGCAATCTCGGCACTCGCCGCACGTTCGCAGACCTCGGCGCGACGGTCTGCGATCATCTTGGCGTCCCGTCCGCCGGTTTTCCCGGACGGAGCGCCCTTCCGGAGCTGTATTGATGATTACGATAGCTGCTTTCGCGTTCCTGCTTGCCGCCGCCGACATTCCGGTCGCGCGCGTCGCCGAAGACGCGCGGGCCATCGATCGCGTTGCCGAGGCGAGCAAGCGCGATCTGCCGCGCGATTTGCTGAAGCGCATCGTCAACGACGATATCGAGCTCCTTCGCGGCCGGCGTGCGGACGGGACGTACGAGTTCGCCGGCTTCGAGCGCTTCGAAAAAGGACGCGCGTCGAGATCGTTCTCCGTCCCGACGCACGACGAAACGCTCGAGGTCCACGGCTCATTCGTCTACAAGCTGGAGATCGTTTCGCCGTCGCGGCGGTTGCTCGTGACGCGAAACAGGAAGGTCTATCTCGATCACGTCGAGATCGACTACGTCCCGCTGCAGTCCGGCGCGACCCTGAAAACGCAGTCGGTGAAGATCGAGGACTGGATCGATGCGGGCCAGACGCGCAGCGTCGATTTTCAGGAGATCGCGCGGGAAGCGACGGTCCGCCTGTTCGCGCATTCGGACAAGAAGACCGGCTACGGAAATGTCGACCTCTCTCTCGTCGAAGCGCGCGTAATCGACAATGCCGACAGTCCGTACGCCGATGCCGTCGCGAGCGCGAAGGCAGTCCTCCGCGGACTCGACCACGATGACATCTCATCGATTCGCGCGATGTCGCAACGGATGGCGGCGGACCTGCAGCCAAACACACCTTGCGCCGTTCAACCCACCGTACCCGCCGCCGTTCAGCCTGGGGCGCCTGCCGGCGTCCAGGCCGGAACAGCGCCCGCCCAGGGGCTGGCGGCGACGCCCGATATTCTCCCGGAACTCCAGGCGATCGAGGACCTCCTCACCGGTACCGAAGCCGAGCGGCGGGACGGCATGGATCGCCTGCATCAGCTCATTCGTAAACTGCGGAACCAGCCGCATTAACGCGTGATTTGCGTCACTCCGACTCAGGATTTCTGAGCGCAGCACACGCAAGGATGGGTTTGACGCTTCCGGAACCTCTGACGTAGAATCCCTCTCCCTTCTGGTTGCACCGCAAATTCCGAAAGGAGCTCTCTTTGCCAACTACGAAATTAGGTTTCAAAGTCGGGGAAAAGCTCGTTTATCCCAATCATGGCGTCACCGTCGTCGAGCAAATCGGCGCGTCTGCCATCATCGGTGCGGACGATACGTACTACCACCTGCGGCTCCTGGGCAACAACTCACGGCTAATGGTCCCGACACAAAACACTGATCGCGTGGGATTGAGACGTTTGTATCAGCAGAAGGAAATCAAGAGCCTTTTCAGCTTGCTCGAACAGCGCGTGCCGAAAGCGCACACCGACTGGAAGGGCCGCTATCGCGAGAACCTGGAGAAAATGAAAACGGGGCGCCTCGAAGATGTCGCCGAGGTGCTGAAGAATCTCAACGAGGTCTCGAAGAAGAAGAGCCTCTCCTTCCGCGAAAAAAAGATGTACGACCGGGCGAAGTACCTGCTCGTTTCCGAAGTGGCCATCGTCAAAGGCATTCCGGAAGCTGAAGCGGAGAAGCTGATCGCCAAGTCGCTCGAGAAGTCCCTCGTCGCCGCAGGCCACTGACAAGTTCCCAGGCGTCGGGCGTCAGGCGTGAGCTCCTGAGGCCCGACGCCTGACGCCTGAGGCCCGACGCCTGAGGCCTGAGGCCCGACGCCTGAGGCCCGACGCCTGACGCCTGATACCATTCCTTCGTGAGCGCCCGCCTGCCCGAATGGATCCGCGAAAAGCGTCTCAACCTCGCGGAGCTGCACGACATCAAGGCACTGCTGCGCGACAAATCGCTGCACTCGGTCTGCGAATCGCTCGCGTGCCCGAACCGCTCCGAGTGTTTCTCCCGCGGCACCGCGACCTTCATGATCCTCGGCGACATCTGCACGCGGTCGTGCGGGTTCTGCAATGTGACGACGGGCCGGCCGTACGCGCCACCGTCGATCGACGAGCCGAGCGGCGTCGCCGAAGCGGCGAAGCGAATGCGTCTGCGCCACATTGTGGTCACGTCGGTGACGCGCGACGATCTGCCGGACGGCGGCGCGCCGCAATTCGCGGCCACGATCCGCGCGCTCCGCGCGGAGCTGCCTGACGCGGCGATCGAAGTCCTCACGCCGGATTTCCGAGGCAACGTCGAGGCGATCCGCACCGTCGCCGAAGCGAAACCCGACTACTACAACCACAACGTGGAGACGGTGCCGCGTCTCTACGATTTCGTGCGCCCCGGCTCGCGCTTCGAGCGTTCGCTCGCGGTGCTCCGCGAAGTGAAACGGATCGATCCGCGAATCGTCACAAAATCAGGATTCATGCTGGGACTTGGCGAGCGCAGGGACGAAGTCATCGACGTGATGCGGCGGCTCCTCGAAAACGGATGCGAGATTCTGACGATCGGACAGTACCTGCAGCCGAAGCGCGAGAAGCTCGATGTCATCGAGTACGTGCAGCCGTCCGTGTTCGACGAGTACCGCATCATCGGCGAGGAGCTCGGCTTCCGCGCAGTCTTTTCCGGACCGTTCGTCCGCAGCTCGTACATGGCGGACATCGTCGGTGTGAGGGCCGGCTTTGGCCGGCCGGCTGAAGAAGCCGGCGCGCACACTTCATGAACGATTTCCTGCTGCTGTACCTCGACTACCTCGCGGTCGAGAAGGGTCTCGCGAAGAACTCGCTGAGTTCGTACACGACCGATCTCCGCAAATTCGCGGCGTGGCTGGACGAGCGGCCGCTCGAGCGCGTCCGGCGGCAGGACATCGTTCGCTACTTTCAATCGCTGCGCTCGGCCGGCATTTCCGCGCGCTCGGTTGCGCGCGCGCTCGCCGCGATTCGCGGCTTCTTCCGCTTCCTCGTTCGCGAGCGCCATCTGCAGCACGATCCGACGGAGAACGTCGAGAATCCGAAGCTGTGGACGACGCTGCCGCATTCGCTTCAGGCATCGGAGGTCGAAGCGCTGCTGGCCGCACCCGACCGATCGACGCCCGATGGACTGCGCGACGCCGCGATGCTCGAGCTGCTCTACGCGACGGGTCTGCGCGTTTCGGAGCTGATCCGCGTGAAGGTGGAGGACCTCGTTCTCGACGCCGGCTTCCTGAGAACCTTCGGAAAAGGATCGAAGGAGCGCATCGTGCCTTTTGGCGACAGCGCCCGCGACGCGATCACGGCGTACCTGGAGCGCGCGCGCCCGCACTTCAACAAGCGCAACGATCCGCATCTGTTTCTCACGAACCGAAGCCGGCCGATGTCGCGTCAAACGTTCTGGATGAAGATCGTTCGCTACGCGCGGCAGGCGGGCATCAAAGCGCACATCTCGCCGCATGTGCTGCGGCATTCGTTCGCCACGCACCTGCTCGAGAACGGCGCCGATCTGCGGTCGGTGCAGATGATGCTCGGCCACTCCGACATCTCGACGACGCAGATCTACACGCACGTCTCGCGCGCGCGGCTGCAGAAGCTCTATGACCAGTTCCATCCGCGGGCATAAGTCGTTCTCTGTTGTCGGTTGTCTGTTGTCGGTTCGATGAAGCGCATTCTCCTCGCCGCTGTCGTCCTGTTCGCCGCGCTGCCGGCGAGCGCGAGCATTGCGCTATTCACCGACGGCCGTTCGATGAAGGTGACCGGCTACAGACTCGTCGACGAGAGCTCGATCCAGCTGACATTCGGGAACGGCGGCGCCATGACCGTGCCGCTCAGCCGCGTCGATCGCATCGTCGATGACGAGGTCGTTGCCGCCGACAAAGCGCCCGAGGTGAAGGCGGAGCTCGAGAAGGGAGTGTTCCCGAGGCGGCCGTGGGGATACGACTCGCGGCGCGGCCCGATCATCCGCTCGAAATACGATCAGATGATCGTTGACGCGGCGAAAAAGTTCGACGTCGATGCCGCGCTCGTCTCGGCGGTGATCAAAGCCGAATCCGATTTCAATCCGCGTGAGATCTCGAACAAGGGCGCGCGCGGGCTGATGCAGCTGATGCCGGCAACCGCGGAGCGCTTCGGCGTCAGCGATTCATTCGATCCCGAAGCGAACATTGACGGCGGCGTCCGCTACCTGCGCTGGCTGCTCGACACATTCCACGGCAACGCCGACAAGGCGGTCGCCGCGTACAACGCCGGCGAAGGAAACGTCTGGAAGTACAACGGCGTGCCGCCGTTCCGCGAGACGATCACGTACCTCAAGCGTGTCGCGCACGCGCTGCTCGCGGTCGTTCACACGACGGCGGGTTCGGCAAGCGCCGGCGTGGTGGCGAGCGCAGAGCGGAACTGATCGAAGCGCAGCACCATCACCGTGCGGTCATCGTCGGCCGGGCGCGTGCCGGAGTGCCGCGCGACCGCGTCGAGAATCGTGTCGCGCAGCGCGCTCGGCGATCGGTCCTTCGCCTGCGCGAGCAGGCTCTCGAGTTGATCGAATCCGAACGGGTCCTGCTGCTCGCTCTGCGCCTCGACGATGCCGTCGGAGAGGTAGACGATCGTGTCGCCCTCCTCGAGATCGAGCGTCGCGGTGCGCGTGTGAATCTCCGCACGAACGCCTAACGGCAGCGACGGCAGCTCGATCGAGACCGGCGGCTGCCCGTCGCGCAGCAGGTAGGGATAGAGGTGTCCTGCGTTCGTGTGACGAATGGTGCCGCGCTCGAGATCGAAAATCGTGAAGGCGAGCGTCATGAACGCGCGGCGCTCGGTCGAGCGATACACGAGCTCGTTCAACCGGTCGAACAGCGCGACCTCGTCCGCCCCTTCTTCGACGAGCGTCGTGATCGCCGCCTTGACCATCGCCATCACCAGCCCCGTCGAGAGTCCGTGGCCCGAGACGTCGCCGATCGCCACCGCGAGCCGCGATTTGTCGAGATTGAACACGTCGTAGTAATCGCCGCCGATCGACGCCGTCGGCTCGAAGTGCGCGGCGAAGGAGACGCCGCCGAACTGCGGCCCTTCCTTCGGCAGGAGGTTCCGCTGGATCGACGCGGCGATGGCGATCTCGCTCTGCAGGCGCTCTTTCTCCGCGACGTTCGTCAGCAGCGTGGCGATCGATTCGGTCATGCGGTCGAACGACTGCGCCATCTCGCCGAGCTGGTTGTGCGGCTTCATGCCGATGCGATACGTAAAGTCGCCGCGCTCGACCGCCTTCGTGCCTTTCTCGATCCGGTTCACGGCCCGCGAAATCGAGAAGATCAGCACCGACGCGAACAGCGCCGCGATCATGTAGATGAAGAGCAGCGTCACCGCGATGCCGGCAATGATGTTGATGAGAATGTGTACGTATTGATCGGAGCCGGGGCCGAAGTAGAACTGAAACAACGACGAGACCGGCGTGATGATCAGCGTGAACAGCGGCCGGTTTCCGCCGCTCGAACCGGTCTCCCATTCGTTGAGCGACGTCAGATCGCCCCAGATGATCCTGCGGCCGATCGAGTGCACGATGAGGTCCTGCATGTCGTCGCCGTTGTCGGCGTCGAAATCGATGTCCTTTCCCTGAACCGTCGTGCGCATTCCGTGCGTCTTCACTTCACCGGTTTCGCGGCCGATGCGCACGATCATTCCCGTCCGATCCTGAAGCTGGCCCGCCCATTGGCCATCGATGGGTTGCACGAACACGACGGTGCGCGGCGCGGCATCCGCGCGCGGGAACTGGCGCGAGGCGATCAGCAGTGGAGCGTCCTTCCGCCATACCATGCCGCTGAACGTGTTCTCCTTGAGCCAGTCGGGCAGCTTCCCGCCGCTCGGCGCCGCCGTGTCGTAGATCTCGAGCGACGGAAGCGCGTCCGCCGGCTTCGCTCCCGTCAGGCCGTATTCGAGCGCCTGCGATTCCATTTGCCCGAGGCTGGCCTGACGCTCGTTGCGGAGCGCGGCGTGGCTCATCACGCCGGCGATCATGTAGCCGATCGTCAGCATCAGAATCGCGAAGAGGAAGAACGGCAGCAGGCCGATCATCAAATAGCTGAGGAAGAGCCGCCGTCCCACGCGCCAGAACAGCGCGCGCATGAGCCAGCGCACGAACACCGCAAACGCGTAGAGGCAGAGCGCGATGAAGAGCAGCCAGCAGAGAAATTCGACGAACGTGAAGATCGCCGTCGGCACGTGCAGCCGCCGCAGCGGCGGCTTGATCCATTCGATGCCGATGATGAGCAGCAGCGCCGTCAGCCATATGATGAACAGGCGAACGCCGCGACCGGACGAATCGGGCTGGGGCTGTGGACGCACGGGTAGCATCGACGCTACAGGTTATACGCGAGAACGCGTCACGAGGTTAAAGGACTCCTGAGTCCTTCCTAGTATCGGACGACCTGACAGCCGGCTGCGGCGCCGACCAGGTTCATCTTGCTCACCCCGGCATTGCAGAACGCCCAGTCATGGCTGATTCCGACAACCATCAGCGAATCGTCAGGGCACAGCTCCCCCAGAGCGCGGCCGAGGGTCTCGAGGTCGGTGCGGTCGGTCGATTGAACTACGAACGTGGACTCGAACGGCAGATCGACCACGGTGCCGAGGCGGGCGATCGCATCATGCAGCTCGTTGTAATTCGCGCCGGCGGTGAGACTGTGGCGAATGAGAAGGAAGTCGCGCGCGCTCGTGAATTGCGTGCAGGCGACGAGAAGACGGCTGTCGAGCGCGACATGTTTGCGCATCCACCGCACCAGCGGCGCCGCATGCCGCTCCTCGGTCAGCCACACATGCCAGCTCTGATCGAAGCAGGGCTCGGCGCCGAGACGGCGAATGGCGCGGACGAGATCAAGGGTCAGATCGCCTTCATGGCAAATCTGAAACAATTTGATCTCTGCCATTAACGTCATGATAATTCATCACATTTATGAATTCAATGTTTTCTGTGAGATCAGACTGGTCCGCGGTTCGATCTCTCGTTCGGCAGCCAAACGCTCCCCGGCGAGTGGATTTCGCCGCATCCGCCGATCGCCGGCCCGCTGCTTCACGCGGCGTTCAGGAAGCGAATCGAGTAAATCGCTGGCGCGTTCCGCACTCCGTGCACCAGTAATGAATCGAATCGCGGCGCACCCACGGATTCGGCTTGTCGCAAACGGCGCAGAGCGTATCGATTGGCTCGAAGGGGCGTCCGCAGTGATCGCAGGAGAGAGGGCCCGTGGAGTTCCCGTCGTCTTCACAACTGACTTCGCTGCATGCAGGGCAGCGCCAGCACACCGCCATCTCGAAAATAGTATACGTTAAATCGTAGTGATTAGGATGACAGACTCAGGAATCAGGACTGAGGACTGAGGACTGAGTCGCACGTACCTAACAGAAAAGTACACGCGAGTCACAGCACCCAAACAAACAATGTTCAGCGGCGTCCTGAGTCCTCAGTCTTCAGTCCTTTTGACTTTCGCCCAGGTGTCCTTGAGCGTCGCCGTGCGATTGAACACGAGCCGCTGCGGCGACGAGTCGGGATCGACGCAGAAGTAGCCGACGCGCTCGAACTGATATCGCGTGAGCGGCCGCGCGTCGCGAACGCTCGGCTCGAGCTTCGCGTGCTCGACGATCTTCAGCGAATCGGCATTGAGGTCGGCGAGAAAGTCCCCGCTCTCCTCGGGGTTCTCGCTGCGGAAGAGCCGATCGTAGAGGCGCACTTCGCAATCGATCGCGTGCTGCGCCGACACCCAGTGGAGCGTCGCTTTCGGTCGGCGGCCGTCGGGCGCGTCGCCTCCGCGCGTCGCCGGATCGTACGTGGCGCGCAGCTCGACGATGTTGCCGCTCGCGTCCTTCGTCACGCCGGTGCACGTGATGAAGTACGCCGATCGCAGCCGCACTTCGCGGCCCGGCGCAAGGCGGAAAAATTTCTTCGGCGGCTCTTCCATGAAGTCTTCGCGCTCGATGTAGAGCACGCGCGAGAACGGCACCGATCGAACGCCCGCGGCCGGATCTTCCGGATTGTTCGCCGTCTCGAACCATTCGGTCTGTTCTTCAGGATAGTTTTCGACGACGACACGGAGCGGATCGAGGACGCCCATGACGCGCGGCGCGTGCGCGTTCAGATCGTCGCGGACCGAAAACTCGAGCAGCGCGACGTCGATCACGTTCTCCCGCTTCGCGACGCCGACGCGCTCGGCGAAACTGCGGATCGACGCCGGCGTGTAGCCGCGCCGCCGCAGACCGGCGATCGTCGGCATGCGCGGATCGTCCCAGCCGCGGACGTGACCCTCCTGCACGAGCCGCAGCAGCTTCCGCTTCGACATCACCGTGTAATTGAGGTTGAGCCGCGCGAATTCGTATTGATGCGGCCGCGCCGGCACGCGCACGTTTTCGATGATCCAGTCGTACAGCGGCCGGTGGTCCTCGTACTCCATCGTGCAGAGGGAGTGCGTGATGCCCTCGATCGCGTCGGACAGCGGATGCGCGTAGTCGTACATCGGATAGATGTCCCACTTGCCGCCCGTGCGGTGATGGTCCTCGTGACGGATGCGGTAGAGCACCGGGTCGCGCATGTTGATGTTCGGCGACGCCATGTCGATTTTCGCCCGCAACACGTGCGCGCCGTTCGGAAACTCGCCGGCGCGCATGCGCTGAAAAAGATCGAGGTTCTCGGCAACGCTGCGATCGCGATACGGCGAATCGCTGCCGGGCTCCGTCAGCGTGCCGCGATTCGCGCGAATCTCGTCCGCGGACTGGCTGTCGACGAACGCTTTGCCGTCGCGAACGAGATCGAGCGCCCATTCGTACAGCTGATCGAAGTAATCGGACGCGTGCAGCAGATTGCGCCACGAACAGCCGAGCCACTCGACATCGCGTTGGATCGCCTCGGCATACTCGATCTCTTCTTTGACCGGATTCGTGTCGTCGAACCTCAGGTTGCAGTAGCCGCCGTACTCGCTGGCGATTCCGAAATTGAGAACGATCGCTTTCGCGTGGCCGATGTGCAGATATCCGTTGGGCTCCGGCGGAAAACGGGTGATGACGGTCGAGACCCGGCCGGCCTTCAGGTCGTCCTCCACAATCTCGCGGATGAAATCCGTCGCCATTGGGAGCGGGAGTGTACACTGCTCGCCGATGTTGCTTCTGCTCGCCGTGCCGTTCGTGCAGAAGGTGGCTGCGCCGCGGCCGGTCCTCGTACAAACGTGCGACCCGGCGCACTTCATCGCCAAGGCGTATCAGGACCTGCTTGGCCGTCCGATCAACGTCGCCGGCTTACAGTACTGGCAGGCGGCGATCACGAACGGCACCACGCGCGCGCAGGTTGCCTCGCAGCTGCTGCACACTCCGGAGTACGCGAACGCGCGTGTGCAGACGTTTTACAACGCGTACCTGCACCGGCCTGCCGATGGAAGTGCGATCGCCTATTTTTCCCCGATGCTGCAGCACGGCGGTACGAGCGAACAGATCGAGGCATTGATCCTCGCTTCGCCCGAGTACTTCACGCGCCGCGGCGGCGGCACCAACCCCGGCTTCATCGCCGCGTTGTACCAGGACGTCCTCGGACGCGTGGCCGATCCGCAGGGAAGCGCGCTCTTCGTCGGGCAGCTCGGCGCGGGCGCCAGCCGCACGACAATCGCGCAGCAGGTGCTGAGCTCACTCGAAGCGCGCCAGCGCGCGATCAACGCTGCGTACATGAAGTATCTTCACCACGGAGCCCCCGGAAGCGCGTTGGGCTTCGGCTACGATCAAATCGTGGAGACCATCATCGGCTCGGACGAGTACTGCGCACACTAGCGATGCTCACACTCATCATCATGGCCGCACTGAACACGCAGCAGCTCGCCGACAAAGTCGTGCAGGCGTACGGCGGCGCTGCGGCGTGGGCGAAGGTCGCTTCGATCCGGCAGACAGGCCGCGTGATTCCGGCGATGCGTCCGGGGGACGGCAAGCTCACGCGCGAATGGCAGCGGCCCGACAAGCTTCGCGTCGAGATCGCGTATCCGTCGCACACCGAGGTTCGCGTGGTCGATGGTGATCATGGGACGCAGAACGGCAAAGAGGCGACCGGAATGGGACTCGATGCGATGCGCCTGCAGGCCGCGCGCATCGCGCTTCCGCTCCTCATCGAAGAGCACCGCGGCGCGTTGCGCAGCGCCGGGGCGAACTCGATCGACGTTCCGCTCGGCGGCGGAATGAGCGTGACTGTCGATGTGGATCCGTCAACCGGGCACATCCTTAAATCAACCGGAAGAGCGGAAGGAATCGAGTTCAGTACTTCGTACAGCAACTTTCAAACGATCGACGGTCTCCTCTTCGCCTCGACCGAAGTGAACACGGCGATGGGGACGACGACGGCGACGAACGAGCTCTCCAAAATCGAGGTCACGCGCGCGAAGTAAGCCCGATCACGTTGCGCGTCTTCGAAGTCCTGTTAGGATGAGTGCACCGCACAATGGGCGACTTAGCGACTGAGACGCGTCGCCAGTTCGGCGAATACGAGGTTGAATCGGTCCTGGGCAAAGGGGCCATGGGCATGGTCTACCTCGCCCGCGACCGCCGCATCGGCCGCCGTGTCGCGCTGAAAACGGTTCAGGTCCAGCAGCAGTTCGACGACGAAAGCGAAGCGAACGAGTTCTATCAGCGGCTGCAGCGCGAGGCCGAAGTGTGCGGCGCGATGCAGCACCCGAACATCGTGACGCTCTACGAGCCGGGATACGAGAACAACGTCATCTCGTTTCTGGCGACGGAATGGGTCGAAGGAGAATCGCTGCGCGACCGTCTCAAGCGATCGAAGCCGCTGCCGCTCGACGACGCCTTGCGCATCGGCGAAGACATCCTGCGCGGCCTCACCTACGCTCATGCCAAAGGCGTCATCCACCGCGACATCAAACCCGCCAACATCCTTCTCTCCAGCGACGGTCAAGCGAAGATCGCCGACTTCGGCATCGCGCGCCCCGCGGGGTCGACCCTGACGCAAGTCGGGTCGATGCTCGGCACGCCGAACTACATGTCGCCCGAGCAGGTGAGATGCACCGACGTCACCGCGCGCAGCGACCTCTTCTCGGTCGGCGTCGTGCTCTACGAGATGCTCACGGGCGTGAAGCCGTTCTCGGCGCCGGACGTCAGCAGCATCCTTCGCAACGTCGTCGAGAAAGACCCGCCGCTCGCGAGCGAAGTGAATCCCGAAGTGCCGGAGATCGTGGCGAAATTCGTGGCGAAGCTCCTGCCGAAGTCGCCCGACGCGCGCTTCGCCAGCGCCGGTGCCGCGTTGCGTGAGATGCAGGCGCTGCGCGGCAGCACGCCGACACCGACGCCGGCACCGATCGAACTCGTTCCAATCGAAGTGGCGGTGGGCAACGAGACGACCGACACCAAATTCGCCGATCGCACGCCGGCTTTGGGATCGCAGACGCAGAACGTGCTGCCACCGGCGCTGTCGTACTCGATCATCGGCATGCTCGCGGCGGGGCTCATCGGAGCGATCGCGGTGATTCACACGCAGAGCGATCCGACTCCGCGCGGCGTCATGACCGCACAGCAGCGCACTTCGTACATGACGAAGAAGAATGCTCTCGCCTATGCGCACCGGCTGCTCGTCGACGGCAAATACGATGAGAGCGTGCAGGCCTACGAGGACTACCTGAAGATTTATCCGAACAGCATCACGGGCCAGCAGGGCCGCGACGAGGCGATGAAGGAAGCCGAGGCGCACCGGCCGAACGACACGATCGTCGCGGAGGCGCCGAAGCGCACGACGAAGAAGCCGCAGCCGCAGCAACGGCCGTCGTTCCTGCAACGGCTCTTCCACCACGGCAGCACCAAGAAAAACAAGTGACCCGTGGCGCGTGGTTCGAGCAGTGACGTAACGAACCACGAAGCACAAACCACGAACGACGCGTGTTAGACGAGACGCGCATCCGTCTCGAGGCGATCCATTACGTTCGCGGACTGCGCGAGCGTTGGGTCGCCGTGCCGGCGTCGGAGCTTCGGCAGTTCAAAGGCGTCTTCCTCAAAGGGCAGCAGGGCATCTTCAAGCCGGCGGAGCTCAGCGATCCTCTTTCGATCACGTCGACGATCGATTCGCCGTACACCGACGATCCGATCGAAGGCAGCCGCGTGATGTACGACTTCGCGCCGGGAGCGGACGGACTCAAACGCTGCGCCGAAGCCGAGCTGCCGCTCATCTACTTCCTCCAGGTCAAGCGGAAGCCGAATCCGGAATACGTGATCTTCGCGCCCGTGTACGTCGTTGGCTGGGACGAGGCGACACAGCGATTTCTCATCGATCTGGCCGAGCAGAAGCCCGGCGAGACGATGTCGGCACCGCCGACGACACGCCAGCTCACGCTTCCGGCAATTCGCACGCCGGAGAGCCCGATGGAAATCCGCGAGATGTCCAAGAGCTACGTCGTCACGACCGTGCAGCGCCGGCTCTACCACGCGCGCTTTCGAAATGCCGTACTGAAGGCGTATCGCGATCGCTGCGCGGTCTGCGGACTTCGCGTGCGCGCGCTGCTCGACGCCGCGTTCGTCGTCGCCGATCGCGATCCGCAGCCGGCGATCTCCGTCCGCGACGGCATCGCACTCTGCGCGACTCATCATCGCGCGTTCGACGCGCACATCCTCACGTTCGATGACGAATATCGCATCCACATCGAGCTGCCGGAGCGCTTCGAAGCGGGAGAGGGCGAACGGGCGATGCTTCTCGCATTTTCGGGAAAAAGGCTCGAGCTGCCGAGCGACGAAGAGCTGTGGCCCGCGGTTGATTGACTCGCGGCGAACCGCGAGCTACGAGCCGCCGAGGCAGAACGCGACCGTCTCGCGCAGCTTGTCGCGATCGATCGGTTTACGGAACACCGCGCTCACGATCCCGCGATAGGGACCTTCGATGATCGAATCGGGAACGAGCGTCTCCGACGCGCCGGTGATGGCGATGATCGCCGGCGGATCCGGCCGTCGGATGCAAAGCTGATCGATGAACTGCAGGCCGTCGACATCGGGAAGGATCATGTCGAGCACGACGACCGCGCAATCCGGCGACGCGGCCTTCTCCAGCCCCTCGGCCGCGGTGCTGGCCTGCTCGACGACGCAGCTGCCGTCCTTCGAAAGGTCCGCCGCGAGCAGTTTGCGCAGAGAGTCCGTGTCGTCAACGACCAGGACCATCGGCTTGAGGGGCATAGAAGAAGGTTACCACTCTCTGCCATTCGGCGCGGCGCAGGTACCAGAGAAGCGCGAGCCCCATCGGCACAAACGCGAAGACGAGATAACAGCGCGCGAGCGTTTCGATCGACGGATGCCAGCCGGTGTGAATCGTCAGGTCGGCGGACATGGCGTCGACGTCGTGCATCAGCATGCCGCCTTTGCCCTGGCGGTAGACCTCGAGGTAGTCGGGATCGTGCATCAGGTCGAGGCAGAAACTGATCATATTAAATTGGAGCATAAATGCCACGAATGCACCGAGCGGCCGCTCGACCTCCGGCATGCGCCAGCCGATCCCCGAAATCGCCATCCAGAAAAAGATCCCGGCGAAGATGCATTCGGAGGCGTGCCCTGCCGCTTCCATCACGAACAGCCGCCGCCACTCCGACGCCTCGATGAACAGCCAGACGAGAAAACACCCTCCGATCAGCGCCACGAGCCGCGGACTGCCGCGAAAAAAGTAGCCGAGGTAGGCGAAGCCGGCGGCGACGGCGAGGGCGATTGCGACCTGATGCGCGCCGTGCGGCGTGATGCCGCCGCCGTAGACAAAATCAAACGACGGAATGGATGGATATCCAAACAACCAGCCGGCGACGGTGTGGCCGAGCTCG
>DATIZY010000320.1:0-15031 GCA_035516895.1 Thermoanaerobaculia bacterium | reverse complement strand
CATCGACATGGTCCGGCTGCAGATGGAGTAACCGCTGGTAGATCTCGCGCGCCTGCCCGGGCGACGACGATTCGATCTCGCACGCGAGCTCGTACATTTCATCCACCTCGGGCGAGCGCGCGTTGTCGATCGCGGCTGTTTTTTCGGCGAGATCTTCGACGGAGAAGTCGAGCAGGATCTGTCCCGACTCGGGATTCCAGGACGATCCACCCTCGCGGACGACGACCTCATTGCCGTTCGCCGCGATGCGAATGCCGGTGAGCGACTGCCCTTTCGGGAGCTGATCGCGAAGCTGCTGCAGCACGCGCTGTACTTTTCGCTGCGGCACGTTCGCCGCCGCGAGCTCGCCGGCGGTGCGCAGGATCACCAGATCGTGAAAGCCGAAGCGCAGCTCGCCGCGCGCTCCTCGCTCGGGCTGCAGAAATCCCTTGCTCGCGTACGCGCGGATCTGCGTCGCGGAAAGGCCGAGCATCGCCGACACCTCCCGCACCGAGTAGGACATGGACAGATTTTACGCTGACCGGACGAGATCCTTTGCCGTCTTCGCGGCTCAGGACCGCGTTCGCGCTCGCGCGACCGCGGGCTTCCTCGGCGCCGCTTTCGCCGGTTTGCGCTCGTTCTCCGCTTTGACCTGCAGGCGGGTCGCCGCCGTTTTCGCTGCCCGCGGCTTCGGCGATGCGAGGCTCGCCTTCAGCGCTTCCATGAGATCGATCACCTGCGCGCGCGGCTGCTCCGCCTCGGCCGTGATCTCCTGGCCGCCTTCGATCTTCTGCTGGATCTGCGTCTTGATGCGATCCGCGACCTCGTCGCGATAGTTCTCGGGATGGAACTCGTCGGACGCGCCCATCTCCGCGAGCTGCACGGCCATCTTCAGCTCGCTGTCCTTGATGACCGCGTCGCCGAGGTCGAGCTCGTCGATCGAGCGGATCTCGTTCGGATAGTAGAGCTGCTGCATGACGAGACCCTTTCCGAGCGGCCGAAGGATGACCAGATACTGCTTGCCGCGCGCCGCGTATTTCGCGAGCGCCCAGCGGCCGGTCTGCTCGAGCGCCTTCGACAGCAGCGAGTACGCGCGTGCGCCGCCTTTGTCGGGCGCGACGTAGTTCGCCTTCGAGAAATAGATCGGGTCGATCGTTTCACGCGGAAGGAACTCGCTGATGTCGATCGTCTGCGTCGCTTTCTCTTCGAGCGCTTTCAGCTCTTCTTCATTGAATGTGACGTATTGCCCGCGCGAGAATTCGTAGCCTTTGACCGTTTCGCCGCGGTCGATGGTGCGCTCGTCCTTCGGGCAGTAGAGTTGCTGCTGGATGCGCGAGCCGCAGTCCTTGTGCAGCATGTTGAAGCTGATCTTTTCCGACGATTCGGTCGCGGTGAAAAGGCGCACCGGAATCGAGACCAGGCCGAACGAAATCTGCGCCGTTGCGAATGCTCGTGGCATAAATGAAGTCCTTTTGTTTCAAACAATAATGCACTGATTTTTGTGCAATGGCAAAATCGGACGCCTACCAGAGAATCTACGCCGCCGTGCGCCGCATTCCCCGCGGCAAGGTCGCGACGTATGGCCAGATCGCCGAGCTCGCCGGCCTCGAAGGCCACGCACGGCAGGCCGGCTACGCGCTGCACGCCGCCCCGCCCGGCCTCCCCTGGCATCGCGTCATCAACTCACAAGGGCGCATTTCGGCGCGTGCGGGATCGGACTGGGGAGAATTGCAGCGGCTGCTGCTGGAGGCGGAGGGCGTTGAGTTTGATTCGGACGGCGGGGTCGATCTGACGCGATTTCGTTGGAAGGTTCGAGGTTCGAGGTCCAAGGGAAAGGGTAACAAGTGATTCCGGTCGGCCTCGCCCTTCCGTTGAAGATGAACCTCACTTCATCCATTCAAACACGAGGTAGTGTTCCCCATTCATGCCCAGTCGCGTGTAGACCTTCTGCGCGACGCTGTTGCGCCGGTCGACGTACAGCCGGATGCCGCGGACGCTCGGGTCGCCCTTCGCCTTCGACTGCACGTAGCGATACAAGCCGGCGTAGACGCCCTGTTTGCGCAGCTCGGGACGGACGTAGACGCTCTGGATCCACCAGACGACGCCATCGCGCCAGTCGCTCCACTCGTACGTGATTAGCAGCGACGCCACGACGCGCCCTCCCTCCTCGGCGACGAAGTAGCGCCCGCGCGACGGATCGTCGAACACCGCATGCACGCCGCGCGTGCAGACCGCTGTGTCGAGCGACACATCCTCGGTCTCACGTGCCATTGCAACTTGAAATTCGATGATCGCCACGGCATCGTCACGAGTGGCACTTCGATACGTTACGGACACCAACGTGACAGTAACAAAAAACGCGCGCCACCGTGCGCTGGCAACAATGACGGTTGCGGCCACGCTCTTCGGAGCGATGGCGTTCACCGCGAAGATCGCATCGGAGCGCATCTCGGGCACCGAGGTGGCGATGATCCGGATGATGGTCGGGCTGCTGCCGTGCATTTTCATCGCACGCTACCGGAGGGCCGCGATCGACTTCCATCGTTTCGATCTGCTCCTTTATCGCGGCATCTTCGGCGGCATCGCGGTGATGCTCTACTTTCTCGCGATCGAGCACACCACGGCCGGCATCGCCACGCTCCTGCAATACACATCGCCGGTGTGGAGCGGACTCTTTTCGATGCTGTTCATCGGCGAGCGATTCAGCGCGCGCGTCGTGCTGCCGCTGATCGTCGCGTTCGCCGGCATCATTCTCGTTCTGCATGCGGACGCGCTGGGGTTCGGGATCTGGGAAATCGCCGGCCTTTGCGGCGGTGCGGCGTCCGGCGCGGCAGTCACCGCGATGCGCGCGGCGCGGCGTGCGGAAAACTCGTGGTCGGTGTATGCGAGCTTCTGCTTTTTCGGGATGCTGGTGAACGCGCCGCTTGCGATTCACTCGTGGAAAACGCCCGCCGGGAGCGAATGGATCGCCATCGGCGCCACTTCGCTCTTCGCGATGGGCGCGCAGCTTCTGCTGACGTTCAGCCTTCGCTGGGTCGATGCGATGACGGTCGGCGTGATCTCGCAGCTCGCCGTTTTGATCTCGATGGCGTTGGGCGCGCTGTTCCTGGCCGAACAGATGACGGTCCTCACCGGCGTCGGTGCAGCCCTCACGATCCTCGGCGTCGTCGGCGTGACGTATGTGACGTCTCTCGGACGCGTGGCGGCCGACGAAGTCGTCGCCGATGCCTGACAATGGGGTCAGGTCTGTCGTCTCTCGTTTTTTCCACAAAGAGTAGAGGCGGCCCGCAGTCGAACGCGGCAAATCACGCTGCTCCAGTGAGTTCCGGTTTGGTCGTGCACCGGAGTCACGGCCGACGCTCAGCGCATCTCATTCCTTCGAAACTCTACAGATCGTAGAAAACACGACAGACGACAGACCTGACCCCCAACTAGCGGCGGCGCGCGACGCGTTT
The DNA here is from genome assembly GCA_035516895.1 of Thermoanaerobaculia bacterium. Classification (GTDB taxonomy): domain Bacteria; phylum Acidobacteriota; class Thermoanaerobaculia; order Gp7-AA8; family Gp7-AA8; genus Gp7-AA10. The sequence goes on along the minus strand of DATIZY010000320.1, from coordinate 11,597 downwards.
GGCGAGGAAGATGTCCGGCTTGCCGATGCCGTTCGCGTCGGGGAGAACGCCGACGAGTTTGAATCCGACGCGCAGATAGAACTCGTAGGGATGCTGTTTGAAATTGCGGACGTCGCGGATCGCCGTCGCCACATCGCGATAGAGATCGGCGCTGCTGAGGCTCGTCTCGTCGTTCTCGTCGTCGCTGCCGGTGAACAGCGTGAGCGCGCCGCGCTCTGCGGCGGTCTTCTCGATGTCTTCGATGAGACTCCGGCCGACGCCGCGCCGCCGATGGCTCGACGCGACGACGAGCGGATGCACTTCCCACACTTTGCCGCCGTACAACGGAATCGCACCGATCCAGCCGATCACGCCGCCGTCGATCGCCACGCGGCTGACTCTCCGCTCTTCGAGCGATTCGCAGACTTCCGCTCGCGCCGAATCAAGGTCCTGCCAGTCCGACGAGCGGCCGCGAAACGCATCGTGCAGCAGCGCCGCGGCGCCATCGACGAACGCCGGATCGGATGCGAGATCGACGATCCGCACACTCATTTCGCCTCCAGCAGCAGCGCGGTCCAGTCGTCGTCATGCGATGCGCCGGCGGATTCGAGCGCGGCGAACAGCGGCTCGAGCTCACCGCCGGACGCTCGGACCTCCGCCGCGAGCTTCTCGTACCCAAGCGGCTCCCCTCGCACCGGCGCCTCGGGCAGTCCATCGCTGAACAGAAGCAGGCGTTCGCCTCTCGTCAACTTTACCGTGACTGATTCATATGACATATTTTTCCGGATGCCGATCGGATACCGCGGCCCGCTCACGACGATGGGCTTCAACGACGAGAGGAGCAGCGGATCGGGCAGGCCGGCGTTGGCGATCGTCACGGTGCCGGCGTTCGCGTCGAACAGCGCGAGCGCGATGGCGACGAACTCACGCCGCGCGAGGTGGCCCGTGAAGCGGTCGTTGATCCGGCCTAACAGCGGCGCGGGATTCGGCTGCTCGGCCGCGAGCAGCGGCACAATCGCTTTCACCGTCGCCATGATCAGCCCCGCTCCCACGCCTTTCCCGGCAACATCCGCGAGAACGAGCAGCAAGCGGCCGTCGCCGAGGGGCACGTAATCGTAGAAGTCCCCGGCGACATATTGCGCCGGAATGTTCCGCGCGGTCACGCGATAGCGATCGCTCTCGACCAGCGGCGGCGGCAGGAGGCGCTCCTGCAGATCGCGAGCGAGCTCGAGCTGTTGCCGCTCCAGCGCGGCGCGCCTGCGGTCCTCCTCGGCTGCTCGAAAACGGGCGAACATCAAGCCGCCAAGAATGCCGAGACCGGCGAATGCGAGAAGAGAGGCGAGGGCGTTCCACCCTTTGACCTCGACGTTCCCGCCGGTGATCACCGCGATGAGCGCCGCGATGATGATGAGCGCGACGTATCCCGCCATCGCGTAAAGGCAGCCCCGCCCGACCGCCCGCCCGCGCGACCGCGGTTCGCCGCGGAGCAGCGGCATGAACGCGTAGAGCAGGAGCACGTACGCCGCGCCGATCGCCGCGCCGGCGACGAAGGCGTGAGGATTGTTGATCTCCGGCTTCTCGATCGCGAAGACCGAGAGCAGCGCGAGCGCGGCGAATCCGCCGAACAGCATCGGAAGAACGGGAATGCGGCGCCACACGCGACGATGCTACTTCAGGCCGCTTCCCTCGCGCCGCCCGTCTCGCTCAAAAACCTCGCGATCTGCACCCGCACCTCGTCCTCGTGGCCGGTGAGAAGATGACCGCCCGTCGCGAATGCGATGAGACGCGCATCGCGGATCTGCCGCGCCGTGTACACGCATCCTTCGTACGTGCCGTAGCCGCAATCGGCTGCGCCGATGAGGAGCGTTGGCGTGCGGATTTCTTCGAGCGCGAATCGCGTGAGCGTCGATGCCACGACGGCGTCGTTGCGGATTCCGTCGATGCGTTTGCTGATCGGCAGCATGATCGTCAGCACTTCGTCGACTGCACGGCGCTCGGCGCGCGTCGCCTTGCGATAGACCTCGATCGGGGTGCCGAGGAGTTTATGGACGAGAGCAGAATGCGCGAACTTCGTCGCGAGCCAGAACGCGAAGTCGGACGCAACCATCGCCTCGACGAGGGGCCTCCGCAGCGGAATCGCTGTCCTGCCGTTCGGCGCGTACGCCAGCGGCACCACGAGGACGAGTGCCGAACAGCGATCGGCATGGCGAATCGCGAGCTGCATCGCGGACGGCGCACCTGCCGACACGCCGACGACTGCAACGCGGTCCAAACGCAGCGCGTCGAGCAGCCGAAGATGCGCTTCGCTCTGCGCCTGCGGCGAAGCATCGCCCGCCATCGGAGTGCCGAGATAGCCGAAGCGCGACGGCGCGATGATGCGGCAGCCGTCGCCGAGGAGAACGCGGCCGAGCAGGAGTCCCTGATCGAAGCCGCCGCCGGCGCCGTGAACGACCAGAGCGGCCGCGCCGTTGCCCGACTCCGCGAATTCGATCGCCCCGTGTCGCGAGTCGATCAACTGCCGGTTCGCTTCGGTGCGATGCCGCGCCGCGTTGATGTCGCGCCGATATGCAATCCACGTCCCGGACGCCAGGCCTGCGGCAACAGCGCCGGTGAATGTCAAATGTCGTGTGTGCATGGGAGCCTCCAGCAGGAGCCTTCCGCGAACGACGATCGCAGTCGAGGACATTTGACGGCGGCCGCAAGTGACGCCGGGCACAAAGGCCGCGTCACTTCTCGACGCTGTGCATCGACGCCCGGTAGATGTGCCATCGCTGCTGCGATTCCGATGCGCCCGTGACCACGGTTCGCCGAAGCGTGTACGTTCCGGTGAAGCGCTGCACGACGCGATTCTCATCCATCGACTGCACCGCGACGGGGACATCGACATAGCGCGATCCGGCCGCGCCCTCAACGCGCGACGGCGTGCCGGTATCCGCCCTGACCGACGCCGTATCGGCGAAGCCGGCGGCGAACTGCTGCAGCGACTGGTTGGGCGGACCCGATTCCCAATCGGCATACGCCGAGGCAAAGTCGCGCGCCGCGATCGCACGGTAGTAGTGCTCGATCACATCGACCGCCCCCTGCTGATCGGGCGAGATCGTCGATTGCGCAACGGAGGTGATCCACCAACCGTGGCCGGAATTCTCGAGCGCGATCTCGACCGGCTCGCGCGCCGCTTCGCCTGCACTGGTCATCTCGACGACGCTTCCCTCGACGACCGCACTGTCCGGCGACGGCGTGGAGATCTTGTCGACGTCGATCCGTGCCGGCCACGGACTCGACACTCGCCTGCCGGGAGCCTTCGCCGGGTCGGCCGTCCATTTCCGCAGCAGCTCGGGCGCGACGAGACCCGCGTACTCTTTCCGAATCTCCTCCGCCGCCATCGATGCCGGAGCCAGCGTGGAGACGTTCTTCATCCGTTGCCCGAAATCGCGAACGACATCGGCGGGCGTTTTCGAAGGCGCTGACGGCGACGAGGCCGCAGCGGAAGTCGTCGCACTCGCAGGCGCGCTCGTTTGCGGCGTCGCAGCCGAAGGAGGTCCGCTCGTTCGGACCCTCTTCGCAGACGGTGGCTCGCGGCCGCAGGAAATGATGGCGAGCACGCTGACGATCAGCGCGATTTTCAGAGCGTTCACTTCCGCAGATGCCTGCTGACGCACGCAGTCATCTCGAACATCGACAGCTTCTCGTTTCCGTCGAAGATCGTCCGGAGGTTGGCCTCGTCGCGGATCACGCGCCGGTTCTCGGGGTCCTGCAGATCGTGTTTGCGGATGGACTCCCACGGCCTGCGCATCGCGTCGCCGCGCGACAGAGGTTTGCTGCCGGCGATGTGCGCCGTCTCCGGCGTCGGAGTGACCGGGCCTGCCATCGCTCCGGCCGTCGTTCGCCCCGATGTCTGCGGCGGCTTAAGGACCCGTTGGTTGCTTTCTTTTATCCCGCGAATCGGCATGCGACTGTCGTGTAGCACCGCCCGTGCCCGAGAGCACCTGGCGTGCGCGCTCGAGCGCGATGTCGAGCGTCTTCGCGAGATTCTGCCGCCCGCCGAGGAGCTCGAGCTTGCGCGCGCGAACGAAGGCGCGCAGCGGCTGCTCGCGGATCTCGGTGAGAATCAGCGTGGTGCCATCGTGGCGGCATTTCTTCGCCAGACGCTCGAGTGCGTAAATGCCGGTGGCGTCGATCGCCGGAACGTTTCTCATGCGCAGGATGAAGACCTTCGGCTTCTTCGCGATCTCGGTCACCGTTTCCTCGAGCTTCGCCGCGGCGCCGAAGAAAAAAGGACCGTTGACCGCGTAGACCTCGACGCCATCGGGAATCTCGTAGCCGCCGACGTACTTCTTGCGCCGCCGCACCTGCGTGATCTCGCTCGGATCCTCCCCGCGATCCCGCAGATCCTCGGTCACGCCGGCAACGTGCGTCAGATCGCTCATGCGTTTCATGAACAGCAGCGAGGCGACGACGATCCCGACCTGCACCGCGATGCTCAGATCGACGAAGATCGTCAGGCCGAACGTGAGCAGCAGGACGATGAGATCGCTCCGCGGCGCGCGAAGCAGTCCGGCGAACGAGCGCCATTCGCTCATGTGATACGCGACGACGACGAGGATTGCCGCGAGCGCGCTCAGCGGAACCATCGCAGCCCATTTGCCGAGAAGGATGAGGATCAGGAAGAGCGTGAGGGCGTGCGTCATGCCGGCAATCGGGGTGCGTCCGCCGGTGCGGATGTTCGTCGCGGTCCGCGCGATCGCGCCGGTCGCCGGGATGCCGCCGAAAATCGGCGACGCGACGTTGGCGATGCCTTGCGCCACGAGCTCCATGTTCGATTTGTGACGCGTGCCGATCATGCCGTCCGCGACGACCGCGGAGAGCAGCGACTCGATGGACGCGAGTAGCGCGATCGTGAGCGCCGGCGAGATGTAGTCGCGGATGTGATCCCACGGAATCGCGGGGAAATGCGGCGCCGGAAATCGCGACGGAACCGCGCCGAAGCGGCTTCCGATCGTCTCGACCGGCAGATGAAACATCTTCACGAGCGCGGTGGCCAGCACCATCGCCACGAACGGCGCCGGCACGAGCCGCGAGATCTTCGGCCAGATGAGCAGCACGATCAGCGTAAAGACGGCGACGAGCAGCGCGTCGAAGTCCACGCTCGAGCGCTGGGTCCAGTACGCGGCGATCTGGTCCATCAGCGCCGCCGGAACTTTTTCCATCTTCAGGCCGAAGAAATCTTTCAGTTGTCCGGAGAAGATGATCACCGCAATGCCCGACGTAAACCCGGTGATCACCGGATACGGAATGAATTTGATCAGTGCGCCCATGCGGGCGATGCCGAAGAGAATCAGCATGAAGCCCGCGAGCACGGTGCAAATCACCAGGCCCTCGTAACCGAGTTTGGCGACGATGCCGTAGACGATGACGACGAATGCCCCCGTCGGCCCTCCGATCTGCACGCGGCTTCCGCCAAGCGCGGAGATCAGAAAACCGGCGACGACGGCCGTGTAGAGACCGCGCTCGGGCGGAACGCCGGACGCAATCGCGAACGCGAGCGCCAGCGGAAGTGCCACAACGCCGACGACGACTCCTGCGAGCAGATCGCGCAGGAGTTGATCGCGCGAGATGCCTTCGCGAATGCAGACGATCGATTTTGGGACGAACAACTAACAAAATTTAACCACAGAGGCATTCAGAATCTCTGTGATGAGCGTCCCTCTGAGGTGATCAGCGCACCTGAAAATTCACCGTCAGCTGAAACAGCACATCGACGGGCTGGCCGTTGAGCCGCCCCGGCGCGAAGAGCCACTGCTCGACGGCATCGATCGCCGGCTGCTCGAACGCGCCGAACGAGCTGCGCACGACGCGCACGTCGCGCACGTGTCCCGTCTTATCGATGATGCACTGCAGCACGACGGTGCCGCCCATGTGCGCTCGCAGCGCGAACGGCGGGAAGAGCGGCTCGACGCGGTGAAGGACCACCGGCGAGCCCGCGCCTCCCGCTCCGGCGACGAGTGGACCCGCGGCATCGGGCGCCTCGGTACCGCCGTTGCCGCTCCCTGTGCCGCCCGGCGTCCCGTTCGGCACGCCCTCCCGCCCACCCTCGTCCCGCGTGCCGGATCCCGCGTCGGAAGTGAGCGTCGGGAGGTTGACCGGAATCAGCGCCGGCGGAACGTTCGTGTGAAGCACGGGCAATGTTGCCTGCGACGCCGGCGCCCGCGGCGGAGCTGCGACGCTCCTCGGCTGCGAGCTCGATTGCGCGCCTAACTCCGGCGGCGCCGCCGGATAGAACACGCGCAACATCTGCTTCGGAGCATCCTGCGGCAGCCGCGTCGACGTGAGGCTCGCGGCGACGACGGCCGCGACGATCGTCGCGTGCACGACGATCGAGATCGGCAGAAGCCGGCGGTCAGCGGCGCGGGTGCGGACGACGGTGGTTTCGAACATAACGCCTCCTCGGTGGAGCGACCGGCTCTCCGCCTGCCGGCGGTCTGGAGAGGCCGCCGCTCCACCCCTTCCAAGTTCGACCCCGACCGCGTTTCCGAAAAACCTCCGTCGTGTCACAAAATAGTCGCAGCGCGTGACCAAACTGATTCGCGATCCCGACCTCGACGAGCTCGTCAAAGAGCTGAATCGCAGCGAAGCGCCCGATGAAGCCTCGGCCGGCGGTGCCTGGCCTCCGGCGCTGATCCCGAGCGGCAATCCCATCGAGCCGCTGCTCGCGGAGATGACCCGCCGCGGCGCGAGCGACCTGCTGATCCTCGCCGGCGTCAAGCCGATCCTCCGCATCGGCGGGCGCCTGACGAGTCCCGAAGGAGCGGCGCTATCGCTCGACGACGTGCATTCTTTGCTGGGCATCTTCATGACCGAGCGCATTCGCGAGCGGATGGAGAGCGAGGGCTCGGCGGATTTCTCGGTGCGGCTCGCGAATCCGCCGGCGCGCTTTCGCGTCAATCTGCACCGGCAGCGCGGCACGCTCGCGGCGGCGATCCGCGCCCTTCCGGCGGCGATTCCCACGCTCGCCGAGTTGAATCTGCTGCCAACGCTCGCCGACCTCGTCAAGCCGACGCGCGGCCTGGTGCTCGTCTGCGGTCCGACCGGCGCCGGGAAATCGACGACGCTCGCCGCGCTCGTCGGCGAAATCAATCGCAACGATTCACGCCACATCATCACCATCGAAGACCCGATCGAGTACGAGCACCGCAATCAGCATTCGGTCGTCGAGCAGATCGAGGTCGGCCGCGATGCGCCATCGTTCGCGTCGGCACTGCGGTCGGCACTGCGTCAGGACCCCGATGTGATTCTCGTCGGGGAGATGCGCGATCTCGAGACGGTCGCCACCGCCCTGACGGCCGCGGAGACCGGTCATCTGATTCTCTCGACGCTGCACACCGCCGACGCCGCGCAGGCGATTCATCGCATCGTCGACGTCTTTCCCTCCGTACAGCAGACGCAGATCAAGATGCAGCTCGCGCTCAGCCTCAACGCGATCGTCGTGCAGCAGCTCATTCCGCGCTCGGCATCGGCCGGGCGATGCGTCGCCGTCGAGGTGCTGCTCGCGACGCACGCCGTGCGCAATCACATCCGCAACGAGAAGCTCCAGAACCTCATCAGTGAAATCACTCTCGGCAAGCGGCAGGGCATGATCTCGCTCGAAGACTCGCTCGCGCGGCTCGTGCGGCAGGGGCTGATCAGCGTCGAGGACGCGCGCATCCGTTCGGCGCGGCCCGACGAGCTGGACAGCCTGCTGCGTTCGTGATGCGCGCGCAGCGGCTCGATCTCGCGATCGTCATCGCCGTCGCTCTGGCCGCGAACTTCGCATACCTCGCGCTGAGCAGCGGCGACTACTACTTCCCCGATTCGTTCACCTACCTCGCGCCGGCGCGCGCGATGTTGCGCGGCGCGGGTTTCACGAACGACAAACATCAGCCGGAGACTCTGCGCACGCCGGGATATCCGCTGCTGCTCGCGGCGTTCGGCGCGCGAACGCTGCCGGTGATCATCCTTCAGCATCTGCTCAATGCCGCGCTCGCGGCGGCGATTTATCTTTTCATTCGATGGCGAACGGCGAACCGATTCACGGCGATCCTCGCCGCGCTCGTCTTCGCGCTCGATCCGCCGACGATCCACTACGCGAACAAGCTTCTGACGGAGACGCTGTTCACGGTCATTCTGTTCATCGTCTTCGCCGGTGCACTGCAGCGCCGCAACGTCCTCGCGCTCGCGCTGCTCCTCGGCGTTCTCGTCCTCATCCGGCCGATCGCAATGTTTTTCTTCGTGCCGCTCGGAGTGATGCTCGCGATCTGGCGCGTTCCGCGGCGCCGCGTCGTGGCGTTCGCTCTCGTGGCACTCGTGCTGCCGGTAGGTTGGGCCATTCGCAACAAGACGCGCACGGGCGTGTTCACGGTCTCGCCGATCGGAGCGTTCAACCTGCTGAGTCATCGGGCGGCGGCCGCGCTGGCGATCGAAGACGCGGGCGACGATTTCGATCAGGACCTCGCCGACGAGCAGCAGGGCCTGCATGACGATCTGAAAGACGAGGAGCCGCCGAACGCGCCGCCCGAAGTGCGCGCGCGTTACGAGTCGCACCTCGCATGGCAGGTCATTCGCCAGCACCCGCTCGCGCTCGTCGAGCTGCACGTTCGAGGCGTGTTCGTGAACTTCTTCGACAGCGATTGGGATGCGATGGACGAGGTGACCACGGTCTCGCCCGAGGTGGTGCGGTGGGGCCTCGGCGCGCTGCCGGCGATCGTCTTCGCGTTCGCGGTCATCGGCGTCATTGCGCTCTGGCACAGCGATCGGGCGATGTCGATCCTCATCCTCATTACCGTGCTCTACTTCATCGGCATCTCGGCAGGTAGTGAGGCGGAATCGCGGTTCCGCGTGCCGGTCGTCCCGCAGCTCGCGATTGCAGCGGCGGCGGGAGTGGAGGCGGTCAGGCGCGGCGTCCGTCGCTGACGTATCATCGCACCATGCGCGGGGCTGTGTTCACGCTCCTGCTCGCGTTTTCCGCCGCGGCGTACGCGCAGGATCTTCGCGCTCCCCTGCCGATCCGCGATCAATTTCTGCTCAACAACGGATTCTTTTTCTTCGAGCCGGAGCGCGCAGCAGTGCTCGATGACGAGCAGTGGCGTCTTACCCTGAACACGTCCGATTCGAACACGTTCGCGAAATCGGCGTGGATCACGCACAACCTCGCGCGGGGAATCGGCCGCGCCGACGCGGGGCAGGAGCTCTCCGATTCACGTTTCCGGGGAGAGGATCCGCTGTTTCTTGCCGACGGCGAGACCCACCGCTTCGAGCTGGCGGTTCGCCGCGGATTCGGCGCGCACCTCGAGCTCGGCCTGACGCTCCCGATCACGCGAATCGGAGGCGGATGGTCCGACGTCCTCGTCGAGGATGTGCACCGCGCGCTCGGCGTCGGCAACGCGGGCCGCGAGACGCTGCGGCAAAACTCGGAGACGGTGTTCATCGAAACCGCGTCGACGATGTATCTGCGCGACCGCAGCGCGGGCTATTCGATCGGCGACATCGCGCTGAACGCGAAATACGAGCTCGCGCCGCGCGCGGAAGGCAGCGTGCACATGGCGCTCGCGGGCGCGATCGAGCTGCCGGCCGGCAACGCGCAAACGCTCGCCGGTTCGGGATCGTTCGATGCCGGCGTCGAGATGATCGTCTCGCGCGACTTCGCGAAATCCGCACTCCATGTTTCCACCGGCGTCGTACATCTCGGCGGGGACCGTGTGATCGGCAGCGATGCGCTGATCGTCGTCTCGGGCACGATCGCCGGATCGCGCATGATCAGCGACCGCTCATCCGTCGTCGTGCAGCTCACCATCTCGCAAAGCCCGCTGCGGCATCTCGGTCCCGCCGAGCTGACGCACCGGTCGAATCAGCTGTCGGTCGGGATGCAGCATCAGATCGGCCGAACGGCGATTCTCTACGTCGCGCTGATCGAGAATGTTCTGAATTACGAGAACAGCGCCGATGCCGGCCTGGCGTGGGGCATCACACGACGGTTTTAGGGACGTGGGCGTTTCGCCGGCGGAAGTTCCCCATGCGCCGCTGCGCGTCTCGATGTGTGCCGGCCTGAGGACCGGCGGGCACACTTACGAGCTGCGCGTCAGGGCGAGGATCGTGACATCGTCGCCCGGCGGCGTGTCGCCGATGTGCGCGTGTACGCGCTCGTCGATCGCCGCGAGAATCTGCTGCGCCGGCACGCGATGCAGCGGCCGCAGCACGTCGGCGACCGGTGTCAGGCCGAGCTGCTCTTCCTTTTCATTCTCCGCCTCCGTCACTCCGTCGGTGAAGAGGACGAGCGCGTCGCCGGTCCCGAGCTGAATGGTTTGATTTCGATACTGCGCCTGCGGGAAGAGGCCGACGACGAGATCGGTCGTCTTCAGCGGCTCGACCCCTCCGGCGGAGATGAGGAGCGGCGACACATGTCCCGCGTTTGCATATTCGACGCGGCCGGTCGCGGGATCGAGCACGCCGGCGACGAGCGTGACGAACTTCGTCGGCGCCGTCTTCGGCGCGAGCGTCGCGTTGAGCTCGCGCAACAGATCGGCCGGCGTCGGATCGGTGCGTGTGAAAATGTTGAACGCCGTCGCGACGCTCGACATCACGATCGCCGCGGTGATGCCTTTGCCGCTGACGTCGGCGATCACGAAGTACATGCGCCCGTTCGGCCGCACGACCATGTCATAGTAGTCGCCGCTGACGGACTTCGCCGGACGGTTCGCCGCCGCGAAGGTGTAGCCGCTGACCGTGGGCAGCGACGACGGCAGCAGCCGCTTCTGAATCGTGTACGCGGTGCGCAGCTCTTCGTCGATCTTCGCTTTGGCGAACGCTTCCTCGCGCAGGCGCGTGCGCTCGAGCGTCACCGCGGCGAAGCGCGCGATCTGCGCGACCAGCCGCACGTCGTTCTCCGAGACCGTGCCGCGCGTCGCTTTGTAGTCGAGATACAGCACGCCCAGCACGGCGTCCCCGACGACCAGCGGAGCGCAGACCGCCGAACGGATGTCCTGCGCGACGATCGAATGCGCGCGCGCGAGTTTCTCGTCCTGCTTCGTGTCGAAGAACGAGACGACCTGCCGCCCGTCGACGACCTCCTTCAGCAGCGTGCGCGAGATCAGCAGGTCCGTCGAATCGCTCGGGTCCTGCCGCCGCAGCTTCACCATGTCGAACGTCGTGCGATCGGCGCCGAACAGCGCGAGCGCCGCGCGCGAAGGATGCAGCAGCCCGACCACGCGATCGAGGACGAACTCGAACAGATCGCTCATCGGCCGGTCGGCGAGAAACTCGATCGCCAGCGAGTTGAGCACCTTCGTCCGCTCCGTGCCGCGCTCCTCGCTGTCGATCTTGATCGACAGGTTCGTCGCGTGCGAATCGCTGTCGACCGCGATCAGCTGCGACGGCTCGTCATTGGCGTGAAAGACCACTTCGCTGTCGCCTAACGCGATACGATCGCCGGGACGCAGCGGCACCGGATCGCCGATCTTGACGCCGTTGACCAGCGTTCCATTGACGCTGCCGCAGTCGCGGACGTACCACGTTCCGCGCTCGCGAACGATCTCGGCATGCCGGCGCGACAGGAACCGATCTTTGATCGGAATCGTGCAGTCGGATGC